>JAAZAP010000344.1 GCA_012514255.1 Bacteroidales bacterium | reverse complement strand
TGAGGCTAACTTTGAAGACCCGGGTGCTGACATTGGTCCGAACACCCCGACGGAGGATATTAATGTCATACGAGGAAGAGCCCTTGCACCTCTTTATACTGAAGATGTCACACGTGAACAGATCAGGGAAGAGAGGTATCTCGAGCTCTGCTGGGAAGGGCATCGTCTGCATGACCTGAAGAGGTGGAAGATGAGCATCGGCGGCTTTGATTATAACGCCGGCAACCTTATCCTCCCAATACCGTTCCGCGAGATGGAGGTTAATGACCTGCTCGAGCAGAACCAATGGTATTCAGCAGGAAAATAATCTTTTAACGTCAGCAATGAAAAAGGAGGGTGGTTTTCGCTTCCCTCCATTTTTCTTAATATTGCCAGGTGATGATCTTCTGACTTTCCTCCCCTCCGAAACCCTGGCGGAGGAGGGAGACTTCAGACTTTCAGACTTTTATCGCCGCCAGCACTCTCTCAGGCGTGAACGGTACCCTGAAGAGTCTGGCGCCGGTGGCGTCATAGATAGCGTTGCCC
Source organism: Bacteroidales bacterium (assembly GCA_012514255.1). The sequence continues at coordinate 16,701 of JAAZAP010000344.1, read as the reverse complement.
ACTGCTGCCCCGACTCCTATGATAGCTGGCTCACCGCCACCCTGGGGCGGTTGGTCCTTCCTGTCCATTATGACACAGTCAAGCTTCGGAAGCCATGAGAACCGAGGGATCTGGTAACTGTCGAAGTTCCTGTCGCGAATATTGCCACCTTCATACTTCACCTCCTCGGTGAGTGTGTATCCTAATGCCATTGTAAGGCAGCCCTCCATCTGCAACAGCGCCCCCTGCGGGTTGACACAGAGTCCCATATCCTGGGCGCATGCCAGCCGCAACACTTTCACCCTCCCTCTCTTCCTGTCAACCTCTACTTCAGCCATGTGCGCCACCCAGGTGCCTGCGTCTGTCCCGCAGGCAATGCCTATGCCTCTTCCTGAAGGAGCTTTGCCGGGCACATATCCGAATTTTTCTGCCACCGCTTTAAGGACACCGATCATCTTATCATCTTTAAGGTTCTTCAGCCGGAACTCCAGCGGATCCATGCCTGCGTAGGCTGCCATGATATCAATCTGGGTCTCGCGCGCAAAAGTGTTGGTGTTGTTGTTTGGTGCCCTCCATGCACCCGTGCCAAAGGGATGTACAGGATACTTGTCCCTGTCTTCACTGTAGCTTGTGATCCGGTGATTGGGCACATCGTAAATGGTATCTGCACCCCTGGTCCCGGCAAGGTAAACATTGTAATCCCACAGAAGTATCTTGCCCTCCCTGTCAATACCTGATTTCACCTTCACCACCGAGGCGGGATGGAACGTATCATAGAAGAACTCCTCATCGCGTGTCCACGCCACCATCACCGGCCTTCCGGTCATACGTGCCAGCCTTGCAGCCTCGACTCCCTGGCGGTGAAGGCTCTTTCCTCCGAATCCACCGCCAACGAAAGGAGTAATAACCCTCACCTTCTCCAGCGGCATGCCAAACTCCCTCACCAGGCTGTCCTGCAACCCGAAGGGCGACTGGGTGGAGGCCCATACTGTCAGCTTGTCTCCCTCGAAACGGGCAAGAGCCGTATGTGTTTCAATGGGAGAATGCGCAAGATAAGGGTCATGATATTCCTGTTCGAACACCTTGTCGCAAAGCTGTGGTGCAGCCTCAGGGTCTCCCGCACTGCGCACGACATTTGCCCTGTACTCACCTTTATTGATGTGATCAAATACCGTCTCATCGCTGACTTTCATCTCATCATAGGTATACTCTGCCTCTATCCATACAACAGCCATGTCAACCAGGTCACGCTCTTCACTCAGCACTGCTATGAAATCGCCGTCGCGGACAACCCTCACCCCTTCCATTGCCTCGGCTCCGGAGAGGTCGGCGGAGACCAGTGTCGCCCCGTGAGACGGCGGTCTCAGTATGCGTGCATGCAGCATGCCCGGCAGCTTCAGATCTCCGGTGTATTTTGTACGACCTGTAACCTTGTCGTAGGCATCGCTGTGCTTGAGGGATTTGCCCACTATGGTGAATCTGTCATGATCCTCCACCGGTGGCTTGACATCAAGGTATTTTTCCAGCTTCTTTCCACTGGCCAGCTCTCCATAAGTGACACAATTCGAGGCATCACTGACGTCAGCTATTATACCCTCTTTGACCTCAAGCTGCCCGATGGGTATTCCCAGCTTCTCAGAGGCCATTTGCACAAGCACTGCCCTTGCTTCAGCCGCTGCTGCCCTCATGGCCGGACCGAAGGCACGAGTGGTGAGAGAACCCCAGGTGCCAGCATCCCACGGACACAATTCAGTATCACCCATTACGATCTTCATCTTATGAAGGGGCACATTCAATTCATCTGCCATCATCTGCGGCAGCGAGGTGACAATCCCCTGCCCCATCTCAATCTTGCCTGTGAAGCAGGTGACTGTACCGTCTTCAGCAATGTGCAGGAAAGCATTGTAATCCTTTGTCAGCGTCCTGCGCTGCTCTGCCGGTAGTGCAAGCAGGCTTCCATAGCTGAACGGATTGAACAGCAGAACTATACCACCTCCCAGTATCTTGAAGAAGTTCCTTCTTTTCATTCCTGTTCCAGGCATTACCGCTTTTTCAGTCAATTTTTCACTCTTCATTTGTTCTCCCCTCCCTTCATTTTTTCAGCTGCATCCTGTACAGCATCAATAATGCGTGTGTGTGCTCCACACCTGCAAAGATTATCTTCCAACCCGGAGATGATGTCTTCACGTGTGGGAACCGGATTCTTTTTCAGCAGGCCCACTGAAGTAAGTATCATGCCCGGCGTACAAAATCCGCACTGGAGGGCATCATGATCGATAAATGCCTGTTGTAGAGGGTGCAGTATATCATCCTGCTCCAGGCCTTCAATGGTGATCACATTTTTGCCTGCCACTTCACTCACGGGCATCATGCATGATCTTGTGGGCTCATTGTCGATCAGCACGGTACACGCGCCGCAGAAACCTATTCCGCAGCCGTATTTTGTACCCGTGAGACCGAAATGATCCCTCAGAACCCACAGGAGTATCCGGTTAGGGTCAGTAACCAGCTCTACCTCCTCACTGTTCAGTTTGAATCGGATCGTCTCTACCATCTCTTGTTAATTATACTCAGTTCTTTCAAATAGTCATCCCTGGTATCTATGTCCCTCAGCACTGAGGGATCGTCCGTTTCAGCCTCAAACACATCGGCGGGGTTTCGTGCTGCCAACGCTCGCAGCCCCTCTATCTCCGGCAGTATCATAATCTCCTCCCTGTATCTGCTGTCTATAAGCAGCGGATGGCCGCGCCTGCCGTTGTATACCGGCATCACTATCCCCTTGCCTGATCTCTTCCGGGCAGATATCACCCTGTCTATTTCAACCGTACTTATCATCGGCTGGTCACCCGGCATCACAACCACCGCATTGCAGTCATCAGGAAGAGCAGTAAAACCGCATCTCACAGATGAGAGCATCCCACTTTGATAATCTTCATTATAGCAATGAATTACATTGTACCTGGATGTAATGTTCTTAATATTATCACTTTCGGCTCCCAATACCAGAACCACTCCGCTGACCTCAGATGTCACAACGTTCTCAACAACCTGTTCAATGATGGTCTTCCCCTTCCATGGCAAAAGCATCTTCGGTGAGCCCATACGTTTAGACTCACCTGCTGCCAGCACTATGGCCCATATTTCTTTCATCTCTGTCCCGAAGTCCATAGTCGGAGACCGGGGGCCTTCAGTTCTTTTTTGCAGTATGTCTAGCTGCCACCAGTTGGGCAGCAATGCTCACTGCTATCTCCTCCACCGTCTGTGATCCTATCTCCAGACCGATGGGTGTGAATATCTCATTCCACTCTGCCTCTGTGGCCCATTTGTTCTCAAGGAATCCAGAACGCATGGTGGCTACCTTGACCTTGCTTCCCATCAGTCCCACGTACGCAGCTCCTGATCCTATGCACGGCCTAAGTGCCTCCTCATCCTGGCTGTGCCCGCGAGTTACAATGACCACGTAGGTATCCTTGTCCTTGGGCAACTCAGCCATGGCTTTGCCAATATCCTTAACGATTATGTTGTCGGCATCGGGCAGGTTTTTACGGTTAGCAAACTCGCTGCGGTCGTCTATCACGGTAACCTCAAAGTCAAGAAATCTCCCCATGTACGACACCGCCTTTCCCACATGCCCGGCGCCCGCAATCACCAGGCGTGGCAGAGGGAACACAGGTTCAAGCAAAAATCTTGCGGGTCCGGTGGATTCCGTGGCAGGGAATTTTATCTCTCTGTATCCTGTTTTACCGCGGGAAGTGATGATAGCCGCGGCCTCCTGTCTGATCCTGTCGCATGACTCCGACGGCAGCGGCAGTTCGGTCTTGCCGGTTGTCCAGTACCGCCTTATCTGCATGGAACCATCGCCTGTTGTGGAGATCCAGGTGACCAGCACGCCAGGTAATCCCTCCCTTATATCCTGTTGCATCTCCCTGAAGACACTAATATGTTTCAGAGGGTGAGCGTCGACGAGTATGGTCAGTGTACCTCCGCAAAGAGCCTCTTCAGGGTCAGGGGCATCCTTGTCAAGGTTAAATCCGAGCAGTGCCGACTCACCTGTAACTGCACACCGGCCCGCATATTCCATCACCTTGCTCTCCACTACGCCGCCTCCTACGGTCCCGGCGATGAGTTTACCGTTAACAAAAAATGCGGAGCTTCCAGGTTTCTGAGGTGTCGATCCGGTGGCCGCAGTTACTGTGGCAAGCACGCCCCCCTGCGTCAGCGGGTCAGTCTCGGCTATCCTGAAGTAAATATTTTTCATACACAGGTTTCAGAACAAATATATAAAACCCCGGGGATTGCGCTCAGTGATTATTGTATTTATCAGTGGTTTAACCTTGCGATTCAAGGTCAATTACCAGGGCTGACAAAGCTTAAAGATATAATTGATAAAATATTTTGAGGAATGAAAAATTGGATTAATTTTGCATCGCTTTTGGTGCGGTAGTTCAGTTTGGTTAGAATACCGGCCTGTCACGCCGGGGGTCGCGGGTTCGAGTCCCGTCCGCACCGCCAAACCTCGAGAATCCGATGAATATCATCGGATTTTTTTATTTTATGGATTTGACGGAAACCTGCTTCCGGGAGTATAAAAGAAAACAAAAAAGACAGGTTGCTTAAGCAACCTGATTTTGAAGGTCTTGAATAGGTAACCTCAGGATGAAAGGGTCCGTCCGAATGAAGTGAGGACAATCCCATCCGGGTGCCATTCTTTCACAGCCTCAATCTTCTCTTTTGCCTGGTCTGCGTAACAGGTGATTCCCTTCCTGATTCATCCGTAATCCTAAAATTTATATTCACAATGGCAATTCCCTTATTTATCCGATCTTTAGTCTTAAACCGTTTCCTACATGTAAAACCCGCGTTATTGGCTATCATCTGCAATTTATATGTATAGCATTATTATTCTGATTGTTACATTATTTAAATAAAAACATGAGAATGATCCTTTGGTACATATAAAAAGATTAACTAATTTTAACCTTTCAACCTTTACTAAATGACTCGGGAAGAAGAAAGAGTTTCCTTTATTTATTAACTAAACAATACCAACTATGTCAGAAAGTATTTTTCAAGTATTGAAAAACGCATTTACAGATAAGGCCATTGACATGATCAGCCAGAATCTGGGTGAAGATGCCTCAAAAACAAAATCAGGCCTTACAGCCATGATCCCAACAGTTCTTGGAGGTATTCTGGGGAAAACTTCCGAAGCAACAACTGCTCCCTCATGGTGGAACACCGTTGCAGATCTTTTTGATGGCGACGACGATGATGACCTGAGACTCGGCCTGCTCGGCGACACAAAATTAGATGATGCCGGTAAGGGCCTGCTGGGCAGCCTTTTTGGAGGCAATCTCAATTCCATCCTCGGCTCTCTTACCGGAGCCAGCGGACTGGCCAGGGACAAGAGCAGCAAACTGCTGACAACCGTGGCACCGATGATTATCGGATTCCTGAGCCGCTGGGCTAAGAAAAAGGGGCTGTCATTTGCCGGAATCATTGGCAACCTGATGAATGACAAATCTGCTATCCTCGGCGCCCTTCCGGCAGGTATCGGCGGCGGCCTGCTCGGCTTTGCCGATAAGGCCAGGGATGCTGTTGATGACACCGCAAGAAAAGTAGCAGACGTAAGGACCTCCAAACCTAAGTTCAACTGGACCTGGCTGCTTTTGCTGCTCGCAGCCCTGATACTGCTGTGGTTGCTGTTCGGCCGGGGATGCAACCGCACTAAAGAAAAGGCAGAAGATGCTGCCACTGAAATAGTCAATGATATAGATCAGGCAGCAGCTGATATTAAGGAATCCATTAAAGGTGCACTTAATGATGCAGGAGACTGGGTTTACGATCTGGGCGCCACCATTAAGAAGAAACTGGCTGACGGAACTGAATTCGAGGTCGGTGTTAACTCGGTTGAATACAAACTTCTGGAATTCATTGAGGATGTGAATCTGCCCATTGACAAAACCTCCTGGTTCACCCTTGACCGGATCTATTTTGAGACCGGCAGCAGTAACCTCAAAGCAGAATCAAAAGACCAGCTTGACCGATTAGCCGCCATAATGAAGGCATATCCTTCAGTAAAACTGAAGATAGGAGGATATACTGACAATACCGGATCTGATGTGGTCAACATGGCCCTTTCGTCAGAGAGAGCAGAGGCTGCCAAGGCAGAGATGATCAGCAGAGGTGTTGCAGCTGACCGCCTGGAGGCTGAAGGTTATGGCCCGCAGCATCCCGTATGCCCGGCTAATGACACCCCTGAATGCAGGGCTAAGAACAGAAGGGTTGATGTCAGGGTAACTGCCAAATAAATCCTATACAAACTCATTTCAAAAAAGCCATGCAGAAACATGGCTTTTTTGTTTTCTTCAATCCGTCGTTCCGGGCTCAGGGCAAAAACTTACCCAGAGCAGCTGACTGTTTGAAAGTGAGGTAAAGAACGAATTGTTGTCAATTTCGGTCTCTGAGCCGTCACAAAGAAAAACATGGTAACCGGTATAGCCGGTACTAATAGGCATGTCAGTGACTATATAATCCACACCATTGTAGTTCTTTACCCATATCCTTCCCCTGTAAATCTCTGTCTGGTCATTATAAGAGCTTAGAATCAACGTGTTCAGCCACTCCAGATTGGTACCGATATCAGTTGTACCGCATGCATCTTTCTTAATGATCATCCTGCATGGTACAGGCGGATCATCATCAACCCACTCTTCACCCCTGTCATCACATGAAAAGAAAACCAGTAATGCGATAAGAATACTCACCTTCATATATTTCATTGCCTTCATCTTCTTTCTGAAGTCAAATCTAATAATTTTTTCTTCCGGATGCATCGGGCGTGAGAACTGTATCAGTTACCAGACCCCGTTGCTAAAGATAATCCGGCCACCATGAACAGTATGCCCTGATCAGGATTATAGATCATTTGAGCTGTGACCGGTATGGCAAAAGTATCACTGACCGTTATATCCCGGCTCACCTCCAGACCAATTATACAGGCTTTGAATCTGCCATCCTCAGTATGCCAACCATTACCGGCACCCATGATAACCGTGAAATAGTCAAATGAGAACCTGCTCTCAAAATATAAATCGCCCCCGGATGATCCTATTCCTCCTGCCTCATTGAAGATATAATTAGCCATCAGGCTGACATTCTCCGACTCATAGCCCAGACCCGCTTCCAGCACATGGCTGCCGCTCTCTGTCGAGAAATCAGCCCAGGGCAATTCTGCCAGGTAATAATCCTGCAGGCTGACAAAGAATCCGCAAGGCAGGTCCACAGCAGCATATAGATCCACCTCTTTGTATCCATGGAGGTCAAAGGTCCCCCATATGCCTGCTGTAAACGGTCCGGCAGAATACTCAACCGAGGGCTGAAGATGAGGGCCTCTCCCCTGCCTGGCTCCCCTCCAGATGTAGCTGCTGACCAGATCAATGCCGGCTGTCCACTGCGAGCCCCAGCTCTCCTGGGCGCAGAGAGGCTGCGATGATAGCACTGCAGTTGTGCATGTCAAAAAAAAGAATACCAGTCTGAGATGTGACATAAGGTAAAAATAACAAAAGCATCAGAACTTCCCGCTCAGCCGCAGGCTTAAGTTGCGGTGGGGCTGGATGTCTCCGGGACGCCCCATATACTCGGTGTTGGTAATGTTCTTCACCGCCACTGACACCTTCAGGGCCCTGTTAAGGCTGTACCCCAGAGAGCCATCCATCATGAAGTAGCCTCTGTTATGCTCCTGCCAGTAGTCGAAGAAACCGGGGAGTATAGACTCTCTGGTCAGTGGATTGAGAAAGACATCATCAATGTTAAGGGTCTTTGACCTTGCGTACATCTCCAATCCTGCCTCAAGGTGGTCAGTAACAGCCATCAGTCCGATTTTGGCTGTATGTTTTCTACGGTACTTAAGGAAGACGCCTGTACTCCTCCCGGTGAAGGCATTGATCTCTGCCGGGTGAATGAAGGTATATCCTCCGGTGACCGTGGTGTTTATCTTTCCCATGGTCCGGCTCAGCTTCAGTTCCAGTTCGGTACCATATATCCTTGATTGCTCAACGTTTGTTGCTTTGAAGCCCAGACCTGCGACCCCGCTCTCCGGATCATAATGAAGCCCGAAGATGTACTCTATCATGTCACTGTTCTGCGATAAAAAAAACGACAGGTCGCCTTCTCCGCGGAGCCGGCCTATCAGGAAGCCCTGCATCACTCCTGCCTCGGTGCTCCAGCCCGACTCAGGCTTCACGAACGGACTGGGAAAGATCATGACCGATCCGAGGGTTGTGGCTGCATGCCTCTCAGCGATGGAGGGATAACGGTAACCCTGGCCGAATGATGCCCTCAGGAAAGTGAATTGCGCAGCCTGGAAATTCATTCCGGCCCGGAAGACAGGCACCAGCCTGTCAGGCTCATTATCCAGGTAATTCTGTTCAACGCGTACTCCACCGGTTACCTTTAGCCGGCTTAGAGGTCGCACCTCCGCCTGTGCAAAGCCTGCCAGGTTAAGTCCGCGGTGGTCACCATAGAAGTTGGAGCTGATGACACTCCACGTTTCCGACAATCCCGCTGTGAGACTGACATGGTCGGAGAATCTGAACCAGAACTGGTACTCGCCATAAAGGGAAACAGAACCTGCATTGTTTGCAGTCCTGACGGGAAACCTGTTTTTAGAAGCCTGCATCCTCATTTTTATATCATGCCCTACCCGTCCCCTTTTACCCAGGGTGATGTAAGGATCAGCAGCAAAATAGTACCCGTGCAACCGTGATACTGTTGATGTATCCTGTTTGAGCCCGCCGGTCTCGGCATCCTCCCACAGGACGAAATCGGTCTTATAGGTCTTGCCTCCGCTCAGGTTCAGACCATATTTCAATCCCTCAACCCTGTTGCTGTGATGTTTCAGCCTAATGCTGACCCTTCCCATGGTCTCATCATTATACTTCCTGTATCCCCTGTCGGACGAAAGGTTCAGTCCCAGGCCAAGGTCCGTCTGCCCAACCTTTTGCAGGTGGGAGAAGGAGGTAGTGCCGAAGAGCCGGGGTGTATCCCACCATTTCCAGTCGCTGTTTGCAGGAGAGCCATATATCCCGACTTCAGTGAAGAAGCTGGTGACCGGAATGTTGGAAGCATCTGCAGTCCTGAAGTTTATCACACCATTGAGAGCCGAAGAGCCGTACAATACTGAAGAGGCGCCTTTAATAATCTCAATCTGGGAGAGATTCTCCAGAGGCAGGAAGTGCCATTTGATATTTCCCGCATCAGCTGACATCATGGGGAGACCGTCAATGAGTGCCAGCACTCTGCTGCCGGCGCCATAGCTGAACCCGCTCCCTCCCCTGATGGAGGCCTGCCCGTCAAGCACCTCTATACCCGACATCCTGGTAATCAACTCCTGCGCATCGGTGATGTGAGCCCGGTAGAGGTAATCCTGCCTGATGACCTCCATTGAGACCGTAAGGTCAGATCGCTTCTGTTCCATCCTGTCCGCGCTGACTACCACCTGGTCAAGTGACTGCGCTTCAGAATCCATCTCTATCTTCATTTCAACGGCATGATCATCAGTGACTAAAATTGTTTCCGATGCCGATCTGTAGCCGATGTACCTGAACTCAACCGTCAGAGTGCCGGGCGAAGCTGTAAAGGAGAAGTGTCCGGTGGCGTCAGTGCTTGTGCCGGAGCTCTTTCCCCAGATCACATACACTCCCGTCAGGGGCTCACCGCTCTGCCTGTCGGTCACCCTCCCGCTGACTACCGTCTGCGCCTGCAAACCTTCAGCAATAAGCAGGTAAAGGCAAACAACCAGTGAAGTGCGAATAAAGATCATTTAGGCTTGAATGTCATCCTGACATTTATAATCGTTGCCCCGGGATAGGGTAGTGTCACTTTCAGTGAATTTGCAGTAAGCTCAACTATATGTGCCGGCAGGGTAATAGGCAGGTCAGGCGAATCGATCGCCAGGTTTGTTTCATTGTCGGTGAACACCCAGGTTCCCGAATACTGTCCGAAGGTCCCCGTGCCATCCTCCCTGAAGGTCACATCTCCCTTGAATTTTTCAAGTATCTGGCCCGGACCGTCTGCTTTAACGCCATCAGCCAGCAGGCTGTCACTGGCCCATACGTGGGCTGTCAGGAGCTGAAACCGCTCCGAGGTCTTTTCTTTACCGCATGAGGCTGCTATCATTAAAACAACCGGCAACAGCAGCAACAGGATCTTTTTCATAAGGCATTTCTCTTTGGTTCTCCTCCTTAATAACAACCATGCTGCATGTCAGTTCATGCCCGGATGTTGTAAACAAAGGTATGAAAGTCCTGTGAAAATCTACAAGAGTATACAGGGGTGGCTATCGGGGTCCATGTCTGGCCGTCATCATAAAATGAATTGAATATCGTTCCACGTTTCATATACTTTAGCCCGGATAATGCCTGTCAGATATCTTTTTACTATTTTTATTCATTCATTTAATTAATTATTATTTCATTGGTCGGATGGAACTTGCATGGGAAAAAACAATCATATTTATTTGTGAGTTTCTGCTCCTGAAAGTTTCATATGATTTAAACATTCTAAAGAAAAATATATGAGCGAAAAGTATTCTGTCAGCCCTAACGGCGAAAAGTTCCCCCTTCCGAAACCGGAAGATTATAAATCCGAGTTTGAAACCATCAGCAAGCGGGTCAGCCAGGAACGCGCCAAAGGCCGCGAGATTGTTGTGGTCATGGGCGTTGGCTTCGTGGGAGCCGTTATGGCAGCCATAGTTGCCGACACTGTAGACAGGAAAGGCAAACCCTCCAAGTTTGTTATTGGCATGCAGCGCCCGAGCGTGCGCAGCTTCTGGAAGATACCCATGCTCAACCGCGGCGTCTCACCCGTCAAGGCCGAAGACCCGGAGGTTGATCCGATGATTGCCAGGTGTGTGAAGGAGAAGAAGACGCTCATGGCAACCTACACCTATGATGTGCTTAAGCTGGCCGATGTGGTGGTTGTAGACGTTCAGTGTGATTATATTAAGGAGGAGCTCGGCAACGTGCGTGCCGGAGAGACAGATATGGCAGCCCTCGAAGCGTCGCTGGCGGTCATAGCGGAACACATCCCTGCTGAAGCACTGGTGCTGATTGAGACCACCGTGGCACCAGGCACCACGGAACAGGTGGCATATCCCATCATGAAAAAGGTATTCACCAAACGTGGCATAAAAAGCGACCCGCTTCTTGCACACAGTTATGAGAGAGTTATGCCCGGCCGCAATTATGTTGCCAGCATTCGCGACTTCTGGAGGGTCTGCAGCGGCATCAACGAGGAAGCCAAAAAGCGCGTGGTCAAATTCCTGACCGAAGTACTGAACACTGATAAGTTCCCGCTGACAGTGATGGACAGGCCCATCGAGTCAGAGACTGCAAAAATTGTTGAGAACAGCTACCGCGCCACCATACTTGCCTTCCTTGATGAATGGAGCCTCTTCGCAGAGCGAAACGGGGTCGATCTGCTGAAGGTGATCAAGGCTATAAAGATGAGGCCCACACACAGCAATATTATCTTCCCGGGACCAGGGATAGGCGGATACTGCCTGCCCAAGGATGGCGGGCTGGGCGTATGGGCATACAAGCATATCCTCGGCTTTGAGGATGACATCTTCAGGATCACCCCTATGGCCATCGATATCAATGACACCCGCGGACTGCATGTAGGACAGCTCACCCGCGACGCCCTACGCAACATGGGCAAGCCCATTGCTGCTGCTGACATTCTCGTGCTTGGCGCTGCCTACCGCGAGGATGTGGGAGACACCCGCTACAGCGGCTCGGAAATAGTGATCCGTAAGCTAGCCGAGATGGGTGCAGAGATACGGGTGCATGACCCCTACGTGGAACACTGGTGGGAGTTCGAACAGCAGGATACCTACCCGGCAGCCGGCCAGAGCAAGGCACAGTTCTTCCGCAACCAGGAAAAGCTTAAGGAGATTAAGATAGAACAGAACCTGAATAAAGCTCTCAAAGGAGCTGAGGCAGTCATCCTCGCCGTCCCCCATTCAGCCTATCTTGACCTTGACCCGGACAAGGTGGTGAAGACCATCGGTCAGCCCGCAGCTATTATTGATTGCTTCGGAATACTCAGCGATGACAGGATCCGTCGCTATTTCCAGCTCGGCTGTGAGGTAAAAGGACTGGGACGAGGTCATATACAAAGGATCAAGGAGGAGACACGCAAGTCTTAACCTGGATATTTTTCTAACCCTGTATAAACCAACAGAACGATGAAGAGGAAAGTAGATGAATTGTATGAAGAGTACCGCACCGGCAGTGTAAGCCGGCGCGTGTTCATGAAGCGTCTGGCTCTTGTCACCGGAGGGACTGCTGCCGCGGTGGTCATCCTTCCGGGATGTAACGGAGCATCTGCCAGGGCAAAAGGATCAGATGCCCTGAAGCTGATCAATGAGTTTATCACATATCCCGGTGCCTCAGGCGACATTCGTGCCTATCTCTCCATGCCCGAAGGCAAAGAGAAATTGCCCGGGGTGATTGTCATCCATGAGAACAGGGGACTGGTGCCTCACATACAGGATGTCAACAGGCGAATGGCCATGGAAGGTTTTATCTCTATTGCCCCTGACGCTCTCTCACCTTTGGGAGGAACGCCTGAAGACCAGGACAAGGGACGCGAACTGATCGGACAGCTTGACCGCGAGGAGACAATACGGAACTTCGTGGCAGCAGTGAAGTACCTTGAAACCCATCCCCGATCAACCGGAAAGGTTGGCTGCACAGGCTTCTGCTGGGGAGGCGCAATGACCAACCAGGTGGCTGTCAACTCACCTGACCTCGATGCAGCTGTGCCTTACTACGGATCAACACCTGCGTCTGAAGAAGTACCAAAAATCAATGCGAAGGTGATGGCTCACTATGCCGGCGACGATGAACGTATCAACGCGGGAATACCCGCTTTCGAGGAGGCGCTTAAACAGGCAGGCATAGAATACGAGATATTCATCTATGAGGGTACGCAGCATGCCTTCAATAATGATACAGGCCCGAGGTACAATAAGGAAGCTGCTGACCTGGCATGGAAAAGGACGACTGACTTCTTCAGGGAAACACTGGGTAGCTAACCCTCTCCTTTCCACAGGCGGGCAACCTCATTGATGAACGGCCGACAGTGGTTGAAGAAATACCTGTACCCCTCGCAGAGGTAGTTCAGCCCGGACTCACCATCCGGAGTAGTGATAAACCTGTTTTTGGGGCACTCTCCATTGCACATGTCAAGCACTTGACAGTCAAGGCAATATCGGGGCATCGTCGTCTTCTTGGCTTCGCCGAAGGCCAATTGCCGCGGATCATCAAGAAGACTCCCCAGTGACCGGTTCATGATATTGCCGATACGGTGCTCCTCATTAACGAAATGATCACAGGCATAAAAGTCGCCGGTCATCTCAACCACCGGCACCGCACCACACATCTCTTTGAAGATGCAGAGGGTGTGCTCCTGGTTGAAAGCAGTGCGCACGGCCTCCTCAAAGATCTGGATCTTTATATTCCCGATATCCTCTGTGACCCATTCGTCAAAGACAGCTGCCAGAAACATGCCGAAGTCCAATGCACCAACACTTCTTTCAGTCACCCCGGATGTATCGCGGCTGATCCGCTCCACGAGAGGCAGGAAAGTTATATACTGTGCACCGAGGTTCCTGAAAAACCTGTATACATCAAGCGGAGCATGCACATTCTCGTCATTGACCAAGCAGAGAATCTCATGCGGCACGCTCTGTACCCTGAGTATCTCCAGTCCTCTCATCACTTCCGAAAATGTCCCGCTGCCGTCAGCCCTGAACCTGTTGCTGTCATGAAACCGCTCAGGACCATCCAGGCTGACACCAACATAAAAGCCCTCCTCTTTCAGGAACCGGCCCCACTGCTCATCTATCAGCGTTGCATTGGTCTGCATGCCGTTGACTATCCTGCAGCCTGCAGGAGCATGCCTTTTTTCAAGCTCAACAGCACGCCTGTAGAAGTCAATTCCCGCCAGTGTCGGCTCACCACCATGCCATGAAAAGAATACTTGACCACCACTGGCCGCATTAATATGTTGCTTTATGTATGTCTCCAGCACTTCATCACTCATCCTTTTCCCAAGCGATGCCCCTTTCGGCTGACTGTGCCCGAGGTAGTAGCAGTAACTGCACCTCAGATTACAGCTGGCGCCAACGGGCTTCACAAAGACCTGGAACTCTCGGTATTTATTACTCATGACCGGACTCTCCCATCATTCTGTCATCCAGTTCGGTATCTGTCAAGAAGGTACTCTTCAAGCTGTTGCGGACCTGCTTTCATCAACACTGAGTGCTTTTCACCACCCAGGAAATGCCTGAGACTGTCAGGGATCTCCACGGTTTGGCCGATGAGTGGCTCCACGATATTCCTGAATTTGGCCGGATGTGCAGTAGCCACGAAGATACCGCATGACCCGGAATGATGCTCCAGGCAGGCATCTAGTCCGAGACTTGCCACCGCACCGTGAGGATCAAGCAGGTAACCTGTGCGACGATACTCCTGACCAATATGTTCCCTGATCCGGTCATCATCATACCAGTAGCCTGAAACCGACCCGGAGATTGTTCCAAAGTCGTCATCAAATACTCTCCTGAACCTGTCGAAATTGCCGGGATTGCCCACATCCATGGCATTGGCAATGGTGGAAACAGACAGAGCCGGAAAGTAATGACCCGTCTCAAGGTAATCAGGAACCACCCTGTTGATATTGGTAGCAGCCACGAGGCGGTCAATGCCGAGACCTGAGCGCCAGGCCATGGCTGCTGCCGTTATGTTGCCAAAATTCCCGCTGGGAACAGATACCACCCTGCCGTTGCCTGTACGGCCTATGGCATAATAATAATAGAAGCTCTGGGGTATCAGGCGGGCTATGTTGATGGAGTTTGCCGATGTGAGTTTCACTCTTTCCCGGACGGCAGAACCGGCAAGAGCACTCTGGACCATCGCCTGGCAATCGTCAAAGGAACCTTCCACCTCAATGGCAGTGATATTCCTGCCGAGGGAGGTTAGCTGCATCTCCTGGAGGCTACTCACCTTGCCCGAGGGATAGAGAATGATGACGTCTACCCCCTCCACACCGAGAAAGCTTGATGCTATCGCCCCCCCTGTGTCACCCGAGGTAGCCACAAGTACCACCCTCCGTTTGTCATCGTGCGAGGAGAAATACCTGAAGCAGCCTGCCATAAACCTCGCCCCGAAGTCCTTGAAGGCGGCAGTAGGACCATGAAACAGCTCCAGTACCTGCTTTCGTTCATCCACCTGCCTGATGACAACCGGGAAGTTAAAAGCCTCCTCGCATATCTGCCGCATCGCCTTTCCCGGGATATCCTCTTCCGTATAGAGTGATCCGACCGCCATACCTATCTCAGGCAGGGTCATATATGGCAGCCGTCTGAAGAAACCATCATCCAGCCTGGGTATACTCTCAGGCATGAAGAGTCCCAGATCGGATGAGATGCCCTTTTCAACTGCCTCCCTGAAGCCTGTAATAATCCGCGGATCTTTGAGATTGTAATACTTCATTCTATTCAGGCATTATCTTCTGGCAGATATGTGCTCCCTGACCACTTACCGGTGAAAGGTAAGCATCGAATACAATGCCAATAGATCTCATGGTCTCAGACATCCCCTCAAGCACTGTCTCAGCGCAGTCCCCTCCTTTGCAGAGCGCAAAGACTGAGGGTCCTGACCCGGATATTCCTACTCCCAGTGCTCCGCATTTCAGGGCAGACTTCTTCAGCTGGTCAAAACCTTTAATCAGTACGGACCGTTTGGGCTCTGCCACAAAATCAACAAGAGAACGCCCAATGAGCTCATAATCCTCCCGATACAGTCCGGCAACCAGTCCTGCCAGGTTACCCCACTGCCTGACAGCGGTGGCAAGCGGGATCTCTCGGTCAAGCAATCCTCTTGCCACGGAAGTCTTTATCTCACACTCAGGGTGAATAACCACACAGAACAGCTCTTGAGGAACATGTAGTTCAACAATATCAAGCGGTTCATAACTGCGTACAAGGGTAATGCCTCCAAATAGTGCCGGTGCTACATTGTCGGCATGAGCTGAGCCCGAAGCAAGCCGCTCTCCCTCCATGGCCAGCATTACCTGTTCAACCGGGCTGAAGAAATCTCCCAGGAGGTGACTGGCGGCGAAGGCTGCCGCTGCTGCGCTGGCACCACTTGATCCTATGCCGCTGCCGGGCCTGATGCCCTTCTCAATCTTAACTCTGAAACCATTCCGGCTGCCAGCCCTGTCCAGAGCAGCCCTGAGCACCGCGCCTACAACATTTTTATCCGGATCCTGACTGAGCCCGGCACAGCCCTTTATCCCGGTAATCTCAATGCCAGACTTCTCAGTCAGCTCAAGCTCCAGGATATCAAATGGTTCATTCAGTGCAAGCCCGATGACATCAAACCCGCAATTGAGGTTTGATATGGTTGCCGGCGCCTTGACCATGATACTCTTTTCCATGATGCTAATTATTGACAACTGAAAGTATATCTGCAAATATACCCGCTGCAGTAACATTTGCACCAGCACCTGCGCCTTTTATTATAAGCGGCTGGTGAGAATACCTCTCTGAATATACTGACACAATGTTGTCATTTCCCTCCAGGCAATAGAATGGATGTTCCGCGCTGACCCTCACCGGCCTGACTGAAGCCCTTCCTGACTCATAGCCTG
>JAAZAP010000343.1 GCA_012514255.1 Bacteroidales bacterium | reverse complement strand
TTGTTGTATGTGATTCGCTTAATTATTTACGAGGCGCAAATATATAACATTATTTTCTTAAACCATATGATTAAGAAGCAAAACTGCCGGCGTCTGCCGGCAGCTTTCATATATGTGTCAGTCCCTATTCCACAAGCTTGTCGTAGTCGGTTTCGAGGGGCTTGCGGGTTATGAAATCAAACAGGGTGAGGGCCCTCATGTTGTAGTAATAGGTCCAGTAATTGTTCAGGGCCTGAATGTAGCTTCTCTTGTTCTGGTCCTTCTTCGTGTCCGCGTTGTTAAGCTCCAGCACGTCAATCTTCCCTATAAGGAAGCGCTGCTTGGTAACCTCAAACATCTTGGCGGCAACGGTATCTGACTTGGCCGCTATCCTGACCTGGTCATTCTGTATGTTGAACTGATGAACGTCAAGCATAAGATTCTGCTCAAAATCGACACGCGACTGCTCAACCTGCACCCGGGTGAGCTCCTCGCTTGACTGGGCCATCTTGTACCTTCCGCGGCCCTGCCCCCAGTCAAGTATGGGAAGCGAGAAACCTACCCTGATGGTCTGCTGTTTGTTGGGCTGATCATAGGCCATATTCAGTATCGGATCCTGATCCCTTAATCCGTATGATGCCGTCAGGTTGGCGTTGAGTCCTTTCTCAGCCTTTGCCTGTGCCACGCTGCTCTGCGCCTCCACCAGTTGCCGTTCCAGTGCTATTAGCTCCGGGTTGTTTTGCTCAGCCAGCTTCAAAACCTCATTTACATCAACCTCAAGATCAGGTATTTCATTGGGAATAAGCAACTCAAGGCGCACTGTCTGGTTAAATCCAAGAAAGGATCTCAGCTTCAGTTCCCTGTCGCGAAGGTTCATCTCAGACTCATTGATGGCAGTGCCGGCATTGAGATAGGAGAGTTCCATCTGAAGCAGTTCATCCTCAGCAATGGTACCCAGATTATATCTTCCCAGGGCTATCTGATAGAGCGTGTCAGCATTCTGCATGTTGGTCTCCGCTATCTCTTTATTTATCTGTGCCAATGCCAGGTTGAAGAAGTACTGCACAGCCATCATATGCACATTCTCTATATCTCTCAGGTAAGTTTTACGGGCCTCTTCATACTTCAGCGGCTCTATCTTCTTCTGCCATTTGAGCTCATTGTACCTGAAGAGTGGCTGGGTGAGCCTCACATTCAGGGGAGAAGTGATATATCGTTCCCCGTCTGTCTCAAAGTTTTTCTCGTAAGTAAGGTCAGAGTATAGGGAGATTGAACCGCCGGTAAGGCCTATGTTCTGTGCCAGTGATAAATTACCGGTTGTCTGCAGCACGTTAGTGGAGGCATATTCCCACTGCTGGGCAACAGAATTCCACACCCTGCTGTAGGCAGTGCTGTAGTCAGGCAAATTTCCCGTCAGTGTCAGTGTGGGACGATACTCCGCCACAAAGGTACGGTACTGCCAGTAACTGGCACGGAAACGGTGCTTGGCAATAAGGGCGTTGGGCGACTGTTCGGAGGCAAGCCTGACAACATCATCCAGGGAGAGGCGTCTTATTTCCTGCGTATTGGCAGGTATAGCAACCACAATGGTGAGAAGAATTGTTAAGGAGAGTGCTTTTATCCTTTTCATGTCAATTAGTTATTCATAACGAAGTGATTCAATCGGGTCTCTTTCTGATGCCCTTTTCGCGGGTGAGTAGCCAAAGATGACCCCCACGGCGGCGGATACGCCAAAGGCTACCACCACAGAGAAAAATGACACAATGGTGGTTATCCCCGCTATCTTCTGTATCAGCACCGCCAGTATGATCCCAAGGAAAATTCCGATAAACCCACCTGATACACTGATCAGCACAGCCTCGGAAAGGAACTGAACCACTATATCCATCTTCTTGGCTCCGATAGCCATCCTGGTGCCGATCTCCTTTATTCTCTCCATCACAGAAGCAAACATGATATTCATGATGCCTATGCCACCCACTATCAGGGAGATGCTGGCGATGGCCCCAAGCACAATATTGAAAATGTCCTTCGTTCTCTGTTGCTGTTTGAGGAGCAGTTCGGGAACGGTGATCTCAAAGTCCTTTACCCCTGAATGCCTCCTTAGCATCATCCTGCTGAGAACCTCGGTTGTTGGTGTAAGTTGCTCCGTTTCCTTTACCTGCACCACAATCTTGTCAAGCTGGTTGTAGTTGGTCTCGGATGTGGAGGCATTCGAACTGTTTACAACCACCCTTGACACCCTGCGTCCTCCCCCGACGATCTGCATGGATGTTGCCTCACTGGCAAGCTTGGTATTGACCAGCGCCCTGTTCTGGTAACGCATCAGCATTGTCTTGATAGGAATATAGACGTTGTCATTGTAAACGTTGACGCCCTGCTCTTCAAAGCCCGTGAGTGAGACATTGGTCCTTTCAAGAACACCAATCACCTTCAGCCAGACGTTGTCAAACTTGAGATACTGACCTATGGGATCAACCTGGCTGAAGAACTTGGCCCTGATATTTGCGCCTATGATACATACCTGTATGCCGTACTCCTCCTGGTAATCATTGAAGAAAACCCCCTGTGAAAGAGGCAGGTTGTAAAGCTCAAAATAATCATTTGAGACTCCCACGAGTTTGGCGGTATATCTCATCCCGCTCAGGACGATTGTTGAGTTGAAAGATATTTCCGGGCTTATTCTGTTTACTGAAGGTATGGAGCTGCGTATAGCCTCCACATCAAGCAACGTCAGACCCCTGGAGAATTTATTCAGCTGCTTCTCCCCCTCTTCGGATGAGGCATCCTTTTCCTGTACTATGGGACTGATAAGTATGTTGTTGACGCCCACCATTTTTATCTGCTCCAGTATCTCCTGCTGCGCTCCGTTGCCGATAGCCAGCATGCTGATGACAGCCGCCACCCCGAAGATTATTCCGAGTGCGGTTAAGATCGACTTGAGTTTGTTTGAGAGTATTGACTCAAGAGCAATCCGTATGTCGTGTCCGTATCTTTTGAACATGGTCTTCGATGCTTATTTGCCTATGTGCAACTGTCTGCCTTTACTGGTTCCGGATGATGACCCGCTGTGTGCGGGCAGTGGTATCCGTACCTGTGGTTCCCTGCCCGGTCTGGCTACGGGCCTGGCCCTGACCACCTGCTCCGCGCATCTGGCGCATTGCCTCCCGTT
>JAAZAP010000342.1 GCA_012514255.1 Bacteroidales bacterium | reverse complement strand
TCGTGCAACTACCAGGGCCCTGCTACCCGAGGGAGAGATGTCAGCGCGGGTGATATCACCGCTGACGTCTTTCATGAACGGGCGTCTCTCCTCCATGTCGTTCAGTATCCTGACAGGAACTTTTGCGGAGTTGCCTGATGCCAGGTCAAGCTTCCAGATATCACCACCAAGTTCATAGACAATATGGTTGCTGCCGAAGTCAGGGTGTCTCACATCATACTCGCTGTGTTTTGTCACCTGTTCAATCTTCCCGCTCCCGGTGTCATATGACCAGATATTCAGTACCCTGTCCCGGTCAGAACTGAAGTATACTTTATCCCCGATCCACATTGGCCACCGGTCTGATCCACCGTAATTGCTTATATTGGTCTCAGTGTCCTTCGCGAGGTCATAGATATAGATCTCTTGTGCCCTGCCACCCCTGTAGCGTTTCCATGTGGCATTGTCTTGTGAGTCCTTATTGTAGGCTATCTTTTTCCCGTCTGGGGAGAAGCTGCCGCGGGCAGCATCGTACATTATCATCTCTTCAAGGCCTGACCCATCGGGGGAGATCATGTACATCTTAACATAGCGCGAGGGGCTGTGGCGGCCGGAAGAAAACATAATTTTGTTATTACCGGGGTTCCAGCCTGTCACTTCATCCATGCCCGGGTGCCATGTCAGTCTTGTGATGTTGCCGCCGTCAATGTTCATCACATAAACATCGGCATTGCCGTCATATTCACCGGTAAAGGCAACCAGGCTGCCGTCAGGAGATATCTCGGGATAGGTCTCGCGGCCGTCGCTGAAAGTGAGCCTGCATGCTGTTCCACCGTCTGCAGCAACCTTCCACAGGTCGCCGCCGCTGGCGAAAACAATAGTGTTTCCCTGAATATCAGGATATTGCATGAACGGATCCTGAGCGCTGGCAGTTAATGCCGGCACAAGAAGGATCAGGATTACTAATCCGGCAATATTGTTTGCCCTGCCGGAATGGCATAAAATGTTTTTCATATGGCTTGATAATTTAGGATTCACATTAACCTGTCACCACTATCCATGGTCTGACAGTCCATTCGGTGATGAGTTTGTTCTTCACGTACGGGTCGCGGCTGACAAAGTCGTGGGCCGCCTGCGGGTTATCGCCCCTGAAGATGAGTACGGCACCGTCGGCCGGTTCGGCCAGCGCTCCGGCCATAAAGAGCCGGCCGTCATTGTGGAACTCACGTATCAGTCCGAGGTGCTCCTCGCGAAAGGGTGCCCGGCGCTCAATGTAGTTCTCAACAGTCGTGTAGAAAAGGATATAATACATGATCTCTGCTTTTATAACGGTAGTTAGTCAATATGGCAATTTATCAATATTTTTGCACCGCTGAGCTCTTGCTGCAGGGATAATTACACCCCGTTTTAATGATAAAAGTTGACATTGTATTCAGATCACTGCGTCACCGCAACTACCGTTTGTTCTTCAGCGGGCAGAGCATCTCGCTGATAGGCACATGGATGCAGCGTATTGCGCTGCCGTGGGTGGTTTACCGGATGACCGGTTCGGAGGTTCTGCTCGGGGTGGTGGGGTTTGCCGGGACAATTCCGTCATTTCTGCT
>JAAZAP010000036.1 GCA_012514255.1 Bacteroidales bacterium | reverse complement strand
TGCATATGCAGAACACTATATGGCTGGTGACGACGCTGCAGGATCTCAACAAACCCTTTGAGATGATGATTTATCCGGGCGAGCGTCACGGCTGGGGAGGGCCCAAGCGGGTCTTCATGACACATGAAGGCAATAACTTCTGGATGAGGCATTTTTTCGGTAAGCAACTCTACTGAAAACACAATGATGTCAGGAGCAATATACAGGAAAAGGCTCGCAGAGGTGCGTGCCCTGATGAAACGCAGGAAGACAGATGCTGTTATTGTACCCTCATCCGACCCGCATCTGGGCGAGTATGTGCCCGATCACTGGAGAGTGATCAGATGGCTGACGGGATTCACCGGTTCAGCCGGGACAGTGGTCATCACACGCACCTTCGCCGGCCTGTGGACTGACAGCCGCTATTTCATCCAGGCTGAGGAACAGTTGGCAGGATCGGGGTATGAACTGGTAAGACTCAGGATACCACATACTCCGGAGCATATTGACTGGCTGAAGGATCAGTCGCGCCGGGGATGGAAAGTGGGTGTTGACGGACGGCTTATCTCCGTGGGGCAGATGAGACTGCTTGCTGCTGCCATGAAGGATGCAGGAGTACGGCTGGATTTGAAAACCGACCTGATCAGCCCGTTGTGGAGTGACAGGCCCGCGCTCCCGTCATCAGAGGCTTATGAGCTTGATGTGAAATATGCCGGTGTTGCACGTAAGCAGAAGCTTGACAGGGTAAGGGAGGTGATGGCCGGCATGAATGTTGATTATCAGCTTCTAACCGCTTCTGATGATGTAATGTGGCTGCTGAATATAAGAGGGAATGATATCATATACTGCCCGCTGATGCTCTCGTTTGCCCTTGTTGGCCATGACCAGGTTTTGCTCTTTGCAGATGAGAATAAGATCCCGGGATCACTCAAGAGCTCCTTCGACAGAGAGGGGATTGTGTTGCTTCCATATGATTGTGTGACCTCTGTTCTCGGACACCTCGAGGAGAGATCTGTTCTGCTTCTTGCTCCCGGTACCACATCAGCCGCATTGTACAGGTCCGTTGCAGGCAGGGTCACTATTGTGGAGGATCTGAGCATCCCCACAAGAATGAAAGCAGTAAAGAATGAAGCAGAACTGAAGAACCTGCGGGAGGTGATGATCAGTGACGGGGTAGTGCTGACGCGATTCTTCTACTGGCTGGAGAAGACAGTTGTATCGGAGACTGTGACCGAGCTGTCGGCAGCTGGCACTATTGACTCCATGCGGACTGAGCAGGAGGGATGTGTTGGCCCTTCATTCAGCACCATAGCTGCCTTTAATGCTCACGCTGCCCTGCCGCATTATGTTCCTGACCGGCGGACTGATGTGAAGCTTGAAACGGGAGGCATCTTCCTCCTCGACTCAGGAGGACAGTATTTTGGAGGCACTACTGACATAACACGTACAATTGCACTGGGTAAGCCCGATGCCGCGATGAAGCGCGATTTTACACTTGCCCTGAAGGGCACAATTGATCTGGCCATGGCACGGTTTCCACAGGGCACAAAAGGATACCAGCTTGACATTCTGGCCAGAAAACCTTTGTGGGACAACCGGCTCAATTACGGCCACGGCACCGGTCACGGTGTGGGCAGCTTCCTTAATGTACACGAGGGGCCTCAGTCAATAGGCTCGGGTGCCACGGGTGATATTAAAACAAGTATTGAACCTGGCATGATACTGTCAGATGAACCCGCTTTCTACAGGCAGGGGCAGTATGGCTTCCGTACTGAGAACCTGCTGGTCTGCATCAATGACGGAGAGACGGAATACGGAAGCTTCCTCGCATTTGAGACAGTGACCCTTTGCTACATAGATCAGACTCTGATAGATCTCTCGCTTCTTGACGACAAGGAGCTGGAGTGGCTGAATGACTATCATGAGAGGGTCTACAGGTCATTGCGGGAGCACCTTAAACCGGAACTGAAAAAGTGGCTCAGGGAAAAGACCAAACGGCTGGTCAGGAATACGAAGTAAAACAGGTTGATTGTTAAGACTTTGAGATTACAGGCTCTGTTCATAGCCCTTGCGGCCACAGATGATCCCGGGGAGAATGAGAGGCGCCTGAAGGTGGTCAGGGAAGGGGATTCTCACCGCATGCGTATCATGAACCTGTCTGGTGATCAGAAGGAGGGTGTGCTGACCACCCGGGAGAAGTGGTTTGACTCCCCGGCCGGGAGGTGTAACTGATTATTACAGGATGCCCTCATGCCATCATTTCCAAATATTTAAAATAATTTTGGAAATGTTAAAATTATTTAAATACATTTGTATGAGCTAAACCGCTGTGGGGTGTGGAGTATATATGTATACCTCACTGTCAGATGGCTGATTTAATATTCTTTAATAACAGTTTAATTTATTTTCAAATGAACATTTTTGTAGCCAAGCTGAGTTCTGTAACCAAAGCAGAAGACCTTCAGGAACTTTTCAGCAAATTTGGGGAGGTAATCTCCGCAAAAGTCATTATGGACCGTGAAACCGGCTTCTCGAAGCGTTACGGTTTCGTTGAGATGGCGGATGACCGTGCCGGTTATGAAGCTATCGAAAAGCTTAACAACTCAGAGCTCGATGGCAGTCAGATCATCGTCAAGAAGTCTGAGCCAAAGGCAGAGAAGAAGCCTTTCCGGCCCCGTCGTGATTTCC
>JAAZAP010000341.1 GCA_012514255.1 Bacteroidales bacterium | reverse complement strand
ACAGGAAAAATATGTAACTGCAGTGCCCGGTGTACTCACAGTTGACTTATGTACCCGGAGTATGATTATACCATTCAGATAAATACGGGCATCAAAAAACAGCCTGAGGTTTTCTCTGACAATTCTTTCAGCGAATAGTGTCAGAGCTTCTCCCTCATCAGAAATGAGCAGAAGTGCTTGCTTTGAGCTTTTCTTTATCAGGCTGGTAGCTAAGAATAAAGGTTCATTGCGATTCCTCAACAGCTGTCTGAAGACAATTGTTGTTAAGACACCTTTATGCACATTCTGATAGTCCTGAGGGCGTTTCCCTCTGCTTCGGCAGCCAGTAAGCCGTAACATTTTTGCCAGAGAAACGTCAATAAAGCTACATTAATAATCAGAATTTCCCATGTGGGTCATTTTTTTTTCGCTAATTTTCGCCATGTCCCAAAATACTTACAAATCAATGAGAGAAATAGATAAATACTCCTTTGGAATAGGGGACCGGTTCTCACATCAGGGCAGGGCTCAGCTTGCAGCACTGGTACTGGCATCTACTGAATTAAACATAAACATTACACCGGTCTGGAACAAGTCAAACAGGGAACATAATATTGTCCATTCAGTGCCTGCAGACACCAGGGCTGAGGCAGATGATGCAGTGAAGGCACTTAATTATACCGGGCCCTATTTCGTTGATGCTGACCATATCAATCTCACCACTGTTGATCGATATATCGAACATTGTGATTTCTTTACACTCGATGTAGCCGACTATATCGGAACGGCAGCAACTGATACCGATATCAGAAGCTTCATGGATTCACACCGCTCGTACTGTGGGGACCTGAAGATACCAGGTGTTACAGAAGCAGTTACCATTACCGAAAAATATCTGAGGGATTTCGCATCCAAATTTCTCCTCGCATTAAAGGAAGCTGCTGCATTATACAGTTACATTGCTTCCAGAAAAGGAGAAGGGAATTTCATTACTGAGGTATCAATGGATGAGGTGGACGAACCGCAGAAACCGATCGATCTCCTCTTTATCCTCAAAGTCCTCGCCGACATGAAAGTACCCGTGCAGACTGTGGCTCCAAAGTATACCGGAAGGTTTAACAAGGGAGTCGATTATGAAGGTGATCCCATTCGCTTTGCACAGGATTTCGAGGAAGACATCCTTGTTATCAAATACGCTGTCAGGCAGTTCGGGCTCCCAAAAAACCTCAAGCTGAGCGTCCACTCAGGAAGCGACAAGTTCTCAATCTACCATGTGATGGGTGATCTTATCCGGAAGCACGACTGCGGTCTTCATCTTAAAACAGCGGGCACAACATGGCTGGAAGAGGTTATCGGTCTCTCACTCGCCGGAGGCAACGGGCTGGACATGGCAAAGAAAATATATCGTATTGCATATTTCAGACGCGAAGAATTGTGCGGCCCCTATACAACAGTCATAGACATCAAACCCGGGATGCTGCCTCATCCTGATATGGTTGACAGATGGGATACACTGAAATTCTCAGGTACCCTGCGTCATGTGCCCGGAGATCCAGACTACAATCCAAGCTTCCGGCAACTGATACACGTCGGATACAAGGTTGCAGCCGAAATGGGAAAAAGCTATACCGACGCACTAATGGAACATGAACAGATAATCTCTACATGTGTCTGGGAAAACATCTATCGGCGTCATATAATACCTCTATTTACATCAGATTAAAAAATCTTCCCATGAAAGAGTATATAAACGATGACTTCCTGCTCCAGAGTGAGTCAGCCCGCCAGCTCTATCACGAACATTCGGAAGGATTTCCCATAATTGACTACCACTGCCACCTCAGTCCCGAAGCCATTGCCACAGACAGGCGCTTCGAGGACCTCGGTCAGCTCTGGCTTGAGGGCGACCATTATAAGTGGCGTGCGATGCGCACCAACGGTATAAGTGAGAAATACATAACAGGAAAGGATACCACTTTCCGAGAAAAATATGACAGATGGGCAGAGACTGTGCCAATGACCATGCGCAATCCGCTCTATGCATGGACCCACCTCGAGCTGAAGAGGGTCTTCGGCGTGGGCAGGCTTCTGAACCCTGATTCGGCTGCTGAGATATGGGAAGAATGCACAGCCCTTCTTCAGCAACCAGGATATACTGCACGCGGACTGATGAAGAAATTCAATGTTGAGGTGGTATGCACCACCGATGACCCCATCGACAGCCTGGAGCATCACAAAACAATAAAAAATCAGGGCTTTGAGATCAGAGTCCTGCCCGCATGGCGACCGGACAGGGCCATGTCACCTGAAGATCCGGCAAAATTCATAGAATATATTAATAAACTGGAAGAAACATCGGGGACTGAGATCAAGGGATTTGCTTCACTAATAGAAGCCCTGCGCGTCAGGCACGCTTACTTCGCTGAAGCGGGATGCGTCATCAGTGACCATGGCATCGAACAGTTCCATGCCGATGACTACACTGAAAAAGAGGTGGGGTATATCCTCCGGAAGGTGCTCTCCGGATCACGCCTGGAAAACGGTGAGATATCAAAGTTCAAGTCTGCCATGCTGTATGAGCTGGCAATAATGGACAGCGAGAGAGGATGGGTACAGCAGTTTCACTACGGCGCCATCCGCAACAACAACAGCCGGATGTTAGCGCAGTTAGGCCCAGATACCGGATACGACTCCATTGGCGACTTCAAGGTTGCCAGAACACTTTCAAAATTCCTTGACAGGCTGGATGCAGGAGGCAACCTGGCCAAAACGATTCTCTACAACCTCAATCCGAGGGACAATGAGCTGATAGCCACCATGATCGGCAACTTTCAGGACGGTTCGATCCCGGGTAAGATCCAGCTGGGGGCCGGTTGGTGGTTCCTTGACCAGGAGACTGGCATGATCAACCAGCTTAATGCCCTCTCGCTCATGGGTCTTCTCAGCAGGTTCGTTGGGATGCTCACCGACTCGCGCAGCTTTGTCTCATACCCCAGGCATGAATACTTCCGTAGAATTCTCTGCAACATACTGGGAGAAGATGTAGAGAAAGGTAAACTCCCTGAATCTGAACTCGGCACGTTAGGAAAAATGGTCGAGATGATCTCCTACTACAACGCAAAATACTATTTCAAATTCTAAAAATTGTTATTGAATTATGTCATCATTCAGAAAAATCAATGCAGTACTGGCAATGGAAGAGACGGGTCTCGTCCCTCTCTTCTTCCATCCTGATCCGGAGGTATGTAAAAAAGTAATTGCTTCATGCTATGAAGGCGGCGCAAAGGTATTTGAGTTTACCAACAGGGGCTACTTCGCCCATGAGGTCTTTGCCGATGTAAGGAAATGGGCAATCAGGGAGTTACCAGACCTGATGATTGGTGCCGGATCAGTTCCTGACGCCCCCACGGCTGCTATTTTCATGCAGATGGGTGCTGACTTTATCGTTTCCCCGTCTCTGAATCCCGAGGTGGCCAGGATCTGCAACAGGAGAAAAGTGCTCTGGATACCCGGATGCGGAACTGTGACCGAGATTTCACAGGCTGAGGAACTGGGTGCAGAAATAGTGAAAATTTTTCCGGGCTCTGCCGTTGGGGGACCATCATTCGTCAAAGCCGTCAAAGGCCCCTGCCCCTGGACAAGCATCATGCCCACCGGGGGAGTGGATCCGACGGAAGAAAATCTTGGCAAATGGTTCGGGGCTGGTGTAACATGCGTAGGTATGGGTTCGGCGCTGGTGACTGATAAAATAATTAACGCAGGTGACTGGAAAACCCTGGAGAATATGGTGCGAGACACACTCGACCTGATCAGTAAGCTGCGGACAACCCGTAACTGATCGGATCAGGCAGGAAGTCCTGACCGCGAAAACGAACAATGGTATACACCCTTTAGATTATCATTATGTCTTCAAAAACTTCAGTAACCGGGATGACAAACTACCGGTGGGTCATCACCTCATTGTTGTTCTTTTCAGTTGCAATCAACTACATGGACCGACAGGTACTGTCACTTACCTGGAAGGATTTCATTGCGCCCGAATTTCACTGGACCAACAATGATTACGGAACCATCACCGGTCTTTTCTCGATTTTTTATGCAGTCTGCCTGCTTTTTGCAGGAAGGTTTGTTGACTGGATTGACACCAAAAAGGGATTCCTCTGGGCAATAGGCATATGGTCTGCAGGTGCTGTGCTTCACGCATTCTGCGGGATAGCAACCTCAGGCATCACTGCCGGGAAATGGTTCGTCGGTTTTGAGGAGGCACGCATGATAATCGGCACTGTGGATGACATTGGGCTAGTGACTTCAGTAAGTGTCACTCTCTTCATATTTGCCCGTTTTGTACTGGCTCTCGGGGAGGCGGGTAACTTCCCCGCTGCAATCAAGACAACAGCAGAGTTCTTCCCCAAGAAAGACCGTGCCTTCTCAACAAGCATATTTAATTCCGGGGCACAGGTAGGCGCCCTGATAGCACCCATAACCGTACCGGTCATTGCAGCAAAATACGGCTGGGAAATGGCATTCATTGTCATCGGCGCAATTGGTTTCATCTGGATGGGATTCTGGATCTTCATGTACAAAAAGCCTCATGAACACCCTCTGGTAAACAAAGCGGAGCTAGATTACATCTACCAGGATGCTATCGCGGAGACAAAGGCAAACAATAACGTAGCCAAACAGGAAAAGAAGATTCCCTTCCTGCAAACATTCAAATACCGTCAGACTTGGGCTTTCGCCTTCGGTAAATTCATGACTGACGGAGTATGGTGGTTTTATCTTTTCTGGACACCCGCTTACCTGAGTGACGTCTACGGACTGACCTCCGATACCACAATGGCAAAGACTCTGATATTCGTGCTATACGCAATTGTAATGCTCTCTATCATTGGGGGTTGGTTGCCTAAATACTTTGTTGACAAACAGGGTATGAATCCATATGCCGGCCGTATGCGCGCCATGCTGATCTTCGCTTTCTTCCCGCTGCTGGCACTGCTGGCCCAGCCGCTGGGACACACATCCTACTGGTTCCCGATAATAATTATCGGTATAGCCGGAGCCGCACACCAAGCCTGGTCTGCCAATCTCTTTTCCACCATCGGTGACATGTTCCCGAAATCGACTATTGCCACAATTACCGGAATAGGCGGAATGGCGGGCGGTATCGGAGCTTTCATCATCAACAAGGGCTCCGGGGCATTGTTTGACTTCGCATCCGGAACAACCATGGTCGACGGTCAGTCTGCAGTCATGACCAAGGACCTGCTTGCCGACGGTGCCCAGTACCTCACCGGCCCCATGAAGTTCTTCGGATTCGAGGGAATAAGAGCTGGCTATTTTATCGTCTTCTGCATATGTGCCGTCGCATATCTCATAGGTTGGATAGTGATGAAGATGCTCGTTCCGAAATACAAACCCATAATTGACTAGAATTAATACGATGATGAATGATTTCAGTGATCTGAAAGGTAAGATTGCCGCTATTACCGGCGGCAGCGGGGTCATAGGGATGACTCTCGTGAAGGGACTTTGCAGTGCCGGAGTGACAGTTATTATCCTGGATGTCAAACCGGAGAGAGGTGCCGCGACAGCAGAGGAACTGACTGCCCGGTCTGACTGCGGGCAAGCTGTCAGTGTGGGAGCTGACGTCACCGACAGGGATTCGCTCATCAGAGCACGTGACCAGATAAGGCAAAGATTCGGATCACTCGATATCCTTATCAACTGCGCCGGGGGTAACAAAGCCTCAGCAACCACAAAAAAAGAGATTATTGGCATTGACAGGGATCTGGCCGGCACCTTCTTCGAACTCGATATTGAAGGATTTGACGGGGTATTTGACCTTAACTTCAAGGGTACGGTACTGCCAACAATGATTCTGGCAGAAGACATGGTCAGAAAAGGGAGTGGCGTAATCCTTAATATATCATCAATGAACGCCTACAGGCCCCTCACAAAAATTCCCGCTTATTCCGCTGCAAAAGCGGCCATTAACAACTTCACGCAGTGGCTCGCTGTCCACTTCGCACCCGCTGGAGTAAGGGTCAACGCCATCGCACCCGGATTCCTGCTTACCAATCAGAACCGGTTTCTGCTGACAGACGAGCAGACCGGAGATATGACTCCCAGAGGCAGAAAGATAATATCTGCCACACCAATGGGACGCTATGCGGTACCGGAAGAACTCGTCGGTACAATGCTCTATCTGCTTTCCGATACCTCATCGTTCGTCACCGGGGTGGTGATACCTGTCGACGGAGGTTTTGGTGCCTTCAGTGGAGTCTAGAGATTCTTGAGTAACTGTTTCTTTTATTAACAAAAAGTCTGCAATTCTGTTGAAGTTAACAGTATGATACATTATTCCGAATACAGACCCGACAGCGGCTTTAACAGGGATAAGATCAGAGCCGCACTTGAATCTATCCTTGGCAACTTCAGCGGAAGGAAGCGGATGCTGATACTGCCTCCTGACATTACCAGGGCGCACTCGGGCGCGGGGGTGATTACCGAACTGCTCTGGGAACAGCTGGGTGAAAGGATCACTGACATCCTCCCGGCCCTTGGCACCCATATGCCCATGGAGGCCGCCGAGCTTTCAAGGATGTTCGGAGGAACCCCACACACACTCTTCAGGGAGCATCGCTGGCGAACAGACATAGAGGAACTTGGGAGGGTGCCTGCATCATTCGTGTCATCGGTGACAGGCGGACGCCTCAACTTTGACTACCCGGTGCAGGTTAACCGTCTCCTGTCATCAGGTGGCCATGACCTGATAATCTCCGTTGGCCAGGTGGTGCCGCATGAGGTGACCGGCATGGCCAACTACAACAAGAACGTATTCGTGGGCTGCGGCGGCAGCGAGGCTATCAATAAGAGCCATTTCATCGGGGCGGTGCAAGGTATTGAAAACATCCTGGGTACGGCTGACAACCCGGTCAGGGCAGTGCTGAACAAAGCTTCTGAGATAGCCGCCCAGCGATTGCCGCTGTTGTATATACTGACAGTTGTGGCGCCTGATGCGCAAGGCCAGCTGAAAATAAGAGGCCTCTTTGCCGGTGATGACATTGAATGTTTCAGGCAGGCTGCCGCACTCTCGCACAGGCTCAACTTCACCACCATGCCGCACAGGCTGAAAAAGGTGGTGGTATGGCTCGATCCGGAGGAGTTTAAAAGCACATGGCTCGGCAACAAGAGCATCTACCGCACCCGCATGATGATTGCCGATGACGGCGAACTGGTGGTGCTTGCCCCCGGCGTCAGGACCTTCGGTGAAGACCCGGCCATTGACAGGCTTATCCGGAAATACGGTTACCGGACCACCCCGGAGATACTTGCATTCACCGAGGCCAACAACGACCTGAAGGAAAACCTCAGCGCTGCGGCCCATCTCATCCATGGCTCGCCCGAAAACCGTTTCAGGGTGACCTATGCCGCCGGCCACCTCAGCCGGGAAGAAGTTGAGTCTGTTGGCTACAGGTTTGGAGACCTTGCGCTGCTCATGAAGCGTTATGATCCGCGGGGCCTCAGGACTGGTTTCCACACCACCGCTGACGGCGAAGAGTTTTATTATATCTCCAATCCCGCTACAGGGCTCTGGAAGGCGGCAAAACAGGAATAGAATTATGAAGATTGTCATAGACGAAAAGATACCCTTCATCAGGGGCGCCTTCGAGAGGTGGGCTGATGTGGTTTATGCACCCGGTCGCAGCATCGATGCCCGTATGGTATCAGATGCAGATGCGCTTATTGTGCGGACACGGACCAGATGCGATGCCTCCCTCCTGGACGGAAGCAGCGTAAGGATAGTTGCCTCGGCCACAATAGGATTTGATCATATCGACACTGGCTGGCTGGAGCAGAATGGCATAAAATGGGCAAACGCGCCGGGGTGCAACTCCGGCTCCGTGATGCAGTACATCACCTCCCTCCTCTTCTTCCTGGCGCAAAAGCACTCGTTTGACCCCGGCTCCATGACGCTTGGCATAGTAGGTGTCGGCAACGTCGGATCAAAGGTGGCAAGGGCGGCAAGCGCCATTGGCATGAAGGTTCTGCTGAATGACCCGCCCCGGCAGAGACGCGAAGAAGGTGCAGAAACACAGACAACAGCCTTGAATTCGGAGGCAGGCAGGGGTGGAACTGAGAACCACGGCACAGATTTGTATACTGAGGCAGGCAGGGGTGGAACTGAGTTCCACTCACTACGTACATTATTGACAGATTGTGATATCATTACATTTCATGTTCCCCTCACCCACGATGGTGATGACAAAACATTCCACCTGGTAGACCGGGATATCCTTTCGCGGCTTGGCAGGCAGAAAATCATCATCAATTCATCGCGCGGCGAGGTGGTAGACAATCTCGCGCTGCGTGAAGCACTTAAGTCGGGGAGACTGCGCGGCGCCGCCCTTGACGTGTGGGAGGGAGAGCCGGCTGCCGACCCGCAGCTGATTGACCTGGCAGACATAGCCACACCTCACATTGCAGGTTACTCCGTTGACGGCAAGGCCAACGCCACCATTAGCTCCGTCCGGGTGGTGGCTGATGAACTCGGATTGCCAATGCACGACTGGGCCCCGGCGGAGCTGCCGCAGCCGGCCATGCCGCTTATT
>JAAZAP010000340.1 GCA_012514255.1 Bacteroidales bacterium | reverse complement strand
TTTGGAACAAATTTATGGCTAAATAATAACTTCACGGCAAATGCGTTTAATAAAAAAGTGTAAATTGGTCGTATTAAGGCCTGTGAAATTTAAAATTAGAATCGATATGAACAGTAAGCTTAAAATTCTGCCACTGATTCTGGGAGTGACTGCTCTGGCTCTCTGCCTGGTTACTTCATCATGCAAGGGAAAAACCAGGAGCGAAGTGACCAGGGAAAGCGGTGAGACCGTCAGTCCCGACGAGCAGACAATGGAGCAGATAAAAAGTGCCGAAAAGGTATTCAATGCTCTTCCTACTCCTCTCGAGGTGGCTCACCTGATAAAGGAAGCAGGGGCGAAGTTTGACGTCACACTGCTCAACCCGGTTGAGAATAAGACCAACTACACCGCCAGCACAAGCATGGCGCTGAACCTGGGAACATATGTCTGTGACCTCAGTTTTGCAAGCATGTATGATGAAACATCACTGCTGGTCAATTACATGGAGGCGGCTGAGAATATGGCCACCGGACTGGGCATACTCGATGCTGTGGACGAGACCACCATTGAAAGGCTGGAACAGAATATCAACAACCGTGATGTTATCATGGAGATCGTCTCTGAGACATTCCTTAATTCGCAGGCATACCTGGAGGATGATGAGCAGCATGCTGTTGCTGCAACGATTATTGCGGGCGGATTCATTGAAGGCTTGTATATATCAACCCAGTTAGTTGACATGAAGAAGTTCAGGGGCAACAAGCTGGTGGAAACCATCGCAGACCAGAAGATGTCAGTGGATGATATGATCCGGTTGCTGGAAACCTATACGGACAACACCGCCATCCGTGAGCTTCTCGGACCCATGCATGAACTGAAGTCTCACTTTGACAAGATAGAACGTTCCACGGAACCTGCAACAGCATCATATAATGAGCAATTGCAGATGACTGAAATATCGGGTGCGGCGAAGTCGGAGATGAAACAGGAGACCTTCCTGGCCATCAGAGAAAAGGTGGCAGAGATCAGAAATACATACGTAAAATAAACATACCGATGAGACAGCTTATACAGACATTACTTATCACGGCACTTCTCTCAGTCATTTTCGCGGGTGAAGCTGCTGCCCAGTGCAAGGGCTTTGCCAAATCAATCTGCAAAAAAGAACTGGGGGCCTATCTGCATGACGGCAACTATCACGCTGCCGTACTGGTAGAGGGCGAAGAGGCTGAACTCTACAAGACATTCTATTCCGACCTCGAATACCGACTTGCCATCTGTTCGGCTGACGGTATGCCGCCAATAGAATTCACGGTAATGGACGCTACCGGCAAGGTGTTATACTCCAATAAGGATGAGGGACTTGCCAAGACGTGGGATTTCAAGCTGGAGTCAAGCCAGCAGCTGAAGGTTGTGGTGAAGGTGACCACCTTCGGCATAAGTGATCAGTTGCCTGTCAGTGGTTGCGTGGCTATTATGTTTGGATTCAAGGCAAAATAGAGTAAGCTTTTACTTTTGCAGGCCCTTCCCGGCCTAAAGAAGATATCAGATGTCAGGGTGCTCAACTAAAAAGGCACCCTGATTTATTCTATGGTATTGATCACGGTGTTTCCTTTTTTCTATATTTGTTCCCATAGTTGGCCGGCAAATGACAGGATAACGACGGATCAATGACAAAACCTGACGATCAGATAATAGTCATCTTCGGAGGCAGGGGTGATCTGGCCACCAGGAAGATCATTCCTGCACTGTATGCTCTGCATAAACAGGGGCTCATGCCCGGCAGGTACAGGATACTGGCTACCGGAAGGAGCCAGGTGACAGATGAGGAGTATCGGCAAGAGGTCATGGCGGCAGCAGGGATAGACAAAGCCGATGCGAGAAAAGAATCTGTCAGGAAACATATCTCTGCATTTCACTATGCGGCCATTGATCCTTCTGTGCCCGGGGATTACCTTGTGCTGGAAGGGATACTTAAAAAGATGAGGAAAGAGAATACCATTCCGGGTAACACCCTTTTCTACCTCTCCCTGCCGCCTGAACTGTATGCTCAGATTACACGTAACCTGGCGGTACAAAAGATGAACCTGGAGATTGACGGATGGAAGAGGATGATCGTTGAAAAACCTTTCGGGTATGACTATGACAGCGCGGTAAGTCTCAATAATATACTGCATAAGCACTGGAAAGAGAGCCAACTGTACCGTATTGACCATTACCTTGGCAAGGAGACGGTACAAAATATACTTGTGACAAGATTCTCCAATGGTATCTTTGAGCCCCTCTGGAACAGAAACTATGTCCATCATGTTGA
>JAAZAP010000339.1 GCA_012514255.1 Bacteroidales bacterium | reverse complement strand
GCATATCGCCCTTCAACGCCCAGGGTAAGAGACAGACCACCTTTGCGTCAGTCTTCGTGGCACCGCTGGTGGATGATGACATAACCATCGAGATCAACCCGGCAGATATCACCTGGGAGACCTTCCGTTCCTCGGGTGCCGGAGGACAGAATGTCAACAAGGTTGAGACAGCTGTCCGCCTTCGCCATGCGCCAACCGGCCTGGTTATAGAGAACCAGGAGTCGCGCTCCCAGGGACAGAACAAGGAGAACGCCCTGCGCCTTCTCAGATCGCACCTGTACGAGATGGAGCTGAGAAAGAGGCAGGAAGAGACAGCAAAGATAGAGGGTGCAAAGAAGAAAATCGAATGGGGCTCGCAGATACGTTCATACACCCTGCATCCCTATAAACTTGTGAAGGACCTGCGAACCGGTTACGAAGCTGGAAACGCACAGGCTGTGCTCGACGGGGAGATTGACGAATTCATCAAAGCTTACCTGATGGAGTTTGGTGGCAAGGAGTAGCAGGTCATGATAAAAAGCATGGTTTAAACATCCTGCAATGCTTTAATTTACAACCCTCAGCAATATTGATCCTGATGGACAAGAAAAAGAGACTATTCGAACAATTTCCGCCCGTTACCACTGAAGAGTGGATGGAGAAGATCAATGCTGATCTGAAGGGCGCCGATTTCAACAAGAAACTGGTCTGGAGGACCCGTGACGGCCTCTCCGTCATGCCTTTCTACAGGCAGGAAGATCTTGACAGCCTTCCTCACAGCAGGCTGCTGCCGGGCGATTTCCCGTTTACGAGGGGCTTGCAGGTGGCAGGCAACAACTGGCTCATCAGGCAGGATATCAACGTCACGGATTATAAAACAGCAAACAGGAAAGCCCTTGACATACCGATGAGGGGTATCACCTCACTGGGCTTTGTGATTGCAGACCCTGACACTGTCAGCAATGAAAATATAGCCTGCCTCCTGAAGGATATTCACCCGGAGAGCGTGGAGCTCAATTTTTCAGTGGCCGGCAAGGCGAAGGAGCTCCTGGCAGCGCTCAAGGCATGGCTGAAAGCCACTCATACTGACATGCAGCAGGTCAGTATTACCATATCGGCTGATCCGCTGGGAAGGCTGGCCGCCAACGGCAAGCTGTGTGTCTCCGTGGAGGAGGGGCTCGATTACCTGGCTGATCTGGTCAGGGAGTGTGCCGGGGAGCTGGGTCTCAGGTGCCTGGAACCGGCAGGGACACTCTTCAGCAACGCAGGTGCCGGGCCGGTGGCAGAGCTGGCTTATACGCTTGCCCTGGGCAGCGAGTATCTTGCTGCACTGACGGCAAGGGGCATCAGCGCTGATGATGCTGCGGGAGCCATGAGATTTACCCTGGGCATAGGGTCTGATTTTTTCCCGGAGATAGCCAGGCTGCGAGCGGCAAGGATGCTCTGGGCAGCAATAGTGAAGGAGTACGGAGCAGTTGATGAAGCATCAGCCTACATGCACATCCATGCCATCACCGGCAGATGGAACAAGACATTGTATGATCCGTACGTCAACATGCTGCGTACGCAGACCGAAGCCATGTCGGCGGTGCTTGGCGGGGCTGAGTCGGTCACCGTGGAGCCCTTTGACACCGTGTTCCGCAGCGCAGGCGAGTTCTCCGAAAGGATTGCCCGCAACCAGCAGCTCCTGCTTATGGAGGAGGCTCACCTCGACAAGGTGGTTGACCCCGGGGCAGGTTCATACTACATAGAGGAACTGACCTCAATGATGGCAGGTGAGGCATGGAAGATATTCCTGGAGATTGAACAGGTGGGGGGATTCCTGGCGTCACTCCGGAAAGGAATTATCCAGGATCGCATCAGTGCGTCAGCAGCAGCACGCAAGGCTGACATGGCCAGGAGGAAGGAGGTGCTGCTGGGCACCAACCAGTACCCCGATTTCAGGGAAAGCAGGGCACCGGAACATGATCATGACAGGCTCTTTTCCGATTACCGGCCTTCTGCTGATCATGAGGTTCAACCAATCATACCTGCCCGCGGGGCAGACGGGTTCGAGAGACTCAGGCTGGCCACGGAGAGATCAGCCCGCAGACCGGTAGTCTTTATGCTTACCATTGGCGATCTGGCCATGAGACGGGCCAGGGCGCAGTTCTCAGCTAATTTTTTCGCTGTGGCCGGTTACGAGGTGAGAGACAACAATGGCTTTGAGAGTGTTGCTGACGGCGTCAATGCAGCACTGGAGGCAAAGGCTGACATCATAGTCCTCTGCAGCTCCGACGAAGAGTACGCCACGGTGGCAAAAGAAGCATTCACAATCACAGCCGGCAGGGCGGTGGTGGTTGTGGCTGGAAACCCGCCATGCATGGATGAGCTGAAGGCCGGGGGAGTGGAGCACTTTATAAGCATCAGATCAAACGTGCTTGAGACACTGGAGATGTTCAACAGGATACTGGGAATAAACTGACGGGAGATGAGCAAAAGACCGAAATTTACACAGACAAACCCGCTGAAGGTAAAGGTGCCTTCAAGAAACATGCAGGAATGGGAGAAGGAGAACGCTGTAAGCCCGCAGTGGGAGACCCCCGAACGTATACGCCTCAAGAGCGTTTACTCCGCGGAAGACCTGAAGGAGATGGAGCATCTCAGTTATGCTGCAGGCATACCTCCCTATCTCAGGGGTCCCTATTCGGCGATGTATGCCATGAGGCCATGGACCATAAGACAATATGCCGGCTTCTCCACAGCCGAAGAGTCCAACGCCTTTTACCGGAGGAACCTGGCAGCAGGACAAAAGGGCCTTTCCGTGGCCTTTGACCTGGCAACACACCGGGGCTACGACTCTGACCATGAGCGCGTGGTGGGCGACGTAGGCAAGGCCGGCGTGGCTGTGGACTCAGTGCTTGACATGAAGATACTGTTTGACCAGATACCCCTAAAGGAGATGTCTGTCTCCATGACAATGAACGGAGCGGTGTTGCCGGTGATGGCATTCTATATCGTTGCCGGGCTGGAACAGGGAGCGAAGCTGAGCGAGCTGCAGGGCACCATCCAGAATGATATCCTGAAGGAGTTCATGGTGCGCAATACCTATATCTATCCACCTGCTTTCTCTATACGGATCATTGCCGACATCTTCAGGTATACATCGGAGAAGATGCCAAAGTTCAACAGCATCTCCATCTCAGGTTATCACATGCAGGAGGCCGGAGCAACGGCTGACATTGAGCTGGCATACACCCTGGCAGACGGATTGGAGTACCTCCGCACGGGGGTGAATGCAGGCATGAACATAGACGACTTCGCGCCGCGGCTCTCATTCTTCTGGGCCACCGGCATGAACTTCTTCATGGAGATAGCCAAGATGAGGGCCGCCAGGATG
Organism: Bacteroidales bacterium; assembly: GCA_012514255.1. The sequence goes on along the minus strand of JAAZAP010000339.1, from coordinate 5,394 downwards.
CTATGGGCAAAGATTGTCAGCCAGTTCAACCCGAAGAACCCGAAGTCGCTTGCCCTCCGTACCCACACCCAGACCTCCGGATGGAGCCTCACCGAGCAGGATCCGTTCAATAATGTCGGACGCACCTGCATTGAGGCCATGGCCGCAGCGCTGGGTCACACCCAGAGTCTGCACACCAACGCACTGGACGAGGCTATCGCCCTGCCTACCGACTTCTCGGCACGCATAGCCCGCAACACACAGATATTCTTGCAGGAAGAGACCAATATATGCAAATCGGTTGATCCCTGGGCAGGCTCATATTATGTTGAGACCCTGACCCATGAGATAGCCCACAGGGCATTGGAGCTGATAGAGGAGGTCGAGAGCCTGGGCGGCATGGCAAAAGCTATTGAGTCAGGCATACCGAAAATGAGGATTGAGGAGGCCGCTGCCAGGGCACAGGCAAGGATAGATTCGGGAGCACAGACAATAGTTGGCCTCAACAAGTACAGGCTTGAGAAGGAAGATCCCCTCGAGACCCTGGAGGTGGATAATACGGCTGTGCGTGAAGCCCAGCTGAAGAGACTGGCGCAGCTGAAGGCAAGCCGTAACGAGGAGGAGTGCCGTAAGGCGCTGGAAGCTCTGACCCGGGCGGCAGAGACAGGTGAGGGTAACCTGCTGGAGCTGGCGGTAGAAGCCGCCGCCAAAAGGGCAACCCTCGGAGAGATATCATACGCATGTGAAAAAGTAGCAGGAAGGTATAAAGCAGTGATAAGAACAATTTCAGGAGTTTACTCGTCAGAGTACAAGTCAGATTCCGATTTTGAGGAGGCAAAGGCAATGGCTGCCGAGTTCGCCTCGAGGGCAGGACGACAACCCCGTATCATGATTGCCAAGATGGGGCAGGACGGACATGACCGCGGCGCCAAGGTCATCTCCACAGGATATGCCGATATAGGCTTCGACGTTGATATAGGCCCACTGTTCCAGACACCCGCGGAGGCTGCCAGGCAGGCAGTGGAGAACGATGTCCACCTGCTGGGCGTGTCAAGCCTGGCAGCAGGACACAAAACCCTGATCCCACAGGTGATGAATGAGCTGAAGAAGCTGGGCCGGGAAGATATCCTGGTCATAGCCGGAGGAGTGATTCCCCCGCAGGATTACCAGTTTCTCTATGATGCAGGCGTGGCTGCCATCTTCGGTCCCGGAACATCAGTGTCGAAAACAGCAAAACAGATATTATCTTTGCTGTTGGAGACAGTATGAGAATTACCCGGACCATCATACTCATTGCCGCCATTACCCTGGCGGCCGGATGCGGCAGAGTCCTGAAGACCAGGACTGTTCCTCCGGATCCCGTGCCACAGGAGGTCACTGATGAGGCTTCACCTGACGAAGCCATTCCTGAGGCCGCTCCCTTCGGCAATGCTGCTCTGGCAGGCAAACCTGAAGATGCTGATGAAGCGGCCGCCCATGTGTGGGATTTCCGGGATGCAACAACCTGGCTGCTCGGCGAAATAAACCCTGTGCTTTTAAACTATCCGCCGCACGCTGACTGGTACGTGAAAGGATACAGAGAGTACCAGCCGGACCAGGAATCCATGGCCGGACTGATGAAACAGAAGATTGATGATCTGACTATTACCATTGTCCTTGGTACCTGGTGTCCCGACAGCAGGAGGGAGGTGCCACGGTTCATGAAGATCATTGACCTGTGGGGCTTCCCCAGGGAGAAGATCAGGTTCATCGGTGTTGATATTAACAAGATAGCACCCCTGGAAGACTACTCCGGGATGGATATTGAAAGAGTGCCTACCTTCATATTTTTTGAAAATAAAAGCGAAAAGGGACGCATCATTGAAGTTCCTGTCACGTCTTTAGAACAGGATACGGAATATATCCTGGCAGGAACTAAATAAATAATTAATAGTCGAACCAATGGAAGAAGAAACAACCAACAAACAGCCAGGTGTGGGCATCGGGGCTCTGGTGACAGGCATCATTGCATTCCTCCTTGCAGTTGTGCCCTGCATCGGCCTGGTAGCAATAATCCCCGCCGTGATAGCCATAGTCCTTGCCATAGTGGGTCTTTCAAGGCCTCACAGCAATCAGGGCATGCTTGTCGGAGGCCTTGTTGTGGCTATCATCGCTCTCATGATCTCAGTGTCCCAGACCTTTGTGCTTGGAAAGATCGCTAGCAAATCAGACGATTGGGGAAAAAACATTGAGGAGGTTATCAGGGACGTGACGGAAGACCTTGAAGAGGAATTTGGTGACAAAGAAGTGACCATCAGGATCAACAATGATGATGAGACTGTTGAGATCAAAGCCTCTGCCAAGAAGGATGATCTCCAGGACAGGCTTGAGGAGCTGGAAGGGACCACTGATACGCTGAAGGGCGAGGCAGAGCAGGATACCACACAGGGGCAGTGGTAGCGCAAGACACTACCGGCAGGTCCCGTTTCGGACCGGGTCCTTCCGGCAAGCCCTATTTTCTTCTTAATATTATCCTTGCCGGAGTGATCCTGTCAATAATGGGTTACTCCCTTCTCTATTCTCCAGATGAGGAGAAGTATCCTGTTCCCTGCATTCATGAGAAGCTTACAGGCGAGCCATGTCCCTCATGCGGGATGTCACATGCCTTTTCACTTATTGTCCGGGGCCGGCTGGCTGAGGCGATGGAATGGAACAATCATTCATTGCGTCTCTTTCTCTTCTTTGCCCTACAGCTTCTTATGCGTATCTCCCTGGCAGTCGTGGCATTCAGGACCACAAAGAACCTCAGGGCGATCACCGTCACTGATGCCGTGGTATCATCCGTGATGGTCCTCACCGCCTTCTGGCCTCTGCTGGGGATGACCTGGCAGAGCCTTTTCTGATTTGGACGCTGTGGGAGCTTACACTTCGTTGCCTGAATTATAGTTTGCTCCCCGGCATCGCGTTTTCACGTGGAATGTGATGCCTGATTGTTGATGATCCGGTTTATTGCATCATAAACAAGGTTGCTTTCGAAACCCCTGGCGAGGGCATGCCTGAGCAGCTTCCCCTTCAGGTCAAGCCGGTTCCTTGCCTTGATCTTCCTTCGCTGATCGGTGATGATCCTGTTCAGCTTATCCAGGTATTCCTCTTCGCTGATGGCTTCCAGTCCTGAGGCGATGGCTGCCGCATCAACCCTCTTCTGTTTCAGGGCCATGCTTATCTTGACCCGTCCCCAGTGGCTGTGCCTGAAGTGATCCAGCACGAAGGCCCTGCTGTAGCGGTGCTCGTCGATGAACTTTTCCTTCACCAGCCTGTCAATAATCCATTGACGTGTCTCCTCATCAGGCGTTCCCCACCGCTCCAGCAGCGCGGTGATGTCACTGATGCAATACTCTCTCCCCGAGCAGGCCTTCATGGCTCTCTGCAGGAGTTCATCCCTTTCTTTTTTTTCAGCCATTTTTTTCTGCTTTGATGAATCTTTCCTTTCCCCTGATATCCCTTAAGATACTTACCCGGCTGTAGTTGGGCTGAGGGTACAGTGCCGCCGTCTCATGAGCCAGGCCCTCATTCACCTCCAGCCAGAGTGTACCGCCTGGCAGCAGGTGATGTTCCGCAACCCCGGCAACAGCGCGGTAGTACAGCAGCGGATCATCATCCGGCACGAAGAGCGCATCATGAGGCTCATGGTCAAGTACATTGCGCTGCATGGCTCTCTTTTCGCTCATGGTCACATATGGCGGGTTGCTGACAATCAGGTTGCTGGCAGGCAGATCATGGTGGCTGTCACTGAGCAGGTCATCTTTCATCAGCCTTACCGCGGCTCCCGTGCGGGTAATATTGCGTTGTGCCATCTCCAGTGCCGCGGCGGAGAGGTCAGTGGCGGTGACCGAAGCGCCGGGGAAGGCCAGCGCAAGGGCTATGGCTATGCATCCTGTGCCGGTGCACAGGTCGGTGATGGTGCCCCTGAAGCCGCCGTGCCCTCTGATGATCATCAGGGTCATCTCCTCGGTCTCCGGCCTGGGGATGAGTACGCCCGGGCCCACCTCTATGCGGTGACCGCAGAACTCCGGGTAGCCGAAGATATACTGCAGCGGCTCTCCTGCCGCGGCCCGGACAGCGGCTTCAATGATCCTCTCCGCAGCGGTGTCCCCAGCCACCCTGTCGCCGAAAGCAAGCTGTGCCGCCCTGCCCATCCCGGTATATTCCATGATGATGGCTGTGGCAAGAGCCCCCGCCTCCTCCGCAGGCTGGCTCTCCCTGAGCATTCTGAGGATATGCCTGCTTATTTCGCTTATTGTTTGTAACTTTTCGGCCATGATTCAAAGATAGAAAAATGTACCCATGACCACACCTGACCACCTGGCCTGGATGAGACGCGCAATTCACCTTGCCCGAATGGCTGAGGGATGCACATCGCCCAATCCCATGGTGGGTGCCGTGGTGGTGCATGATGGCGTTATCATGGGTGAAGGGTACCACCAGGGAGCCGGCACGCCCCATGCCGAGGTTCATGCCATCAACGCGGTAAAGGATCGTAGCCTTCTCCCGGAATCAACCATGTACGTCAGCCTGGAGCCCTGTTCGCACCACGGACGGACACCTCCGTGCACTGAACTGATAATCAGCAGCGGCATACGCAGGGTGGTTATCGGGACAGCCGACACCAACCCCCAGGTGGCAGGCAGGGGCGCTGAGCAACTGCGGCAGGCGGGAGTGGAGGTGATCACAGGCGTGGCGGAGCAGGAGTGTCGCCGTATCAACAGGCGCTTCTTTACCTGGCATGAAAGGAAGAGGCCATATGTGATACTCAAATGGGCCCGCAGCGCCGACGGTTTCATTGATCTGCAAAGAAAACCCGGTGATCCGGCTGAACCAAACTGGATAACAGGCAGGGCAGAGCGGCTGCTCGTACATCGCTGGCGCGCGGCGGAAGATGCAATCCTTGCCGGAGGAGGCACTGTGCGGGCTGATAACCCTGCCCTTACCGTCAGATTGTGGAACGGTAAAAATCCCGTAAGGATCATCGTCAGCCGGAGCGCAAACATGGATCCTCGTTCAGCTGTCTTTGACGGATCAGCAGAAACGATTCTCCTTACATGCAATGACAGGGCTGCCTTCCCGGGTGCAAGGACATATATGCTTTCAGACGGCGATGGTTTCATTGAAGAGATACTGAAAATACTTTATGATCTGGGCATACAGTCGCTCTTCGTCGAGGGTGGCGCATTCATCATCAGAAGTTTCATTGAGTCAGGATTATGGGATGAAGCCCGCAGGTTCACAGGCAGAAACACATTCAATAACGGGGTGCCAGACCCTTTCCCGCTGCTCATCCCGGCGGAGACCATAAGTTTCGAAAAAAGTATTCTCGAATTTGCGTATCATTTTTGAGATAATTCCGTATAACTAATGTTAATAACTGCCGGTTATTTG
>JAAZAP010000338.1 GCA_012514255.1 Bacteroidales bacterium | reverse complement strand
TGCTCATCCTGCGTCACAAAAGTAAGGTCTACTCCTATATCAGCCTTTACATCCGGAACCGCGATCTCGCTGACGATATTTTTCAGGACACTTTCCTGAAGGTGGTTCAGTCTATCAGGGCAGGACGCTATCAGGATGACGGGAAATTCATATCCTGGGTGATGAGGATTGCTCATAATCTCATAATTGACCACTTCAGGCACGAGAAGCAGATGGGGATTGTTCTCAATGATGACTATGAAACCGACCTGTTCAATTCAAAGAGGCTGACAGATGATAACGTGGAAGATGTGATGGTCCGTCGTCAGGTGATGCGTGATGTGAGGCGTCTTATCAACGGGTTACCTGAGGATCAGCGGGAAGTGGTTATCATGCGTCATTATGCAGGCATGAGTTTCAAGGAGATAGCTGACATGACGGGAGTGAGTATCAACACTGCTCTTGGTCGCATGAGGTATGCTCTGATCAACATGCGCAAGATAATGACTGAAAAAAATATCACCCTCTCAATAAGCTGATACAATTTTTTGAGTACGAAGGCGTTTTTCTGATATGAGAAGAGAGACGCCTATGGATAAGAATTCTACCCTCTTACTTTCTTATTTTGAAGTCACCAATACCCCGTCAGACCTCATAGCAGATGCCTTCGGCATAGATACGGCCCTCGGTATTCTGCTTCCTGAAATGGATGATGCACCTTCTGACGAGGTTATTGAGAGTCTATTCAAAAAGATAAAGAAAGACCAGATGCACTGATTGACTTTCCTCAAACACTTAATACATTGGTCGGGGAACCCGCAGGCAGATCCTGCCCGGTTCCTCTTTTTTTTTTACCTTAGCGTCTCCCGGATTGCCGGTCATTGCATAACTTAAGTAAACAAGGAGTCAGGGATGAGCGGGAGACAGTCAGGTAATGGTTCTCCGCGGATTCTGTTGTGCCAACTTAAGAACAGAAAAAGAACTAAAAATGATTATACAAATGAAAAAATTACTATTGGTTATGACCGTGATTGTGACTGCCTGTACAACTCCTGTAGACAGGAAGGGTGATGTCTCTGCGGGCTTCATCAGCGAAGCTACTGTTAATAATTTGATAGATAAAGTGACAGCTGACCAGCCTGAAGCTGACCCTGATCTTCTTGGCAGAGGTATAAAACATGCGGCATCACTCTGGCGCGAGTCGGATGGCACGGCTGAGGAGTTTATGGATTTCGTTGCTGCAAGCTATATTGCTGACCCTGAAAAGAGAAGATCGGTATTCATGAAACTCAGCAATTACTTTGAATCTCTCGCCGGTAACATAAATGAGATCACTATTGATCTGAGGAAGGTTCTTGATGAGGCAGCCGGGGAAATAGATGAGGTGGATCGGATGTTTGGCAATTATTCGGCAGGATCACATTTGCAATCAGACTTTTATGAAAATAAGGTTGCGTTCGTGGTTGCGTTGAATTTCCCCTATTATACCCTTGCCGAGAAGGAGACTCTCGGAGCCGGCTGGAGCAGGGAGCAGTGGGCCATGGCCCGCATGGGTGACCAGTTCGTCTCGCGCGTACCAGCTGAACTTGACCAGGCTTCAAACACGGCAATGGGCAATGCTGAGATGTATATTGCGGAGTACAATATATGCATGGGTAAACTACGGACAGACGATGGAAGACAACTATTCCCGGATGATATGGTATTGCTTTCACACTGGAACCTGCGTGATGAGATCAAATCAAACTATGCCGACCGGGAATCGGGCAACGAGAAGCAGGAGATGATCTACCGGGTGATGGAGCGAATAATCAGGCAGGAAATACCGGAGGCCGTTGTGAATAATCCTGAATATGAATGGGAGCCTTTCTCAAACACAGTGTCAAAGGATGGCACTGAGGAGGAACTCATTTCTGAGCCTGATACCCGTTATGCTCACGTCATAAACATCTTCAATGCCTGGAAGGCAACTGATCCATACCATCCGGGCATGAATACTGCAATACTGCGGAGCTTCTCCGGGGGGATGGAGATATCCCAGGAGGATGCGGCCACACTGTTCAGTGAATATCTCAGTTCACCCCAGCTCAAGATACTTGCCGGCATCATCACGGAAAGACTGGGACGCGATCTGAGACCCTATGATATATGGTATGATGGCTTCAGATCAAGGAGCTCTATTCCGGAAACACTACTGACGGCAAAAACGTCGGCTCTCTATCCTGATCCTGCTGCTTTCAGGGCAGGGATGCCAGTCATGCTCAGACAGCTCGGCTGGTCGCCGGAAAGAGCCGGATATATTGCTGACAAAATTGTAGTTGACCCGGCAAGAGGTTCCGGACATGCCTGGGGTGCTGCCATGAGGGGAGCGGTATCACACCTCAGGACACGCATCCCTGAGAAAGGAATGGACTACAAGGGGTATAACATTGCAGTTCATGAATTCGGACATAACGTGGAGCAGACTATTTCACTCTATGATGTTGAATATTACATGCTTTCAGGTGTGCCCAACACTGCCTTCACCGAAGCAACCGCGTTCCTCTTCCAGGATCGTGACCTGATGTTGCTGGGTATAGATGATAACAATCCTGAGAAAGAGAAGCTTCAGACGCTTGATGCTGCATGGTCACTGATGGAGATCATGGGTGTGAGCATGGTTGAAATGGAGCTGTGGAAGTGGCTCTATGAAAATCAGGCAGCCACACCCGCACAGCTGAAGGGAAAGACAATAGAAATTGCAACGGATGTGTGGAACAGGTATTTTGCTCCTGTTTTAGGCGTGACCGATTCACCGGTTCTTGCCATCTACTCTCATATGATTAACGGCCCGCTCTATCTCCAGAACTATGCATACGGGCAGATAATACAGTTCCAGATAGATGAATACCTCAAAGGAAAGGATTTTTCTGATGAAATTGACCGGATGTATAGCCTGGGAAGGCTTACTCCCCAGCATTGGATGAATAAGGCTACCGGGACCAGGCTATCACCACAGCCTCTTCTCAGAGCCCTGGATGAGGCACTGAAATGAACCGGGTCAAAGTTGTTTTGTGCTGGCAGATTGCTGTCAGACCAACAAGCACGCACCTGATGTAAATTTTTTCACTTTTTCTTGACTTGTATGAAAATATATGATATCTTTGTGATATCATAATAATATCATATAAAATGAAAGAAGAAAAGATTTTCAAAGCATCGTCGGGATATCTTTTCCTGGCTCTGGCTCTTTTGGCAATTGCTGCTACAGTGTATGCCTTCATAAAAGGTGTATTCTGGCTGGGAAGCATAATGATCCTGGTTGACATACTGCTGCTTGCAGGCCTGATGGTTGTCAACCCTAACGAATCAATGGTCATGGTGCTTTTTGGCGCCTATCACGGGACTGTGAAGAAGAATGGTTTCTGGTGGAACATTCCTTTCTATTCACGTAAAAAGATCTCATTACGTGCCCGCAATTTTGACAGTGAGCCCATCAAGGTAAATGACAAGAACGGTAATCCCATCAAGATCGGGCTGGTACTTGTCTGGAAGGTTGAAAACACCTACAAGGCAGCATTTGATGTTGACAACTATGAACATTTCGTACTCGTCCAGAGTGATGCTGCCTTACGCAAGCTGGCCGGGTTGTATCCGTATGACAACTGGGAGGCTCATGAGGAGGAGATAACGCTTCGCAGCGGAGGTGAGGAGGTAAATGATGAGCTTGAGAAAGAAATCAGTGACAGGCTGAAGATTGCGGGCATACATGTAATTGAGGCGAGGATAAATTATATTGCATATGCGGAGGAGATAGCCGGGGCAATGTTGCGTCGTCAGCAGGCTACCGCAGTGGTAGCAGCAAGGTTCAAGATCGTTGAGGGGGCTGTGTCAATGGTTGAGATGGCGCTTGAACAGCTTTCCGAGAAGCAGATTATTGAGCTGGATGAAGAGAAGAAGGCCGCGATGGTAAGCAATCTTATGGTGGTGCTGTGCGGCGACAAGGATCCGAATCCGATCATTAACGCCGGCACCCTTCATCAGTAGGGATGCGAAAAAAATCATTTGTCATACGGATAGATCCGGACAAGCTGAGTGCCATTGAAAAATGGGCCTCTGACGAGTTTCGCAGCACCAACGGTCAGATTGAATGGGTCCTTGACCAGGCACTGCGCAAGTCCGGTCGCCTGAAGGCAAAACCAGACACCAAAAAAGAGAGCAATGAAAAATGAAGCACCTGTCCTGAAGTATACCTGTCCCAAGTGCGGTAGCAGGAAATATGAGTTAAAAGGTGTTGCAATCCAGTACAATCTGGCATTCAATATCTCTGGTACGCGTTATACTGCCGTGACCTGTGCAAGATGTCGCTATACGGAATTCTATAATCTTCCTGTGAAAAGAATCAATGAAGCGTTTGACTTCATTCCGGGAAGAGGATAGGTTACAGGTTGGACAAGTAAACCGAACAGCAGGCAAGAACACCTGCTGTTTCTGTTCTCAGGCGGCTTGGACCGAGATGGACGGGGATAGCACCCTGTTTCATTGCAAGAGAGATCTCCTCCAGTGTAAAATCGCCCTCTGGTCCGATCAGTATTGTTACCTCGTCACCCGGGCTGAAGGCAGAATTTATCAACACACGCTCAATCCCCGGATCACAACAGGCAATAAGCCTCTTTCCCTGCCGACTGATTTCATTGAATTCGATGAAGGAGACAGGATCATTCAGCCGGGGCAGGTAGCTTTTTACTGACTGTTTCATTGCTGACAGTATGAGCCCCTCGAGTCTTTGGCGTCTGATCCTCCTCTTTTCCGTGCGGCTGCAGATCAATGGCGTAATCTCATCTATTCCTGTCTCCACGGCTTTTTCCACGAACCATTCTAAACGATCATCATTCTTCACCGGAGAGATTGCCACATGCAGCCGGTACGGCGGATGCAGGGTATGTGTCATTGACCTTATTGCTGCGGTCATGGAGAGAGGATTATCATCTGTAATCACTCCCTCATAGATATTTCCCAGTCCGTCGGTGAAGCTCAGGGTATCACCTTTTCTCATGCGCAGGACCCTCAGACAGTGACCTGACTCTTCCCTGCTGAAAATGGCAGTTTCGCCATCAATATTTACCGAATAAAAAATCTGCATTTCTGCTATTCTTTGCACAAATTTATTGATTTTAGCGGTGGAAAAGTGAAATGACAGGTAAATGAGGATAGGAGTGATGTCAGATACTCACGGGTGGGTTGATCCGGCGGTTTATGAGCATTTTGCCGGTGTGGATGAGATATGGCATGCCGGAGATGCCGGGAGTGCGGAGGTCATAACTGAACTGAACTCTTTCAGGCCCCTGCGTGCAGTGTGGGGCAATATAGATGGCTTTGAAGTCAGGAAAATCACAGGTGAATTTCTCTTCTTCACAGCAGGTGCAAAAAAAGTCCTTATGATACACATAGGAGGGTATCCGGGCCGGTATGCCCCGCGTGCCCTTGATCTGATAAAGAGCCTGCGACCGGACATATTTGTCTGCGGGCACTCACATATCCTGAAGGTAATTTATGATAAGGCTCATGGTATGCTCTGTATAAATCCCGGCGCTGCAGGCCGGACCGGAATACATAAAGTTATGACCCTGCTGCGGTTCAGCATTGAGGGCGATGATATCAGCGATATGGAGGTTATTGAATTCGGAAGCAGGGGAAAAAGACCGGATCCCGGGCAATGATCAATATTCATTGTATCCGGTTCCACCTCTCTCCATCCGCCTGATGAAGCTCCTGAGACGGTCAGGCAGACCGAGCATATACTCATAATCATCCCTGGAGGTGGCTTTGGGATCTCTCCTGTCACGGTCCTTTGTTTTACTTATGATGTCATTGTAGGTAAGGTTTGACGAGTAGCTCATCAATATACCCCTGAAATAGGAGAACCAGTACCAGACGTTGTCATTCACCTTGAGGTAGATATCCAGCAGATCACCCGATCTTCTTCGCTGGAGCTCAATATACCCGTCAACGTAGACATTCATGGGCTGATTTCCAATGAACCCGATGCCAATATTTCCCCTGGAGACAAAGGACATGGTACCGGGATTCCATTCAAGCCTTACCTCATTGAGGAGCAACTGGGCCGAATATTCTTTGGGCAGTGAACGGGCAACGCCAAAAAGCTGCAATTCCTCGGTCAGTGTTTTTGCCGCCTCGGCACCAAGAAGATCCTTCATTGCCTTGAGGTTGAACTCGGATGAGAGATTGACTGTTCTGAGTGTGGGATTGCTCTTTATGTCTTCAGCCATAATCCGGAGGGCCTCAGGATTAAAATGAAATGAGAAACCCATAATTGACTGCACCTCCAGTTTTGAGGAGTCGGTTTTATGCACAAGATTTCCTGCACTGTTCAGCCTGAGCAAACCGTAATCAGTCCCGAAATCTATCCTGCCTTCGCTGAGGAGGAGGCACATGTTACGGTCAAAGGAGATCATGTTGCCGTGACTTCTCAGATCAGCCAGTTTCTCCATTGAAGCTATACGGTACCTGCCCGAGCCCCTGTCATAAAAGAGATAACCCTCTGCGTTAAGCATCGGATTATCGCTCCATGACTTTCTTTCCGACAGGAATGTGCCATAAACTCCCGCTGAATCAAGAGTCACGAATGTGCCTGAGAAGAGCAGATTGTCATTATTGTCACGCGGTTTGTCGGTTATGGGTATCATTACGTTATCCGGGTCGATAAGAGCAGTGAATTTAACCGGGGCACTGTTTATGTTCTTACAGTCCGTAACAATACCTGCTGAGCCGGTGAAGCGGAGGTGTTCCCCGGCAGACCGCAGTGATACGTCACCGGCATAGGTGAAAGCAGGGCTGAGTTTGAACTGCGCGGCGGCAGGGATATTGCCTGTTGCTTTTGTTGCCATGGTATCGACCCTGATCTCGCTGAATTCAATAGGTTGTATGCTGCCATCCTCACTGATGTAATCATACTTCCCTGACCCGTAATAATTTGCACTGCTTTCTATATTCAGCTTCGCCGAATGAATGAGATGCCGGTTATTGACAGCCACAACAGCGCTGTCAGTCTGCCTGATCCTTGCTCCCCTGTCAATATAGAGTATGCCTCCACCCGGCTGGATCAGGGCGTCGGCAACTGGTATGTAATTGACCTCTTTTGCCATTATATATTCATCCTGAAGGTAGTATGATGCTGAGCCTGACTGGAACTTGATTGTGTCCTTCATGTTATTGGTTGACAGGAAGGTGGGTTTTTCCTCCATTCCGTGCGGAACCTTCAGGAGCTCTTCAGGTGACATGAGCTTTACTGACTCCCGGCCTTTCTGCGTCATATTCATCACCTTCCTATTCATATCATACTCAAAGTTGGTCATCCTGGAGATGTACTCTACCTCAGGCAGTACAACAAATGAAGAATCGGTATTCAGGCTGAATATGGCTTTCTGCCTTACAAAGTCCACATGTGTCCGGGCGTTGCTTGCAACGAATCCGTAACCGCTTCCCCTGAGCGCCCTGAGATAGTAATCGGATGTGTCGGCATCAAAAGCCATCGGTCGGAAGCTGAATGTTTCAGAGGTGATGCGTGCATCAGCCGTATTGACCTCGCCCTGGCCTTTCATTTTGTAAGGTGAAAGTACGAGGGTTCCCTGCATTGTGGTCCCGTTGCCGAACATGCTGAACTCCTTACCTTCACTGTTAACGGCATACAATTCGTCTTTATCAGTAAGCCATTGCAGATCAACATCTACAGAACTGAGGACGGGAAATCTTCCGAGGGTGTCAGGCTTCATATCAAAGGTTCTGGCCCTGGCATACATGAATTCCGGGAAGAAACGGAACGTGTCAGCCACGGCAGTAGCGGTCATATGCTCTATCCTTCCGCTGCCGATAAGACCCGAGTTGCTCATGCTGAGGTGGTTGTAGAGCCTTCCTCTTCCGTTGTATATCGGGATGCCCTCAGGAGGAATTGTCATTGTAAACCCGAGGGAGGTATCCGGTTGGATGGTGAGAGTCTGGCGCATGGGTTCTATGATGCCGCCGCCGACGAACTCGCCTGACAGGGCAAGGTCCTCGTTGGTGTAATGATCTATATTCGTATATGTAAATGGATCAAGCCTGAAATAAAACTTCTCCTTCTCGTACATTCCGTCGAGGTCGGTGATCTCATCGTAATGAATGAACAGATCAGAGGTAGAATTGATAATCGGGTATTGCTTAAGGCTTCTGATTCCCGACTTGTTTGCAGGATCATCAATCAGCAGGTTGGCAGAGCCAAGTTCGAGCATATTGTCAATGTTCCTGATGATGGGTCTGCCATATCCGTCTTTTTCACCTGTTTCAACGGCAATCTTGATTGAATCAATCTTTTCCAGCCTTATGTAAAACGTATCATAATTGAATGAAAACTCTTTGCCATAGATTGTGAATAGACCGGCATTGACGATCCCGTCAAAATGCATTGACCTGTTTTCTCCCAGGGTCAGGTGGCTCCCGTAGGGTCTTATGTCAACCTGTTGAGAGTCGCTCAGCGAGACTCCCCTGACACCCCAGAGGTCCAGGGAGTAATCGTTAAGGTCAAGAACGGCATTTTCCTGTTCGTCTCTTGCCTCGCTGTAGATATTTATTGCATCATAATCTTTTTTCTTTGCGAAGGATGCTATGTAGTCGTCTATTTTAGGCTTGATGGCAACCTCATTGAAGTTCCGGTCATAGAAGATAAATCCGTTGTTTGCCATTTCAATAAACATGGCTGTTGCCTGCTCTATGGGCATACGGGCCCATTTTGCAAATCCCTCCACCGGGAAGACGTCATAGCCGTAGACTTTTGCGTAGTCTCTGATCCTGTAAAGGGGATGAATATCATCCATACGCATCAGCCTGAAAAAGTTGGCCTCATTGTAAAAGGAGACTGATTCAAATTTTGCAGCTCCGATTGATGATCCCCTGGTCCTTGACATTGTAATGGTGGGCTCATCCATGTCCCATGAGAGATGCTCAAAATAAAGGTCCATGTTGTGGTATGAGTCGAAATACGGGCTGCGTGACAGGGGGCTGGTGGTACGGAACATGCTCACCTCCCTGGTATCAGTGTTATATGAGAATCCCAGGTTGAAGTGGTAGATGGAATCATTTCCAAGGTATAGGGTGGGGGATGATTCATAGCTGGTGATTGAGGACTGTGAGAGGATAAAATTCCTGGAGATGATTTTTATTGCCAGGGTGTCCTCGCGGTAGAGTTTAACGCTGGCCGGGAGCCAGTTGGAGCCTGTGCCTCTGACAATTGCTCCTTCCAGGGCAAGCCCCCCTTCATAGTCTACGTCCTTATAGATATCCTCAATAGAGAACCTTGTTTCATAAGTCTCAAAGCGTGGCATTGTAGCCTTTTCGTGAGAGACTATCTCCACTGCCCGGTCAAACAGCCTGCCAGGTACAGGTTCCTTGAAATAGGTAGGGTGATTAAGGAGTGCCGAGTCACAGGTAAATTCGCTTTTGGTGACATCGATGACAAAATCAGAGATCTTTGCATACACTGCTGATGGATCATAACCCGCTTTTTCCCAGGTCACAGTACCCTCCGTGCAATAGAGCTGGAAAATGTCAGGGAAATATGTCCCGGTGAAATTCAGAATAGTTGTGCTGTCTTTGCCGAGGAAGCCTGTCAGTGTGACAGCCTCTATGTTAATTTTCAAAACCGTGTCCCTGGCAAATTCAACCTTTCCGTCCCTGGTTTTCCATCGTACTGTTCCCGCCTTGTAGATGGTATTGTCAACCAGCATCAGTCCTGTCACCTCAATGAATTTTTCAACGGATGCATTGGTAAAGCGGGGATCAAATGCCATCTCGCTGAGACCGGCGAGCCAGGCATCAATCTCATCCTGGTCCTGTTCCGTCTCAATGAAGTCAGTCAGGGTCCTTACGTAGAAGATAAAACCGGGAACCTGGCTGATCCTTCTGCCCCTGAGCTGGCTGGCTACGTTTATTATTCTGTCTTTTACCTGTCTTGAGAAAAGTGTACTGTCATATATTGCAGCAAAAAGATCAATCTCAGCCATCTCAGGCTTGCTCACCAGTGTTCCAAGGTAAGCACGGAGTTCCGTTATAAACTGTGCTGTGTCACCAGAGAACTGCGTCTGATTCTGTGCCGGGAGACCTGTTGAGAGGGCTATGGCAGCAAGCAGGGTGAGTATGATCTTCTTCATTGTCGCTTCAGAGCGCCTTAACAATACTGCAGAACTCCTCCTTCACGAGGGAGGCTCCGCCTATCAGTCCACCATCAACGTCCGGATTGGCAAAGAGTTCGGCCGCATTTGATGCCTTGCAGCTGCCACCATACAGGATTGTTGTCTCCTCTGCGGTTGCCTTTCCGTATCTCTTCTCCACCAGATCACGTATGAACCGGTGCATTTCCTGAGCCTGTGCAGGAGTTGCAGTCACGCCAGTACCAATGGCCCAGACAGGTTCATAGGCGATGATGCATTTTTTAAATTCCCCTTCTGCAAGCATGAACAGGCCCTCTTTCAGTTGGCGGTTTACCACGTCAAAATGGATGCCTGACTCTCTTTCTGCAAGAACCTCTCCGCAACAGAAGATAACTCTCAGGCCGTTATGGAGGGCTTCAGCGGTTTTTGCTGCCAGCAGTTCATCGCTCTCTCCGTAGTAGCTGCGTCTTTCCGAATGGCCTATGATGACATTGGCCGCACCGGTGCTCTTTATCATTGCTGCCGATATCTCTCCCGTGTAAGCGCCTGATCCGTGATCATTGCAGTTCTGGGCCCCTGCCGACAACCCCGGAGCATACAGAATTTTACTGACCATGCTCAGGTGAATGAACGGGGTGCAAAGGATAACCTCCTTCATGTTCAGAGGGGTGGAAGTGAAGTGTTGATTTATCTCTGTAGCAAGGGCTATTCCCTCGTTTAAGTCCATGTTCATCTTCCAGTTACCGGCAACTATCTTCTTTCTCATTTTTCTGTTATGTTAGAGTTGTTTATTGTTTTGTTCAACTGTTGTCTTCTTCCAGAGGGGAAAGGCCATGGCCATTGCAAGGAGTACGGCGAGCAATGCTGCAGTAACAACAAGCCTGTTTCCTGATGCCTCCTGTGTCCGGAGGGCAAGGGCATTCATGTCATCCTTGAAATCATCCGGTTCCGGAAGGTTGTGGTATGACCATTTGGCTGCAATGGTTCCATTATGGAGCAGCATAAAGCCCGGATCTGATCTTATCACAGTTTTAAGTGTTATCTCATCTGCAAAGAGTGCATTGTAACCCGTGAGCAGTGATCCTGCTTCAGACGGGATTGTGGCTGTGATTATACAGAAATCAATGCCTCTCTTCATCAGTTCCATGCCAAGGTTATAGCCCTTCATCAGCCCATCCCTGTCTGACTTATCGAGCTTCCGGGCAATCATCAGCATTATATCACCGTCATGTTTCACTATGTGGTCAGTCATGTCTACTCCATCAGCGGTGATAAGGGTGAAGTCATGTATGGGAGGTACATAACCCCTGGAGATCAGCACTGATTTCTGATCAATAAAATTCCACGAAGTATCATTGGCAGGGTAATCATTCAGGGTGAACTCCTGTTGAACGCCATTCTTTTCATAAATGAACCTGATGTCATATTTGTCAGGCTCCGCATCCGGAGGTACAGTCATTGCAGCCTCGATGTTGGTGCCCACCTTGTAGGGTCTGAAGTCAATCATTGGCAGGTAAGCAAGGTTCATCCTCATGAAGAGAAGGAAAAGGAATACATATGCGATGGTAAAGTTTAAACCGGCCTTTACTGACATGACACCGGTCTCGTCATTGCGGCGTATAAAAACAAAGACCACAAGGAGGGTGATTATAACATTCTTGAAGAAGGTCTGCCAGTTGGTCATAATGATGGCATCGCCGAAGCAGCCGCAGTCAGACACGGGATTCCAGAGTGCCAGGATGAGTGTCATGGGTGTGAAGAAAGCCATGAAGAGAGCAGCCATCCATGATGCCTGTCTCACCAGCACACCGGTCATCAGCATCATTCCGGCTACGAACTCTACAAGACACAGGAGGAGGGAGAGGGGTAGTGTCAGGTCATCAAGAAGGCCCAGCCTGAAAGCTGCAAAATAATCACCTAGCTTAAAGGCGGTGCCCATCGGGTCAATCCCTTTTACAAACCCGGAAAAGACAAACAGTGCCCCCGTTACTATTCTTGCAATTTGGGTCAGAATTTTCATCTGAGAATATTTTTTTCCTTAAGTTTATTCATGATCATACTGAATATTACATCAGGCGGTGGCATGCGGTCATCATCATCACGGCAGCTTATAACCTGCAGGCTCTCATCCACGGCTGCCACAGCCGCATAGATATCCCTCACCCGTCTCTGGAATTCGAGGCTGCTCTCATGTATATCACTGCTTCCCATAAGATATGTTCTGTCATCTCCAAGCCTCCTGTTTTTCAGTTTTTCTTCTGTAAATCTGAAGGGGACGTCAAGGAAAATATTGATATCCGGTTTTGGGATACCAAAATGGTTGAACTCAAGATTCAGGATCCACTCCCTGAGTCTCCCTGCCTCTGTTTCAGTGGGCATCTTTGCGCACTGATAGGCTATGTTGGAGTAAGTATAACGGTCAAGGACAACAAAGTATTTCTCTTCAAGCCATGTTTCTATCATCATGGCAGCATCTTTCCTGTCGCCTGCGTAAAGCATTGCTACCAGGTAAGGATCAACAGTATCAATATTTCCGAACTCACCCCGGAGGAAACGAGCTATCAGCTCACCGAAGTAAGGTGCGTCAGTGCGTGGGAAATGGATATATCTGCACTGCAGGTTTCTCTCTGCAAACCACTCCTTGAGCAGGGAGATCTGGGTAGATTTACCCGCTCCATCCAGTCCTTCAATTACAATTAGTTTCATTCCTGCCTGTTTATTGTTAACGCCCTGCACCGGTAGAATGTACAAAAGATTGCATTGATCCGGCGTCTGCAGCTTTGCCTGAAGCAAATATACTTATTTTGGCAGCAATGGAAAGCGCATTACCTGGCCCTGAACACGGCCAATGATTATCTTTATGCAAATTTTTAACCAGTTACATATGAATATCAATGCAGGAGGAAGGTTGATTGATCTCTCGAGGCCAAAGGTGATGGGGATCATCAATGTCACGGATGATTCCTTCTATGCCGGGAGCCGGCATACCGGTGACGAGGATATACTGATGGTTGCATCAAAAATGCTGGAGGATGGTGCGGACATCCTGGATGTCGGTGGCTGTTCAACCCGCCCGGGGTCCGGGGAAGTGCCTGAGCCACTGGAGAGGGAGCGGGTCTGCTGGGCGACAGAGCTGATAAAAAACCGTTTCCCTTATGCCGTGATCTCAGTTGATACATACAGGGCCTCAGTGGCTGAAGCTGTCGTGGTACATTCGGGAGCATCAATCATCAATGATATTTCCGGAGGTGAGATGGATGCCGGGATGTTCCCTCTTGTTACAAGGCTGAATGTGCCCTACATAATGATGCATATGCAGGGAACACCGGGCACAATGCAGATTGATCCCATGTATGACGATGTGGTGGCGGATATCCTGGCCTGGTTCGGTAAGAGGCTGGCACCGCTCAAAAAGGCAGGAGTGAAGGACGTCATCCTTGACCCCGGGTTTGGCTTCGGAAAGACTCCTGAGCATAATTTTGAGATGTTGAGGAGATTTTCCGAGTTTAAGATCGCGGGACTTCCTCTTCTAGCGGGACTCTCGCGCAAATCAATGATTTGGAAAACGCTCGGGGTAACACCCGACGAGGCACTCAACGGTACCTCAGCCCTCAACATGGCAGCCCTTATTAACGGCGCCTCGATACTGAGAGTGCATGATGTCCATGAGGCAAGAGAGGTAGTTACACTTTTCGAAAAGATTTACCCTGCCGGCCCCCTATTTGATCATTATTCTTAAATTTGTCGGGCACTGCCCGTACGGATATGTTCGAGTTCACAATCCTTGATATAATTGATATCTTCCTGGTAGCAATCATTTTTTACCAGTTGTATCGCCTTATAAGGGGAACGGCAGCGTTCAGCATCTTTCTGGGTATCTTTTTTGTCTACCTCTTCTGGCTTGTGGTCAAGGCTCTCAATATGGAGCTGATAAGCGCCATAATAGGACAGGTGATAGGTGTGGGGGTGATTGCGCTTATTATTGTGTTTCAGCAGGAGATAAGAAGGTTTCTGCTGGCTATTGGTAACAGGTACATCAGCCGAAACAGGTTCTCATTTGACAGGTATTTCCCCTCAGGTGGTGTTGACCAGTCTACAAGCCAGATCGTTGAAGAGGTTGTCCATGCGGTGGAATCCATGGCCCAGTCACGTACCGGTGCTCTCATTGCCGTGGGCAGGACAAGCCTGCTGGATATCTACTCTGACGGCGGGGAACTGCTCAACGCGCTGGTAACCGACGAACTGCTCAAAACCATCTTTTACAAAGGCTCGCCCCTGCATGACGGAGCCGTGCTGATACAGAACGGAAAGATCTTTGCCGCCCGCTGCCCCCTTCCATCCACCGACCAGACCGGGCTGCCGGCACGTTTCGGAATGCGTCATCGCGCAGGGATAGGACTTACCGAACAGACAGATGCTGTTGTCATCATAGTTTCAGAGGAGCGGGGAAGGATCTCGGTTGCTGATGCCGGCAAGATCCAGGAGGATGTGACTCCCAACGAGCTGCGCCAGTTGCTGCTTACACTTCGGCTATAAACCTATTGAGTTGGCAATGGATGCCGCCTGCCGGCCCGGTCTGCTAGTCATACCGTAACCTCAGGTCGAGGATATTATCATAGACATACCAGCAAGGCTCTTCACAGGTAGTTTCGTCATACCGCACTTTCGGACAGGCTCCGGCAGTGGTGACGTAGTTTTTCCCGTCATACCTGAATTCCAGTGTTGCTGAATAATCCTTGTAGAGGATTGCATCATAGTAGATTACAGCGTTGGGATCAATGATATTATACTTTTCAAGTATTATCCCGTCACTGACAGGGCCCTCATACAATGTAACTACCGGGTTCTCGGGAATGCGTTCCGGATTCCGGAGGTTGATCCTGAGCCTCACGTCATAGTTGCCTGATTCATAGCATTGACCGCAATTGGTAAAGTATCCCTCCTCGCATGAGAAGAGCAGCAGTATCAGAATTGCCAGGATTATGCTAGTTCTGCTCATAGTTGTAGAGTCTGACCCTTTTTAATGAATAATCGTCAGCGGGGCGTGTGAATGTAAATGTAATCTTCAGAGTCATCCATACCGGTCCGGCCCTGTGGAATGGCATTCTGAGGTAGGAAATGCCCGCATTCACTCCCAGGTTGCGGATGCTTATCCCTATATCTGCAGATGGCATTAGAAGAAGGCTGTTGTCAGGACGCTCTTCCGTCCCCTCATAGAGGGAGTGGAACCTGTACCCTGCAGAAAGCGCTGCCGTGGATTGGATTTTGACTTTGCTGTAGGCCGGGCTTAACATGAACTCCCTGAAGAGACCTGTATATATCACCGTGGATTTAACGCTGTACTGGTAATACGTATCATCATCCTTTACGAGCATGCGCTGATTGAAGGGATTGGCCCAGGCACCCAGGGTTATTCCGGTATGTATGCCCGGACTGGCGACAGAGACAGCTCCCCCGGCCATGCTGTAGTTGGATGTGATCATGGTGCCGGCAGAGAACGAAAGTTCATTGAAGGAGATTATTCTTTTTCCTTCCATTCCGTGGTCAAGCATCATCCTGAGTATTCCCGAACGGCCGTATGTATTGGCAAGGGTCAAGGGATCCGAATTGGTGCCGTCTGAGCCATTCCAGCTGTTACCCCTTTCAAGCAGATATCTGACAGACTCCTCCTGTGATGCAATGACAGAACACCCCAACGCGTTTACTCCTTCATTGTTGACAGTGTAGAGACTGGCTCCGGCATTAATCAGTATACTCATCATCAGTGTATCTCCGTTCTGCGATGCCGCCATCAGCGGGGTGTAACCCCTCCGGTCTGCAGTGTTGGGGTCAGCCCCGGACTGCAGAAGGAGGTCAACGATATCATGGTAACCAAAACAAACTCCGGTCATGAGAGGTGTGTTTCCTTCACTGTCATACAGTTCCGTGGGCGAATCATAATAGATCAGCATGTCTGCCATCAGAAAATTACCTATTGCTGCGGCATGATGAAGGGGTGCTGAGTTAAACCGGTCACCCTCTTCCGGATTGGCCCCGTAACGAATCAGTTTTTCTGCAATGTCAGTGGCATTTGCTCTCACCGCGATAATCAGTGGCGTGTTGCCATACATATCATGGCTGTCAGGATCGGCACCCAGCAACAACAGTATCTCCACCGCCTCCCATTTGCCTGAATTGACTGCATAGTGAAGCGGTCTGGCAGTCTCCCCTGCAAATGTGTTGACATCAGCTCCCCTGACATAAAACCTGATGATCTCATTGCATGCTCCCATAGATGAGGCAATCTGAAAATTGATGTTGTCTGCCTCCTCATGGAAATGAACGTATTCAGAGGTGTCAACATAGACTGAGTAGGAGTTGTACACCTCAAGTATTTCCTTAATTCTGTTTGTTATTGAATCAGTCACCAGCGAGTTGGTCTGCGCTCTCAGGTTGACCCCCGGGATAATAAGTATTATCAGAACAATCGATTTTCTTACTGCAGATATCATGTATACAAATTTACTTTCTGTTTATCAGCTTGCCTATTTTGTTGATATTTTTTTTTGCCGGTTGACAAAAATGATGCTTTGATTGGGTTTGACAGGCATAATATCCTATTTTTACCGCCGTTTTCAGTATTGAAGTACCATATGAACCTTTCTCCAAAATCAATGCGCAACCTCGTTATCATACTTCTGATACTTCTTCTTTTTGTTCCAGAGGTTGGAACTGAACAGTATGCTGTCATTGGTCGAAGCACTGTTCCTGCCCGGCTGCGCATAGATAACTCTCTCAGTGAAGGTGATGCCTTTAACAGCGCAGAAAAGGGGGTTGACTGGTTTATGAAGCATTGGGACATCAAGGGAGCATCCGTGGCTGTGGCCAGGGAGGGAAAACTTCTTTATGCCCGTGGGTTTGGCTACGCCTCCCTGCCTGACTCACTGCCCGTGGAGCCTTATCACCGTTTTCGCGTTGCCAGTGTCTCCAAACTGGTCACTGCGGTTGCTGTGATGAAATTGCAGGAAGAAGGGCAACTCTCTATTAATGATAAGGTATTCGGATCCGGTGCCATACTGGACGACACGCTCTTTGCCCATCCGAAAGACAGGCGTGTTTTTGACATTACTGTGGGTCACCTTCTGGCACATGAAGGAGGATGGTCACAACGCTACGGTGATCAGATGTTCATGCCCGAGGTGGTTGCCCGTACCCTCGATGTTCAGATGCCTGTTGACCTTAAGACAATCATCAGGTTCGCACTGAGCAAGAACCTGCACTTCACTCCCGGCTCAGGTCAGTCATACAGCAATCTCGGGTACAGTATCCTTGGCCTGGTGGTGGAGAAGGCATCGGGAATGGATTATGAGACCTATTGCAGGATGAAAATCCTTGAACCGCTGGGCATATATGACATGGCTTTAGGTCACAACATGCCGGAGAATGCACTTCCTCTTGAAGTATCTTATTATGAGGTTGATAATGCACCCATGAAGCTTTCGGTCTATGGTACCGGGGAGATGGTTCCGGCAAGCAGGGGAGGGAATGACATAGAGACCCTTGGTGCAGCAGGAGGATGGGTGGCTACTGCCCCTGATCTGATGAGACTGCTGATGGCTGTAGACGGGTTCGATCATCCTAAAGATATACTTGCCCCGGAGAGCATTGAGTTCATGACAGATGTCTACAACGGTTATGCTCCAGTAGGGTGGAGGGCTACACTCTCAAACGGCACCTGGTGGCGCACCGGATCTTTTGCAGGCACAACGGCCATGATGAAGAGAATGCCTGACGGCACCGCCTGGGTCGTCCTGATGAACAGCAGTGCCTGGAACGGTCCTGAACTGTCATCAGACATTGATCAGATGATGGGCAAATTCCTGCACAGGGTGAATCAATGGCCTGAGACAGACCTGTTCGCCTATTCGGCTCCTGTGCCTCTGGGATTCTGAATTTAAACTGGTTATTCTGCCTAAAGGAGTACTCAGGTGTGTTTTACTGTTAATGTAAATATTGTCAGGGAAGAGCTCGAAGAGCGTTACGGCAGTGAGTTAATTGATCACGACAGGTACAGGCCGAGTTACTATTACCATGCTTACAGCCTTCCCTCTTTGCCTGTTGTGTGTTCGGACCGCGGTGCCGGCATCAGGCTGTTCAGGTGGGGGCTTGTTCCTTCCTGGGCAGCTGATGAGCAGGAGGCAAAAGAAATAATGATCAAGACCTTCAATGCCCGTTCGGAGACCATCGCTTCCAAGCCGGCCTTCAGGGAATCATTCGCCTCCCGGCGTTGCCTGGTGCCTGTACGAGGCTTCTTCGAGTGGCAGCACCTGGGGGGGCGCAAGATACCCTGGTATATTACACTTAAGGGAGAAGACATGTTCTCACTGGCAGGGATATGGGACTCATGGGGCATGCAGGGAGGGATTACGCTGAACACCTTTTCCGTAGTCACCACACGGGCCAATGAACTCATGGAAGAGATACACAACACGAAGCGACGGATGCCGGTAATACTGCTCCCTGCGGCTGAAGATATATGGCTCAGCGAAGGCGTGAATGCCAGTGACCTTTCATTGCTCATGGAACCGGTAGATTCGGAGATGCTGGCAGCCCATACCGTCAGTCCACTGATAACGAACATGCGTGCCGACCGCAACAGACCGGAGCTCATCATGCCCTATACCTACCCGGTACAGGGAACTCTTTTCTGATGTTGTCAGTATTGTGATACAAATACAAAGGTAAGAAATCCTCCCTGCTTTTCCGGGGCACTCTGATCTGCATTGAACCGGGTTTTGAAGGCATGTTCCACTGCCGTTTCAATGAGGCACGGATCCCTTGTGGATGATAGTTTTGATGCGGGGTCTGCCTTAAGTACTGTTCCGTTTCGGTCAACCACAATGGCAAGAGTGATCTGACCTGCTCCCTCACATTTATAGATAGGTATTGGCAGGTATATATGATGCCGCCCGGCAAGGTCATAGAATATACGTGTAGGCCCCCTGAATGTGCCCTTCTCTTCAGGCTTCTCGTTCTTTTCAGTCACCTGGGGAGTTACCTCCTCCTCAGGTATGGGTATCTCCTCTGCCCCGGTTTCCTCCGCCATCTTCCTGTCATCAATGAAGTTCTTTTCATTTAACAGTCCGCTCTTGATCATCTCCTCCTTGACCATGTTTTCGTACTCCTTTGGATCAATATCCAACGGCCTATCGGCAATGTTCTTAATGATGTTCACCAGCTCATCGGCAGAGGCTCCGGCAAACAGGTCGCTCTTCGCCAGCTCAAGGGCTTTCTCCATATCCGGATCAGGAAGCTCTTCATCAAATGAGAGGATGATTTCAGCCGCGATCTCACGTTTCAGGGCTGAAATCTTGACAGACACAAAGATCACAGCCACAGTCAGATGTATTATAATTGTGGCCATGATGGCTGTAAATGTGATCTCAAACCTGTTCATCAGGATACGAAATTAAGAATAAATGTTGCTCTGACATCCTTATACGTCAGAATTGTGCTGTCAGTTTCAGGTTGAGGCTTCTT
>JAAZAP010000337.1 GCA_012514255.1 Bacteroidales bacterium | reverse complement strand
GGGATGAGATACTGCTCAATGTGAAATTGGTGGTCAGGTAAGCTTCACCCCAGAAGCTCACGGTAAAGTTCAAAGGTTCTGTTCACGGTCTCGTCGTGGTGGAACTCATTCCTGATGGTTTCCCTTGCCTTCATCCCGATGGAGGCAAGGGAGTCCCTGTTTTCCCAGCAACGGATTATGGCTTGTGCCAGGCCGGCAGCTGACCTCCTAAGTACAACGAAACCATTATCGCCTCTGGCAAACAGCTCTTTTGCTCCGCCGCCATCTGTCACTATCACCGGTTTGGCCAGGCACATGGCCTCTGTGATAGCTCTTCCCAGGCCCTCGCTGAGGGAGGGCTGCACATACAGATCACACGCTGCCATCCATGCAGGAGGATTTTTGATATGACCCATGTGAATGAATTTTTCCGGTACCCCGCTCGCTCTGGCAAGCTTTATTGTGTCAGGTGAATCTGTCCCGTCCCCTATCAGGATAATTTTAAAAGGTATTTCTTTCGGGAGCATTCCGGCAGCCTCTGTCAGGTATCTGATGCCCTTGACCTTGCGGAGTATACCTACGGTGCAGATGAGAAAATCTTCTTCGCCTGCCCCGGCATCGCTGCGGTTCGCCGGCACGAGACCATTGAACCAGTCGGGATTATATCCGCGATAGATGCGTACGGCCCTGTTCCTGCGCCATGGGGGAAGCTGCCTTTTAACATGGGCCTCAACGGCATCGCTGGCGCAGATGAGCCTGTCAATGCGCGGATTGAGAAATGCAAGCCATGCCGAAGGATCATGCCAGTGCAGGCTGAGTGAACCGTAGTAGCCGATGATCTTTGCCTTTCTTCCACGTGCTGCCATCAGGGCGTTGGTCATGGCCTTGCCGAAGGTGACATGGATAAGTTCAATCTGCCCGGCATCAATGATCGCCCGCAGCCTGCTGATGATGTTCCTGCTGATCTTTTTGTCAAAGATGATGTATTCAACCTTTATACCTTCCCTTTGCAGCTCCTCCGTTTCGTCCGTGGGCCGCTGGGTCACCACTGTCATGTCAACACCCCGGGCATGCAGTCCCCGGATAAGCATCCGGTCAGCAATGGTAGTAAAGGGCGATAGTGATATGTCGCTTATAAACAGTACCCTGTGTGCCATCAGTCTGATGTGATTGGTCAGTAGTTCAGTTGATCGGCATTGGCCATCTCAATGAATGCAAGGTATATCATTTTGGCCACATCCTCCATTATCTCCGGAGTGACCGCGGTCTCATCATCACCCGGGAGATGGTAAAAGACCGGCTTCACACCATCGGTGGTTGAGAGGCTCATTGTCCTGTATCCTTCAGCCAGGAAGACCAACCCGTCGCTTCGCGGCCTGCCGTAATAGGATCCCCGGGAGACGGATGATCTCATGGTCCTGTGGATATATTTTTCATTGGCTCGGGTGAAATATTCTCTCAGACCTGCACATGATTCTGAGGCGCTGACGGCCAAACCGGTGCCGTTGCCAACCATGTCAAGATTGATATAGGTAACCGTCTTCTCTTTTGGGAACAATGGATTCTCTGTGTAATACTTGCTTCCCAGCAATCCCACCTCTTCGCCTCCGATAAGCAGGAACAGCACTGTCCGCCTGAGCTTTATACCTGATGTGGCCAGCGCTCTGGCCGCAGCCAGAATATCTATCACCCCGCTGGCATTGTCAAGACCGCCGTCAACGAGGAGGCCACCCGCATTGCCCACAGCATCAAGATGGGCGCCAATGATTATTACTTCATCCTTCAGTTCAGGATCTGTCCCTTCAATCACTCCGGCTACGTTGCAAGTCCTTCCTTCCGGATGGCGGGTGGTGCTTGCTTTCATTGTAATCACCCTGCCTGTGGCAAATGATGCGGGCTTGAACGACTTGTCAATCTGGTTCAGCAGGGTCTTGTTGTCCTTCCCCAGGCCGGCGAAGAGGTCTGCCAGCGGTTCCGTTCCAATACCTGTCACTATCAGATCCTCATGATATGATATGTTCGGATTCGCGCTGTTACCGTCTATGTAAAGCATTCCCACGGCTCCGTGACGGGCTGCGTTCTCAGCCTTGTACTGGTGGTAACAGTATTTTACCCATTTGGAATACTCAGGGTTGCGGGCATCCTTATAGGGAACGTCACGGTTCATCAGTACTATCTTTCCCCTGACGTCAACATTCTTATAGTCGTCATAATTCAATTCAGGCGCAGTGGTGCCATATCCTACCCAGACCACTTCAGCGGTCACCTCGCCACTGCCTGAATTCATGCCGGGGTAGAAATCTTTAGGGGCCGAGTAACTCTTTTTAATTGTTGCCTCATCCTTTTGCGGTAGGTGAAGCCATAGCCCGCCGACCTCATTGACTACCGTGTATGGATGATCAAACCACTGGAAATATGAACCATTGTCGCCGGCCGGACTGATGCCCCATTCATTCATTTTACCTGCTGCCCATTCCGCAGCAGCAAGATACTCGGGCGTGCCTGCAAGCCTCCCGTTGAATTCAGGGGAGCAGACCTCGGCCATCCATTCAGCGATCTCTCCGCTGCTGATTGAGTGAAAGTATTTTAATATAAGTTGTTCATCCGTCTGCTGTGCCGGCGTAACGGTGGCAAAGGCAGTAAAGAGAAAGAGGGCAGCTGCAATGAAGAAAGTTCGCATGACAGGAAGTATTTTAAAGAGTATTCCGCTATTTATCATTGCAAATATATCGTTTTAACGGTTCAAATTAAGGATTACAGGCGGGGCAAACTGATGCCCGCATCAATATTTGCCTGATGCTTGTCGTTGTATAATTCGGGTTTTATGATAAATATTGCAAACTAATATCCCCGTATATGACAGGCGAGACAAATGCCAAAACCAACAGGCGACTGGTAACGCGTGAGTTCATCTTACCATTTATCCTTGTAACAAGCCTTTTTTTCCTGTGGGGTGTGGCTCACAGCCTGCTTGATGTGCTTAACAAGCATTTCCAGGATATTCTGGGGATCACGAGGGCCAGGTCAGGGCTTGTTCAGGCAGCACTGTATGGCGGTTATTTCATCATGGCCATCCCCGCGGGACTCTTCATGAACAGGATGGGATACCGGAAAGGCATCATCACCGGGCTGCTGCTATATGCCACAGGAGCATTCCTGTTCCTGCCTGCCACTTATATCCAGACATTTGAGTTTACCCTTTTTTCACTGTTTGTCATTGCATGCGGACTGACCTTCCTGGAGACCGCCGCCAATCCATACTCCAGCGTGCTGGGCCCGAAGGATACTTCCGAGCAGAGGCTCACCCTCTCACAGTCGTTCAATGGCCTGGGCTGGATTATCGGACCGGCACTCGGAGGCATGCTGATTCTTGGTGGTGACGGAGCCACGGAAGCAAACAAATTCTCATCCATGGCACTGCCATATATGATAGTGGGAGGAGTGGTGCTGGTGGTGGCTGTTATGTTCATGATCACCCGGATGCCCGATATCCACGAGGGAGAGCATGACAGCCATGGTGACAGGGGCACATACAGGGGATTGCTTTGCGTGAGGCACTTCAGGTATGCCGTTATTGCCCAGTTTCTATATGTAGCAGCCCAGACAGGCATAAACAGCTTCTTCATTAACTATGTGGTGGAGACCATGCCGGCTTACTCGCCGGAGAAGGCAGCATACCTGCTCTCGCTGGGGTTTGTCTTCTTCATGTCAGGGCGCTTTATCGGATCTCTTTTCATGAGCTGGTTCAGCCCGCGCGTAATGCTGGGGATTTATGCCCTGATCAACACTGCCGCTATGACCCTGGTCATGCTCGGCCTTGGCTGGCCCTCGCTGATTGCTCTATATCTGAATTATTTCTGTATGTCTATAATGTTTCCGACAATTTTTGCGTTAGGATTAAAAGATCTTGGAGGAATGACAAAAAAGGGATCTTCGGTCCTGGTGATGACTATTGTCGGTGGGGCAATCTGCCCTGTAATAATGGGACGAATAGCTGATGTTTCGGGCATGGCAGTCGGGTTCGTCGTGCCCCTTGTATGCTTCGCTTTTATAGCATGGTATGCTTTTTACAGGGCGAAGAGTATCAATATTTTTAAAAAATAGCAACATTCGCATGTTTAGAAATGAAACATTTTTGATCCTTTTTACGTTGCTTTTAGCTTCAGTCACCTGCACCGGACAGAAAACATGGTGGGGGGAATATTCTGCTTTTGCGGGGGGAGGCGACAATGAAATATTCAGGTTTCAGGAACTTGACGGGTCCGGTTCGGTGACCGGTCAGGGCTTCTGGACTGCCGGAGCAGATCTGCGGAGGCTGATGGGTGATCATTTCAGCATAGGGACGGGATTATCATATTCACATCAATATTATTTTACAAGTCCTGCACCGGGGATAGATGGGGAGGACAGACCGGGTAGTTTCGGACTGATAACACTGCCGGTGGTTGCCAGGTTTGATTTTCTGAAGTGGTTCTTTGCTGACGCCGGGCCTGTTTTTTCGTTCCAGGCTGGCATCTCTGGCATTGATAATATGACCGGACTGGGTGCAACGGTGGGAGCGGGATTCCAATACCGTTTCAAAACGGACGTTTTTTTCAGGATCAGGGCTCATGCTGCACAGTACGGACTGGTGCACTTCATACCTGAAGATCATCCGCGCACCCTCACCAACGCAGGGGTGACCGCAGGAATAGGCTACCGGTTTATCCGGCTCGGTAAATGCAACTGCCCCGCTGACAACAACCCACGGAGAAGGTAATCAATGACCGGTTTTATGTGCCGGCTGATACAGGTCTGAATGGCTATTGTTCAGATGCAATTTCTCTGATAAGTTGTTTTGCTTCGGTCCATTTCTCATCGGGCATCCGTGCCCCGATCACCTCTATGACCTTTCCCGCCAGTATGGAGCCGAATAATCCGCACTTGTCAAGACTGAAGCCGTTGGAGAAACCATAGAGGAATCCGGCCGCATAGAGATCACCCGCGCCGGTGGTGTCAATTGCTTTTACCTTGAGGGCATCCACTTTTATTACTTCGTCACCGCGCTTTATCCATGATCCGTCAGGGCCGGTTTTGACCACGGCGATATAGCATTTTTGGGACATTTCATTGAGGGCATCCACGGGGCCGAGACCGGTGAAGGCTCTGGCTTCCTCCTCATTGGCGAAGACTATGTCAACGTATTCACTGACTATCCGGTCGAATTCGGGGTGCATCTCATTCACCACGTTGAAGCTGGCGAGGTCGAGGGCTATGCACATGCGGTTCTCTTTTGCTATCTTAAAGGCTTTCTCCACCAGCGGGAGGTTATAGATGAGGTAACCTTCGGCATATAGTATGTTGTATCCCTTGAAATAGTTCATATTCAGCTCGTCAGCTGATAGTTCGGTGGCAGCGCCCAGGTGTGTTGCGAATGTCCGTTCCGAGTCGGGGGTCACCAGTGCCACGGCTGTGCCGGTAGGCGACTGCAGTGACCGGATAAGCACGGGAGTGAGGCCGGCGTCAACCATATCCTTCTCATAGAAGTTACCGAACTCATCACGTCCCACTTTACCTATGAATGATGAGTGTACGCCCATGATACCGAGGCCGTAGATTGTATTTCCTGCCGAGCCACCGGAGGCGAGGGTTCTTTTAAGGCCGTTGATAGCCTGTTTGATCTCGCCTGAGCGGACAGCGTCAACCATTGTCATGCTTCCTTTAGGGAGGCTGAAGCGGTTGAGGCAGGTTTCGTCCGGAATTATAGTCATCACATCGACAAGGGCGTTGCCGATGCCCAATATTTTCTTCATCAGGAAATTTTTGCCAAAGATATTGCTAAATTCGTTTAAAGCGGTTAATTTTGCCACGCTTTTCGGAGCAACGAATCTTCCTCAGTAGCTCAGTTGGTCAGAGCACCTGACTGTTAATCAGGGGGTCCTAGGTTCAAGTCCTAGCTGGGGAGCG
>JAAZAP010000336.1 GCA_012514255.1 Bacteroidales bacterium | reverse complement strand
GGCTTTGGCCGGGCATGGCTCTTTTACCTGATGGCTGCCGGAGCACTGGTTTTGGCATGGGTTCGTGATTCACAGAGAAAAAAGCTGTAAATTTGGGTGATGAACCCGTTTGTTCTCATCCCGTTGTCCATTCTGCTTGCCGGTTTTTTTTCGGCAATGGAGCTTGCATTCATTGCCTCCAATAAACTCCGGATAGAGCTTGACCGCAAGCACGGATTCTTCGGATCTGGTGTAATAGCCATCTTCACCCGCAATCCGGGCCTTTATATCTCCACCATGCTGATCGGAGTCAACATTGCGACGGTGATTTTCAGTATGCTGACTGCAGACCTCATAGAGGACTGGTTGCAACACCTGATCCCATCCGAGGTGATCATCTTCATTATTCAAACGGTTATCACTGCCATCATCATCCTGGTAGTTGGAGATTTCCTTCCCAAATCTGTCGTCCGGATCAGCCCGAACTTCTTCCTTAATATCCTGGCTATCCCTACAGCTTTCTTCTATTTCCTTTTTTATCCTGTCAGCAAGTTCAGCCTATGGCTGGCCAATATCATCATGAGGTTCTTTTTTGGAATCAGGACTGATAGAAAGGAACAGGAGAACCGCATCTTCACACGCATTGATCTGGATCACTTCGTGAATGACCTGGTGGAGACCGATGAGGAGAAGCAGGATGAGAACAGCAGCCTGAAGATATTCCAGAACGTTCTCGATTTTTCATCGGTGAAGGCCCGTGAGTGTATGGTCCCACGGACAGAGGTAGTGGCCCTTCCCGTGGAGTCGTCACCCGACGAGCTCAGGCAACAATTCATTGAATCCGGTCATTCAAAAATCCTTCTCTACAGAGATAATATAGACAATATGGTGGGCTACTATGAATTGAAGGACATCCTGCACGGCCCGCCTGACATCTCCTCAGGCATACGCAAACTGCCAGTCGTTCCCGAGACTATGACGGCCAACAAGGTGCTGAGAATGCTCTCTGACGCTAAAAAGAGCGTTGCCCTGGTGGTTGACGAGTTCGGCGGCACAGCAGGAGTGATCACCATCGAAGATGTGCTTGAGGAGATCGTCGGAGATATAGAGGATGAGCATGACATAAGTGACCTGGTGGAGAAGAAGATCAATGACAACGAGTATGTCCTCTCCGGACGCCTAGATATTGACTACCTCAATGAGGAGTATGACCTTGATCTGCCTGAGAATGATGAGTACACAACCCTTGCCGGCCTGATATTATTTGTGCATGGCAACATCCCTAAACAACAGGAAAAGATACGGGTAGGTGCCAACCTCTTCACCGTGCTGAGAAGCAGTTCCACCAAGGTGGAACTGCTTAAGCTCAAAATTGACTGAACAATCTCAGACTGATCTCTTAAGTTCGGTATAATACTTAAAGTAAAGTGGTATTGCCCTCATTCCTGCGAACAGGTTCTCCAGGGGGTAGTTCTCGTTGGGTGAGTGGATGGCATCTGATTCCAGCCCGAATCCCATCAGTATGGACTTCACACCCAGTATCCTTTCAAATGTGGAGATGATAGGGATGCTGCCGCCGCTTCGTATGGGAATGGGTTTCTTTCCAAATATCTCCTCACAGGCCATCTCTGCTGCGAGGTACTCAGGTGTATCTATGGGGCTCACGTAAGCCTCACCGCCATGCAGGTATTCAGCCTTCACCTTCACTCCTGCGGGTGCTGTTGCCCTTATATGATCTATAGCCAGTTTTGCAATCTCCTCTGCCTTCTGGTAGGGTACTAGTCTCATGGATATCTTTGCAGATGCCTTGGAGGGAAGGATGGTCTTGGCTCCCTCACCGGTATATCCGCCCCAGATACCATTAACATCAAGCGTGGGGCGGATGCCTGTGCTCTCCAGGGTGGAGAAACCCTTCTCTCCTGCCAGGGCCTCAACGCCAACCGATTTCTTATACTCATCCGGGTCAAACGGCCTCTCTGCCATCTTAGCCCTTTCTTCATCCGAAGGGACAGAGACATCATCATAAAAGCCAGGTATGGTTATCCGTCCGTCATTGTCCTTCAGACTGGAGATGATATCACAGATGGTATTGCAGGGGTTTACAACGGCACCCCCGTAGATACCCGAGTGAAGGTCGCGGTCCGGGCCTTCGACCTCAATCTGGATGTATGACAGCCCCCTGAGTCCCGACGTGATGGAAGGGATATCTGAGGAGATCATCGTGGTGTCAGAGACAAGAATCACGTCACAGCTCAGCATGTCACTGTATTCAGAACAGAATCCGCCAATGCTTTCCGACCCGGCCTCTTCCTCTCCTTCTATCATGAACTTGACGTTGCAGGGCAGGCTGCCTGTGGCATTCATCATCTCAAAAGCCTTGAGGTGCATAAAGAGCTGACCCTTGTCATCATCAGCACCGCGGGCCCATATCTTCCCGTCACGTATCTCCGGCTCAAAAGGAGGTGAAGCCCATTTCTCCAGAGGCTCGGCCGGCATCACGTCATAATGGCCGTATACGAGAATTGTAGGCAGAGAAGGGTCTATAATCTTTTCTCCGTACACTATAGGGTTACCGGGGGTGGAATAGACCTCGGCACGGTCTGCTCCGTTAGCTGTCATCAGTTCACGGATGTATTCAGCCGCCCTGACCATGTCAGCCTTGTTGGCTTCAGAGGCGCTGACCGAGGGGATCCTGATCAGCCCGAAAAGTTCCTCAAGGAATCTCTCCCTGTTTGTTTCGATGTAATTCTTAATGCTTTCCATTATCATTGTATTTAACATATTCGCCAGCTGCCCACTGCAGCTTATCATACCACTCCTGCCCGAAAGCCCTGATCAGCGGTTCGCGGAGGAAGATATAGAGCTCCAGGTTCTCTTTTATACCGCAGGCAATACCGGGCTTGCAGATTGACCACTCCTCGTAGTTGACCGCCCGGAAGTTGCGGTATTGCTTTATCCTTACCGGGAAGAGATGGCAAGATACGGGTTTTCTGAAACTGACCGCCCCTGCATCGAACGCCGCCTCTATACCACATTTGTAAATATCACCATCCATTATGGTATAGGCACACTCTTCATTGTTGATCAGCGGAGTGACCAGTTCGCCCTCGATATCGGTGACACTGGTGCCGTTCTTCTCTATTGCCCTTATGCCCTCAGGACGAAGAAAGGGCCACAGATCAGGCCAGATACTGTCCAGCACCGATTCCTCCTCCGCAGTCAACGGTGCCCCTGTATCACCGTAACGGCAACAGCTGCCCTTACAGGAGGAAAGATCACACAGGAATTTCTTCTCTATTAGTGCCAGTGATACTATGGTGTCATCAATCTGGAGCATCGTTTTTCTCACACCAGCGATCGGCCTGTCATTTCCAGCGGAATGGGAATACCCATCATAGTGAGCAATGTAGGAGCCACATCGGCAAGGATGCCATCATTGACTTGTTTGTACCTTGTGCTGATAAGATAAAGAGGTACCGGATTGAGCGAATGCGCAGTATTGGGTGATCCGTCAGGATTCACCGCATAATCAGCATTGCCGTGATCGGCAATGATCACAACCTCATACCCATTGGCCCTTGCAGCCCGCACCACATCACCCGCACATTCGTCAACAGCCCTGACAGCCTTCTGAATGGCTTCATACACCCCCGTATGACCAACCATGTCTCCGTTGGCAAAATTGAGGCAGATGAAGTCATGTTTCTTTTTCTCAAGCTCAGCCACAACCGCATCCCTGACCTTGTATGCGCTCATCTCCGGCTGAAGGTCATATGTAGCCACCTTGGGAGAAGGGATCAGTATCCTCTCCTCACCCGGAAATTCCTTCTCCCTCCCTCCGGAAAAAAAGAAGGTGACATGTGCATACTTCTCGGTCTCGGCTATGCGTAACTGTTTTTTTCCTTTTTCTGACAGTATCTCTCCAATCGTCCTGTCCACATTGTCCTTCGGAAAGATAACATGGAGACCCGTGAACTTGTCATCATAGGGGGTCATGGTGAGATAATGCAGCGGTATTGTCTTCATCCCTGCCTCAGGCATATCCTGCTGCGTAAGCACGATGGTAAGCTCCCTGGCCCTGTCATTCCTGAAATTTATGAAGACCACCACGTCTCCTTCGGATATTGTTGCCATCGGCCTGCCATCATTTCCTGTGACAACTATCGGCTTCATGAACTCGTCAGTCACCCCTGCATCATATGAATCCTGCATTGTCCGCAAAATGTCAGTGGTCATTGTTCCTCTGCCGCTGACAAGCATATCATAAGCCTCCTTTATCCGCTCCCAGCGCTTGTCACGGTCCATGGCATAATAGCGCCCCACGAATGAGGCTACGCGGCCGTTACTCTTTTCAAGGCGCCTGAGCAGCTCAGCCATGTATCCTTTCCCGCTCCTGGGGTCAGTATCACGACCGTCACCGAAACCGTGGACAAAAACATCCTTCAGCCCGTAATCCATTGTCATGTCACAAAGAGCGTACAGGTGACTGTTGAGTGAGTGAACCCCGCCATCGGAGAGCAGGCCCATGAAATGTACACTGACACCCTTGTCACGGGCATAGGTGAAGGCCTGGCGGAGAGTCTCATTTGACCGTATCTCCCCGCTCCTGCACGCTTTGTTTATTTTCACCAGGTCCTGGTATACAATGCGTCCGGCCCCTATGTTAAGGTGCCCAACCTCCGAGTTGCCCATCTGACCTTCGGGCAGCCCCACATCCTCCCCGGAGGTGAGAAGCGTGGATGATGGAAATATCTTTTTCAGTGCGTCGATGTTGGGTGCACCGGTTGTGCTGATCACATCACTGTGCGAACCGTCACCTTTTCCCCATCCGTCGAGGATCATCAACAATACTCTGTTTTCTTTCATTCAGTCAATTAATAATTTTATGTTCAGGATGCAAAAATAGGCATTAAACCGTAACTAAAACCTGAGTAACGGTATAACACTTCAGCAGCCTGAAAGTTTGAATCAACGGGCTCCTCTTATTTCCCTGACCCTGATCCTGTATTCCCTGTTGGGGCAGGTGGGCTCATATTCAATGTCCTGACCGACGAATGCTTTCCACTCCCTTTCGGTAAGGTTTCTTGAGACCTTGTCACATACTCCTTCAGCCATGCACCGTATATGTGCCGGACGCCTGAGAACATCACTTTCCGTGGCAGAGAGAAATGCATCCCCCGCATCGCTGAAAGCGAGGCGGAGTACCTTATCTCCACCGTCATCAAAGACCACCGGCGGCTGGGTCAGGTCAGCCATTGCCCAGAGTCTTATCTCTCCCGAGTTATCGGCTGTTAACATCTGCCCGTCCGTATTGTCATAAGCGATGCTGATGACTGCCGATGCATGTCCGTCGGCAGTGCTTTCTGCTTCTCCTGTTTCAGTATTCCAGATGTCAATCAGCCCCGCCTGGTCTCCTGTTGCAATCAGTTCTTCTCTGCCCACGAACCGGTGTGCCGTTATCACCCTGTCCGTTGTCTCCAGGGTCATGACCTGTCCGGGGGAACCGGTCTGCCAGCACAACACCCTGCCATCGCCTGTCAGGGCTGCAATCATTGAACCAGCTGCTGACCTTTCCAGGGCCCTTATTCCTGATCCGTCACTGATGACCTGTCTTGACCTGCGCGTCCTCAGATCCCATTCGCTCACCTCTCCGTCTGAAGAGGCTGAACATAGGTGATCACGGTCAGAGAATACAATGGCAGTTATGCTGCCTGACCGGTCCTGCAGTTCGTAGCCTGCTGAATCATCAACGATCGGGATCATCATTATTCCGGCATTATCAGTCCCGCAGGCAAGCCATGAGGCATCAGGACTGACAGTCATGGACCTTATCATCCTGTTGCCGGACCATATCATTGTGTATCCCTTCGACGGCTGGTCTGCCTGCCAGCTCAGTACCCTGCCTTTGGTATCCGCTGTAAAAAACTCCCCTTCAGCGCCCTCGGTCATGGCGGTGAACCCGGCACCGTCAGGAGCAAACCTGGCACAGAACCTGTTGCCGTATCTTTTGCTTACATCATAAAGACCTGCAAACACGTCGGGATCTTCCGTCAATCCTGAATATCTCTGATTGAACAGGTAAGATTGCCATGCCAGCAATAACTGGAGATCCTTGTTGCCAGTATGATTAAGCGATCTCATGGCAAGTGATTTTGCCACTGATATCATTCTGAACCTGTTAACCTCAGAAACCTTTCTCAATATATCAGCCCTCTGGGTGTTAAGCTTTTTTGCTTCATCTTCTGCACTTCGGGCCCTGATCTCGGCCTGCTCCGCCTTTTCTTCTGCCGATGAAAGTTTATTCTCTGCCTGGCTGGCAGTAACTGACACAGCAGTGAGCGTCTCCAGGCTGTCACTAAGCCTGTCATTCAATGCTATGGCCTCATCCTTCATCTGTATGGCAATGGATTTTTGTTTCTCCGCTCTGTTTCTCATTGCGAAAACAGTTCCCAGGGCTATCAGTGATATCAGGGTAAGCAGTCCCAGCAGGGCTGCCACAAGGCGTGAGCGCCTGATTGTCTCCTTACCGCTCCTTCTGTGGTATTCCTCCTGTATGTGATACTCTTCCTCTGAGTTTTTGAGAAAGAGCATGGCTCTTTCAAATGAGGGATCAATCTTCTCTGCCCAGGCCAGCGTTGGTTTGTTCTCCTCCTTCCACCTGAGTGCAACCATCAGGTCAGGCGGGGTCCAGAGCCGTCCGCTACCCTCCTGGTACTGTTCTGCGGCTGATGCGAGCTGGCTGTAGAGCTTGACTGAGGCTTCCTCATCATCCATCCACTGACGGAGGATACCCCAGAACCTGATTATACTCTCATGCGTAAGGTCAAGGATGCTTTCGCCGGTGAGGTGAACCTCCTTTGAAGGAGACAGGAATGAATATTCAGGAGCCCTGAATACTTCGGCAACGCCAATTATCTCGTGCTCCGCACAGCCTGTCTGAGCAGCTATTGTGGCTATCCGCTCCGGCTTGCGCAGCTCTCTTCCGTCATCTGTCCGGGTAGTTATTGCCCGGAACAGCCTGGAGCAAACGTACCGATGCCTCTCGTCAAGTGACTCCAACGCCTGCCCGGCATGTTGTGAAATAGCACCATTGAGTCGACCCACCGCCTCATAATCGGAGATGGTTATCGGGCGACTCAGATCACCCAGCCTGCTCCAGTGATCCCACAGTCGCATCATCAGGTGCTGCAACACCGGCAGCTGACCGGGTTTCTCATCCAGGTCACCCAGGATAAGCTTTACGAGCGAACGGTCAATTGATCCTCCTGACAACTTCACTGGCTCTTCAATCACTGCTCCGAGGAAATCATTTGGGATATGTGGCAACAGATAGCTGCTGCTGTTCATCAGGTTGGTCAGGGCATTGAACCTGGCACACTCGGATACATATTCAGATCTTACGGTAAGGATTATGAACAATCCCTGGTCAGGCTTACGCACCGAATTGACCACCAGATCTATAAACCGGGATGCATCATCGCATGGAGTGCCGGTGCCGGCTGCAGGGCTGAACCGGAACAATTCCTCAAACTGGTCAATGACAACAACAATCTGCTGGCGGGGGTTCTTTCTTATCCTGTTTATCACATCAACGAGTCCTTCCGAACTGTTGTGCAGTGAGGCCGCCACACTGGTTTCGGTAAGCTGGTTGAATCCTGCGCCGGCTGAGAGAACTGCAAGCTCCGAGGCCAGCTGGTCAACCGGATTCAGGGCAGGCCTGATCACAAGGTATGACCATGATTTTTTCCCTTCAGCATTCTCTTTCAGCAGTGCAGGGATCACTCCTGACATCACCAGTGATGATTTGCCGCTTCCGGAAGCTCCCAGTACTGCAACAAACCTGTTTTCCCTGAGCTTTAAGACCACCTTCAGGGTACTCTCCATGCGGCCGAAAAACAGATGCCCTTCATCCGGCCTGAAAGGTCTCAGTCCGGGAAATGGATTGGGCCTGATTATTATGTTCCTGTCAGACATAAGATATTAATTTTAGGATACAGCCAAACCCCCTTGCTTGTCTATATAGTTCACAAAGATATCAGTGAATTCTGAATAGTAAAACAGATAACCGGCAATATCATCAACCGGCAGGGAATAGAGTCCGGTCTTCCCTTCGCTGGAGGGCACTATCCATGAGATCACTCCCGGAAGTGATGTGGCGTCATAGGATTCCGAATAGCGCATGCCGGAAGCCAGCATAATCATCTTTTCTTCCGGAATATTATTGAAACAGAGACTAAGAAACCTTGTTTTCTCGAAGATTGTTGCCGCCGGGGGAAGAGCGCCGCTGACCAGGGCTGAGATCCTGCTTCTGGCAGGCTCCTTCAGTCGTGCTTCAGTCTCACTGTACCAATCCGGATTGAGGGTACGGATAACCAGGGCACTCTCCTCCTGCAGAAGCATGCTGGTGCTGAAGAGATATGAGACAACCTGCTCCCTGTCGAGACCCTGTCTTTCCATTGCCGCCTTATGCAGTGCACAGGCCTTGGTCCAGGTACCGGTGATGGTCTGCTCAGAAGAGAGTATCAGCGAAGCAAGCGACCGTCCTCTCAGGCTCCTGACGGGATATAACAGTGAAAGCTCTGCGAGCCTGTCATGGTCATTATGATTTCCCAGCAGCGCCCTGAGAGGTCTGCGTACCGAAGGATCCATCACTGCCTCTATAGCCTCTGAGGCAATACCTGCCCTGTACGAATCATCATTGCCGGAGGGATGCATGATGACTGTGGCAGCATCACTCCCGGCAAGCAGTACGAGAAGTGAGAAGAGGAAGTCTGTACATGTCTGTCTTTCATTCCTGAGGCTGGCAGCAAGGAGGAAGCTCTTGCTCCTTCCCGCTTCAATCTGCATTGACATAAGTCTTGCAATGGCATGCAGGGTTTCAGTGAAAGTCTCTTCTATCCGCTGTCTGTGCTTGCCCTGGGGCTTCCATCCCCGCTCACAAAGGCTTCGTGCGGCCTTCAGACGCACACTCATTGTACCACTGGCTACAAAATTGCCAAGCCATGGCAGAGCCTCCACCAGTGGCATGGCCTCCAGCAGCTCCAGGATCATGCTGTTCTCCATCTCTCGGTTACCGGGCTTAACCGCAGTTCCAATAACCTCACCGTACACTTCGGGCCCGAATTGTCTGAGAGTATAATATGCTTCCCTGTCCGTATCCGGGTTGCTGAGTGCCCTGATCACCTCATTCCTGAGTCCCGTCATGTCATACCGGCCTGCAGCAATAAGACCGGTTCTCCGTATTTCAGGGTTCGGATCTCCCAGGAGTTTGATGATATCCTGTTCCTGCGGCCTGCCCTTACCCACCATAATGCTCCTGGCAATAACTGTCTTCTCAGGGATGCCCGGCAGACGTAACAATTCGCGGTTCCTTGCCGGATCTGAATAGTATTTCTCAAGTACCGTTACCCCGGCTTCTGCTTCCTTCCGTGTCTTGCTGCTGAACCGGGGTTCGGCAGAGATAACTTTCAGTGCCGGGATCAGTGCCGGGTCAAATGTTCTGGCCGCACTGGCTGTAATCTCCGAAGCATAAGCATCGCCGGCATGGTTTGTCAGGTAATCGAGCCGGCCACTTACCAGGTCAAGGTAATGATCCTCTATAAGCATCACATTTCTGAACCCTTCCACCCTGCCGGATGAGTCCTGATGCTTCTTCTCCGGCATGCTTGTGGTCTGTTTGCCGATGGCAAAAGTATTCTTTTCCGGCGGCGGTGACAGAAGATCATTCATCCTGTTCCGGAAGTCGGCAACAATGAGAATATCAAGCAGCATCAATGCGATAGCAGCCAGGGGCAATACTGTTACTGCGCCTGTCAGACTGAAGCCTGACAGACGTGATGCAGCCACAAGCAGAACAGCCAGTACCACAGCAGAGATGATAACCTGTTTCCAGGGATCGCCTTCCATGATTTTAGCAACAATCCCGTCTTTCTCAGGAACAAGAGTGAGTACTGATCCCATGGCAGGAAGGGATACGACAGCCAGGGAGGAGAGAAAAAATGCAGCGCCAAACGAGGTAAAGAGTCCGGAGAGAAGAAGGAGCGATCCGGTTCCTGTAAGATCATAATAGATGTAAATGATTGCAGCAGGCGCAGTCAATGCCAGCAGAACCAGGGGAGCCATCAGGAGTCTTCCTGAGAGCCTCATGTTGCGAAGTACAGGCAAATAGTAACGGTTCCTGATTATCAATCCTGATCCCGTAACAATGCCGGCAAGTATCAGGATAAAGAGCAACGGTTTTGTCCGGAAAAAGGAAAGATCAGTCAGTATGGCAATCATGACAGCCGCCGTTAAAGCCATCAGTGCCAGTGCTGACCAGAACGCCCACTTGAAACCGGTTCTCATTCTCTTTAGATTTTGATATACTCTGGATCAGTAACAGACTGACTTATCCAAGATAAGAAATAAATCTGTATTTTCAAGCGGGGTCATCCTGTTCGAATCGTCTCCGTTATAAGGGCAGCCATCTCCTCCTCACCAACTGCCTCAGCATCAATGATCAGATCAGCCTGTTCATACCAGTGGTTCCTGGTGTCAAGCATCTGAACGATGAGTGACCTGAGTTCAGCGGGCCCTGCACCATGTAAGAGAGGACGGTCAGCTTTAGAATGCATCAGTCGTGACACCAGGGTCTCCGGTGAGAGCTTCAGCCAGACAGTCACCCCGGCAGACTTCATCAGGGCCAGATTTTCACCGTAACAGGGCATTCCGCCCCCGCAGGCAACCACCATCCGGTGTCTCTTGACGACCTCACGGAGGATTGCTGCCTCAACTCTGCGGAAGTATTCTTCTCCCCTGGCGGCAAAGATCTCAGTGACGGTCATCCCCTTCTTCTTTTCAATAAGTCGGTCTGTATCAATGAACTTCCAGTGGAGCAGGTTGGCTATCCTCTTGCCGGCATAGCTTTTGCCACTGCCCATGAACCCTATGAGATAGATGTTCATGATAATCTAAAGGTCCAGTTTCATCTGCGCGGGGTCTGCCTCCCCGGTTCCTTGAGCTGAGTCTCTCTTCTCATCACCATTCTCCTCATCCTCCCTGACAGGAGCAGCCTCACTCCTGACTACGGGCTCAAGCTCACGTATGTCTGCAACGCTGTAGTTTGACAGTCTTTTCCCCTTGGCACGAAAGCTCTTGACACCTATGAACTCGGCCACCTCAATGATCTCCTGCTTCCTGCCCTCATTCTTGCCGCCAAACTTTATCTCCAGGCGCGGATATTCCACCTCGGTAAGGCTTACCAGCCTTGATCCTTCACTGTCTGCAATAAAACACTGCAGCCGGTCAGACTCTTCGAAGGCAAACCGTTTGACATAGTAGTACTCCTGCTCCTGGTCCCAGTAGACGGCAGAAAATATCTTCGACTCACGGTATTTTTCCAGCAATAGCAGGTCATCCTCAAAATGTGAGGAGAGATCTGTTCCCGAGGTACGGAACCATCCTCCCTTCGTGACAACGAGGAGAAGCTCGTCTGACGCGAACTCACCCAGGAACCTGCCCCTGCCATCGGCATTCAGTCTCATGACGGCCTCATCATACCACAGCTTACGCCCTCCCAGGGTGGAGAGACCCTTCTCCTTCAGAGTGATCTTATGTACCGCGTTCTTGGTAAGGATATTTCCCATTGATCCTCGTCCCTTGATGGCCAGCTCCCCGAAATCGAAATCAAAGGTCATCTTCTTAAGGCGTGCCTTGGGCTTGTGATATACCCTGATCACTTCAGCCTCACCATTGGGGTTGGCACTGAGATAGAGTATCCGCGTTCCCGGTGTGCCCTTGCCAAGGTTGTAATCCTTGTCACGAGTAAGGCCGGTGAGAGCACAGCGCTTGACATAGTACGGACCTGTGCGCCCATCCTGGTAGGCAATATTGTAGATGGTGCGTGTATCATTCCTCAGAAATACCTGTACATGAATGACATCCTTCCCTACAAACTGCTTTTCGGCTACCTTTGTAATGAGGTAGGAGCCGTCTTTCCTGATCACAATGATATCAT
This sequence comes from Bacteroidales bacterium, assembly GCA_012514255.1. The sequence continues at coordinate 2,995 of JAAZAP010000336.1, read as the reverse complement.
CAATGTCAGAACAGTCACAGACATATTCATCCTTCTTCAGGCCGGTGCCAATGAAACCCTCCTGGCGGTTCACATACAGCTTGGCATTGGCTGCAACTACCTTCGTTGCTTCGATGGTCTCAAAACTCCTTATTTCTGTACGGCGATCCTTAACCTTGCCATACTTTTTCTTTATCTGGCGGTAATAATTAATGGTAAAAGGAACGATATTGGCCAGGTGGTTTGCCACCTCCTCAAGCTCGTCCTCAATGCCCCTGATATGTTCATCGGCACGGGATGAGTCATATTTCGAGATCCGCTTGATCTTTATCTCAGTGAGCTTTATGATGTCATCCCGGGTAATCTCGCGCCTGAAGAGCTTCCTGTAAGGTTTAAGCCCTTTTTCAATGGCGCTTATCACTGCCTCCCATGTTTCACACTCCTCAATATCACGGTATATCCTCTTTTCAATGAAGATCTTCTCAAGGGATGAGAAGTGCCACTCCTCGTCGAGCTCTGCTTTTCTTATCTCCAGCTCGCGTGTGAGGAGCTTCACCGTCTGGTCAGCCGAGTGCCTGAGGATATCACTTACGCCTATGAAGGCGGGCTTGTTCTCGTCAGTGATGACGCACGCATTGGGAGAGATTGAGAGTTCGCAGTCCGTGAATGCATAGAGTGCATCAATGGTTTTGTCAGGTGAGACGCCGCCCTGCAGCTGTATGACTATCTCCACCCCGCCGGCAGTGTTGTCATCTATCTTCTTGATCTTGATCTTGCCACGGTCATTGGCCTTCACTATTGATTCAATGAGAGATGAGGTTGTGCGTCCGAAAGGTATCTCGGTTATTACCAGGCCTCTTCTGTCACTCTTTTCGATCCTGGCCCTGACCTTCACCACTCCTCCCCTGGCGCCGTCATTGTATTTTGAAACATCAATCATCCCTCCTGTCGGGAAATCAGGGTAGATCTCGAAGGATTTCCCCTGCAGGTAACTGATGGATGCATCTATCAGCTCGTTGAAATTATGGGGCAGAATCTTGGAGGAAAGTCCCACAGCAATCCCTTCAACTCCCATTGCCAGCAGCAGCGGGAACTTCACCGGGAGGGTGACAGGCTCCCTGTTTCTGCCGTCATAGGAGCTCATCCACTCGGTAGTCTTGTTGTTAAAGGTCACTTCCAGAGCGAACTTTGAGAGTCTTGCCTCTATATACCTGGGGGCTGCGGCGCCGTCACCGGTGAGTATGTTTCCCCAGTTTCCCTGCGACTCCACCAGCAGCTCTTTCTGGCCCAGCTGCACGAGCGCATCACCTATCGAGGCATCGCCGTGAGGGTGAAACTGCATTGTATGACCGATGATGTTTGCTACCTTGTTGAAGCGCCCGTCATCCATCCTTTTCATGGAGTAGAGTATTCTGCGCTGCACCGGTTTAAGCCCGTCTGAGATATGGGGTACGGCACGCTCAAGAATAACATATGACGCATAATCAAGGAACCAGTCCTGGTACATGCCTGACAATGCCGTTACGGTATGCAGGGCTTCAGGTATATTACCTGTATTGGATACTTCCTTCTCCCCGTCTTCTTCGCCGGGGGTAAGTTCAAAAGGATCATTTTCTTTCATAATCTGCTGCAGCCTTCACTCACGCCTGGACAGTCTCGGGGATCTCCTCCTCAACCCGCAGGTTATCAATAATAAAATCCTGACGCTCAGGCGTATTCTTGCCCATATAAAATTCGAGGAACTGTGTGTACGGGTCTGATTTCTTCATTATCACAGGCTCCAGGCGCATCTCTTTCCCGATGAAGTTAGCGAATTCGTCAGGCGATATCTCTCCAAGGCCCTTGAAGCGGGTTATCTCCGGATCAGGCCCCAGATCCTTAATGGCCTTCAGTCGCTCCTCATCGGAATAACAGTACCGGGTCTGTTTCTTATTGCGAACCCTGAAGAGGGGTGTCTGAAGAATATATACATGTCCCTTGCGTACAAGATCAGGGAAGAACTGGAGGAAGAAAGTCAGCAGGAGGAGCCTGATATGCATCCCGTCCACATCGGCGTCAGTGGCTATCACCACCTGGTTGTAACGAAGATCATCAAGAGACTCCTCTATGTTCAGGGCTGCCTGCAAAAGGTTGAACTCCTCGTTCTCGTAGACTATTTTCTTTGTCAGACCATAACTATTGAGCGGTTTGCCCCTGAGGCTGAAGACAGCCTGGGTCTCCACGTTGCGCGACTTTGTGATGGAGCCGCTCGCAGAGTCGCCCTCGGTGATGAAGAGGGTTGATTCAAGCCTCCGTTCATCATTTGAGTTGTAATGGATGCGGCAATCACGCAGCTTACGGTTGTGCAGGCTCACCTTCTTTGCACGTTCGCGGGCCAGCTTCTGTATTGTGCTGATGGCTTTTCGCTCCTTCTCCGACTCCTGGATCTTCTTCAGCATTATACGGGCTGTCTCCCCGTTCTTATGCAGGTAATCATCCAGATGCTTACGGATGAAGTCAACGATATAGTTACGTACAGTAGGTCCCTGCGGGCCCATATCCTTCGATCCCAGCTTGGTCTTTGTCTGCGATTCAAAGATGGGTTCCTCTATCTTCACGGATATTGCCGCGATGATTGACGACCTGATGTCCGAAGCATCAAAGTCCTTCTTGAAGAACTCTTTCACTGTTCTGGTTATCGCTTCGCGGAACGCTATAAGATGGGTTCCTCCCTGCGAGGTATGCTGGCCGTTGACGAAGCTGTAATAATCCTCTCCGTACTGCATGCCGTGGGTCATGGCAACCTCAATGTCATCACCCTTGAGATGGATGATTGGATAGAGTCCCTCACGGTTCATGTTGTCATTCAGCAAGTCAACGAGGCCGTTGCGTGAGACGATCTTATTGCCATTGAGGTTGATGATCATACCTGCGTTGAGGTATGAATAGTTCTTCATCATGCTCTCAACATACTCGGAGATGTAGTGGAAGTTACCGAACATGGCCTCATCCGGGATGAAGATCACCTCCGTACCGT
>JAAZAP010000335.1 GCA_012514255.1 Bacteroidales bacterium | reverse complement strand
TCCGAATGGAAGAGACCACTCCCCTTGATATGATAATTGAACTGAAAAGCTGTTCGATCATGCAGCAGGATCACATGGTACTCTCTGATGTGAACCTGAAGGTTGACAGGGGTGAGTTCGTCTACCTCCTGGGGAAGGTGGGCAGCGGCAAGACATCACTGATACGTACCCTCAATGCACAGCTTCCCCTTACTGACGGCGAAGGATGGGTAGCCGGGTTTAACCTGCGCACATTGAAAAAGAGGGAGATACCCCTGCTGAGAAGAAAGCTGGGCATAGTGTTCCAGGACTTTCAACTGTTGACCGACAGGTCAGTCCATGCAAATCTGGAATTTGCGCTGAGGGCTACGGGATGGAACAGCAAGATTGCCATTGAAGACCGGATCAGGGAGGTTCTGGAGAAGGTGGGACTCCAGAACAAAGGTTTTAAGATGCCTCATCAGCTCTCCGGCGGAGAGCAGCAGAGAGTAGTCATTGCCAGGGCCCTGCTCAATGATCCGGAGATAATCCTTGCCGACGAGCCAACCGGTAACCTTGATCCGGAGACTTCTGAGGAGATACACATCCTGCTTAAGAATATTAGCAACACAGGCAGGGCAGTGATAATGTCAACCCACAAGCATTCACTTGTAAAGAAATATCCCGGCAGGACTTTCAGGTGTGATAATGGAAAGCTGACTGAATCTGACACAAACGACCAGGTTATAGAACTGCTCTTCTGATCATTTAAAAAGCCTGAACGGCCAGGGAAGGGCGTTCCTGTATAGACGCCAGTAGGTAGTTCGCTCCCCTCCGAATGATCTCATGAATATTGCGATTGACTCCACTGAGGAGCCTGCAAAGTCAAGTACTTTTCCCGTAGCGGCATTGCTTTTAATCAGGTGATCAATCACATGATAAGATGTTCTCAGTTCCCGGCTCTTCCTGCTTCCTGCAGTGAAAAGCATGGTTATGCGCCCTGCTGTTTCAATGATGAACATCCCCCACAGCAGTTTTCCCCTGGGTGATCGCACTCCCAGGAGCCTGCCCCTTCCGGTGGATGTGCAGTATTCTATCAGTGCCTGAAGCCTGATATAGCTCCTGTTCCTGATGACTCCTGCCCTGTGTGCAGTGGTGTTCCTGAAGAGGGCTGTCAGCTCTGCAGGTTTTAAGTCATCAACTATATCCTGGGGATAGCGGTGGGAAATGTTTATATTTCTCCTGCAGTCAGTCATGTAGTTGACCCACACCTTCTCATATGGTTCATCCAGTTTCAGCTCATAATTATAGCGTGGTGTAACGCTGTATCCCGGCACCCGGGTTTCCTGCCCTATGGAGAGATCTATCAACCTGTAAAACTCCGGCAGGAATGAGACGAATTCGCGGGCAATCGCCTGCCTGTCGCCATCAGCAGTAAAAAGACCCAGTTGCTGGAGGAAGACAGGGGTAGCTATATAATTGAATCCATATTTCGATAACCGCGGCAAAGGGAAAAGTGCCAGGTAATCATCATCCACAAGAGCATCCCACCCGGGAGCCATGATATCCAGGTACCATGACATCACATAGGGCTTCACCCCGGGTATCTCCTTCAGGCAGGCATCCCAGCTCTCCCGATCTATCTCGCTGTTCTTAAGATAGTTGATCATGTCTTTTGCTTCATCAGCAATTCCTCGAAGACTCTTCTCCATCCCTCCCATCCGTTTCCTTCGTTCAGGGATGTGTTATGCCATATTGACACAAAGAGTCCTCCCACACTCCTTGTGGCAGTGATCATCTCTTCAATCACGCTGATGGCCGCGTCAGGAGTAAGGTGCATGTACTGCCTGAGTGTGCCGTCCATGACCTGGAACGGAACCACTGTCAGCCCTGCAGGCTTCTCCCTGGATAGGTCATAGAACGGGAAGGGTCTCGCTATGCCGGCCCTGAAACCGGGTTCATCATTGAACCCCATGGTATAATCGTACTTTATGCCTGTCTCAGCATAGTCATGGTATGTATCCGGCATCCTTAACAACAGCCAGTGCTGACGTGCCTTATCGGGAGAGTGTCCTGTAATCGTACGGTATCGTTCAGTCTCCATCCTTAGCACTCTGGGTCTTCCCGCAGAGCGATACGAAGGATGAAGACCGCTCCCAAAGAGCTGGTCATATTTACGTATTATCTCCCCGTAAGCATGGTCCCGGTAAGGAGGACTGTGATCATACTCGCCCTGATCACCGGTGGGAAAAAAGAAAAGGGCCTTGCTGCCTGCAGCCTTCAAATGCTCCTCAATAAAGTTAAAGCTGTCATAAGGATCCTCTCTTTCGCCGGTCATAGTCCTGATCCTTTCCGCCGGTCTCGCCCCCGTGCCGGCAAGGCCTTTCATCAGGCCTCCCACACTCCTGAGAAGACCACGGCTTCGGTAGGCAAAAGGCTGATCCACATCTATAGTCACCAGGGATTCGTACTCATTATGCCTGATGGTAAGCACCGGATAACGCTTGACCAGCTCACCGGCAAGGTATCTTGACCATAAATCCACCACCGGTATACGGAGGAAACCGCCACGATGAGCCAGAGAACCCGATCCCTGGAAACGGCCGTGAGCATCAGGCGAATAGGGGAGATACTCCTCATACCTGGAGAGCATGTAGAAGGCTGCAGCAAAGAGATCAAAAGGTATGCTCCCGTCACTGGCTGAAAAAAAGACAGGCATTCCGTCAAAAAATGAAACCTCAGGCAAGGGACCATTGATACCGGTGGCTGAGAGAAGCCCGCAGGGACGAATAACGAACTGGTCCTTCACCTTCTCATCGGAGTAGATGATTGCCGGACTGGACCCGATCTTCCTGCGGTCAGTGGTTAACTCGCAACTGATGCCAAGAATAATATCGAAGATCACTCCCACCGTATACTCCAGCCGTGGTGTGATATCCGGGGCATATATCCTCAGTTTCTTCGTCGCCATATCAGCAAATTTAGGAAAAGACGGTTATCAATCCCGTCACCGGGTTCCTTATTTATTAACAGATTTTCATCCCGGAGTAGCAAATTTTACTACTTTTGTCGTCTGTGCAATTTCGTGTTCACAAATTAAACAAAATATACTATGGGCAAAGGTGACAAGAAATCAAAAAGAGGAAAGATAATCAGAGGATCCTTTGGCGTTCGCCGTCCGAGAAAAACAAGCAAAAAGGCAGTTGCAGCAGCGCCTGAAGAGGTGAAGAAGGAAGTTGAAAAGGTTGCCGCAGAAGCTGCAAAAGTACCAGAAGCAACAAAGCCGGCCAGGACAGCTAAGACAACCAAGCCCAAGGCACCCGCCAAAACAACGGCTAAAAGTGCTGCCAAAAAGACAGAAAAAGAGGAAAAATCAACCAGGACTAAAGCCACAAAACCTGCACCAAAAACCAAAAAGCCGGCTGCTAAGAAAGAGAAGGAATAGCAGCCTCTTAGCTTCTTACAACTAAATCACCGTACAGGGAGGGATCAATAACAGCCTCTATTATCACGCTGTCGTCGCGACTAAGTGCTTTTGTGACGGCGGAACGCATGGCTACTGCATCCGTGACACGTATGACCTCAATCCCCAGAAAACTGTTTGCCCCAAAGAGTGAACCGGTACTGACCTGTACACCATACGGATTAATACTCTTCCATGCTTGCTTAACCCTGATGAGATTCAGTTCCCCGTCACTGAGCACCACTATGATTATCTTCAGCCCGAACCTGCGGGCTGTCATAATCTCGCCGGCATGCATCAGGAAACCCCCGTCACCGGTAATGCACACTACATGCTCTCCATCACCTGCCAGGGCAGCAGCAATAGCTGCAGGAAGTCCAAATCCCATAGAGGACCATCCGTTGGTCATAACCAGTTTACCATCCTTCACATCCCATAGCTGTCCAAGAACATGGAGGTGTGATCCCACATCAGCAGTGACAGTGGCTGTGGAGGGCATGATCTCCCTCAACAGGGACAGAACGGTCACAGGACTGAACCCGGTTGACCTGCCGGAGAAAGCATCACTGATCTCACGCCTGATCCCGGCGGCCAGCATGACCATCTCAGCTGAATCATTCAATGGTGCCAGTATCTCAAACCATCTCCATGCTGGCGATACGATCTCGATGGCACCTTTTATCCTCAGGTCGGATGACCTTGTGTCAAGATGGACCAGCGGAATATCAGGAAGCCATGATTCATAATTATACTCCACGGGATCATACCCTAATCCTATGATAAGATCTGCTTCACTGATAAGCTTCCCCAGACGGTCGCTCAGTGCATGGAACAGTACCCCCGCAAAACAGGGATGATCTGCCGGTATTATTCCTTTTGCCATCGGGGTGACTATTAATGGTACATCATGCCCGGCGAGGAATCCTGCAAGAGCCTTTCCTGCCCCCGTCCTCATGGCTGTCAGACCGCCAACAATAAGAGGCCTGCGTGCAGAAGCAATCAACACGCCCGCTCTGCTCCATATGCCACTGTGGCCCTGACTGCACCCGCTGTCTGACTGTTCCTCACTCTCTCCGCCAGCTTCCTTATGGTGGTCCGAATGAAACCTAACCGGCGCAGGCTCTCCTGATCCTGATCCTGCTCCTGCTCCTGCCCCGGCATCCGCTGCAGTCAGGCACACTTCGCTGCCGGCAAGGTCAGACGGCAACCCGATGTGAACAGGACCCGGATACTCTTCATTAGCCAGTAGAAGGCTGCGATCAATCACTTCCTGCGCATTGCCAGCGCTGAGCCGGAAGGTGGCCCGGGTGAGCGGCCTGAACAGAGCCTGATGGTCAATATTCATCTGTGCAGTCCGTCCAAGCCAGGAGTCAGGCATCTCAGAAGTCAGTGCAATGACAGCAGAACGGTCAAGCAGCGAACCTCCTAACCCCGAAGCAAGATTCACTGCTCCCGGACCAAATGTGGCATGACAGACTCCTGTCACACCCGTCAACCTTGCCGTTACATCCGCCATTACCGCCGCCGAAGCCTCGTGTGCCGTCAGGACAAACTCTATCCCGGCCTTCCTGAAGGCTTCCATATATGGTATTGAAGGACCACCCGGGATACCGAAAAACCGCCTGACACCGGCGTCTCTCAATCGCTCTGCGATATAATCTTCAATCTTCATCTTAACTCGCGGTCCGGGCTCTTAAATTTGGTTTTAATAATGTAAAAAAAACATAAAATAACTAATTTAACATCTGAAAAGTGTTTCAAATACACTAAACTTATATTAACTATGCATAAAAATAAAACAGTCGTGAGATGAACAGAACATTTGTTTACGGTTTATTTTCTATTCTGTTTGCAGCCACTGGCAGTCTGACCCTTTCAGGTCAGGTGACCGAAAGGGATTATGAAAGGGCAGCCAGTATCAGCAAACAACTGTCGGGAAAGGTATGGCACAGTGACATCAACCCGGAATGGGTTGGTGCAACTAATCTCCTTCTCTTTGAGGACCAGACACCTGCCGGCAAGGACTATATTCTTGCTGATCCGGTAAAGAAGACAAGGAAAAAGGCATTTGATGCCGCCAGGGTGGCAAGCGCACTTGCCGTGGCTTCAGGTGATTCTATCAGTGCCGCAAATCTGCCAATCAGGAACCTGTCCATGGCCGATGATCTGAAGACCATGACCTTTGAATATTCGGGCTGGGTTTACTCATGTGATCTGAAGAGATATACCATGAAGAAGCAGCGGGAGGCGAGGCGACCCTTCTCATGGAGAGGAGACGGCCGATGGCCGTGGGGCTTCCGTGATGAATCAATCGGCAGGCCGGACACTTCACCAAACAAAAAAATGATTGCCTTCGTGCGTGATCACAACCTCTGGATCAGAACAACCGATGACAGTAAGGAGTACCGGCTGAGTTATGACGGCGGAATTGGGAAATATTACTCGGCTTCCATCTACTGGTCTCCCGACTCCAGGAAAATAATGGCTTATCGGGTAATTCCGGCAGAAAAGCATATGATCTCTTACGTGGAATCATCACCCGAGGGTCAGCTACAGCCTCAATACCATACTTACGAATACACCAAACCCGGAGATGCTGTTCCCCAGCTGTATCCTCAGATCTTTGACGTGGCTGAAAGGAAGCACATAGTTGTTGACGAGACCATGATCCCGAACCAGTACAGTCTTGAAAATTTCAGTTGGGACTCCCTTGGCAACTCCCTGACCTTTGAATACAACAAACGGGGGCACCAGGTTTACAGGGTGATGAGAATTGACGCCGCCACCGGGAAGATGAACGTGGTGATAGATGAGCAGTCGCCCACCTTCATAGACTACAGCGGCAAGCGATACAGGCACGACGTGAAGGAGACCGGAGAGATCATCTGGGCCTCTGAGCGCGACGGATGGAACCATCTGTGGTTGTATGACGGAAACACGGGAAAGGTAAAGAACCAGATCACCCGTGGCGAGTGGGTTGTGAGGGGTGTGGTCAGAGTTGACGAGAAAGAGAGGAGCATCATCTTCAGGGCCTCCGGTCGGGAAAAGGGTGATCCATACCTCATTCATTATTATAAAATTAGCTTTGACGGTACGGACCTGACTCATCTGACGCCGGCTGACGGCAACCATGAGGCCCACTTTTCGGAGAACGGGGAATATTTCGTTGACACATGGTCCAGGGTTGACATGCCCCCGGTCTCATCGGTGCGCAGCATGGCTGACGGCAGCGAGGTGATGAGACTGGCCGAGGCTGATGTAAAGGACCTGCTGACTACCGGCTGGCAGTTCCCGGAGGTATTTACTGCAAAGGGTCGTGATGGCGCAACAGACATCTGGGGAGTGATCATCCGGCCCCTCAATTTCGATCCTTCGCGTAAGTACCCGGTGATTGAAAATATCTATGCCGGCCCGCACAGCAGCTTCGTTCCGAAGTCGTTCCGCCCCACCTTCGGCAATATGAACTCACTGGCCGAACTGGGATTCATTGTGGTTCAGATTGACGGCATGGGGACTTCCAACAGGTCAAAGAAATTCCATGACGTAGCCTGGAAGAACATCAGGGATGCCGGCTTCCCCGACAGGATATCATGGATGAAGGCTGCCGCAGAGAAATATCCGTACATGGATATTGAGCGTGTAGGTATCTACGGCACCTCGGCAGGAGGCCAGAACTCCACCGGCGCACTTCTCTTCCACCCTGAATTTTATGATGTTGCCGTTTCCTCATGCGGCTGCCATGATAACAGGATGGACAAGATATGGTGGAACGAGCAATGGATGGGATGGCCAGTTGACCAGAGCTACGCCGAGTCGTCAAACGTGGAGAACGCCTGGAGGCTGAAAGGCAAACTGTTGCTTATCAACGGCGAGATGGACAATAACGTCGATCCCGCTTCCACCACCCAGCTTGTGAATGCCCTTATCAAGGCAAACAAGGACTTTGACTACCTGCTGGTGCCGGGGATGAAGCACAGCAGCGGCGGGGAGTATGGCGAACGGAGGAGAATGGATTTCTTCGTGGAGCATCTCCTGGGAGTAAAACCCCCTGACTGGAATAAAAAGGAGAAATAAAAAAAGCGATATTTGCAGTCTTATCTGTTTCAGATGACTGACCGACATGCCAACACCATCATCTGGGCTATAATAACATGCCTGATGTGGTCAACAGCCTATCCGTTCATTAAGGTGGGGCTGCAATATTCAACTCCCGTTCATTTCGCTGGTACCCGTTTTTTGCTGTCGGGACTGATGATCCTCCCATTCACGGTAATACCACGGGTATATGTAAGGATGATCCTTGAGAACCGCAGCCTGGCCATCTGGGTCACCCTCCTGCAGGTGTTTATCAACTATATCCTCTTCTACCTGGGCATGGATCGTGTGCCGGGCGCCCTGGGAGCAGTGATCGTCGGTTCACAGCCCTTCGTGACAGCCATCGTCTCCAGGATAATAATCAAAGAGGAACGCTTTACCCGTGCCAAGGTGACCACAATCATTCTAGGCCTGGCCGGGATTGTGCTCGTAAGTGCAGGCAGGCAGGGATTCCGGTTTGGCCTTCCGGGAGAGATGCTTGGAATAATCATGATCTTTATTGCCAATATCTCCACAGCAACGAGCAATGTACTCGTCTCCAAAAACGGGAAAAACATGAATCCGCTGGTGCTGAGCTCATTCTCGCTCTTTGTCGGAGGGGCGGTAATGTTCCTGTTATCGTTCGGCATTGAAGAGGTTCCTTCCAAGCCCGATTTCCCCCTGCGCTACTGGCTGGTCCTCACATGGCTCTCTTTCATGTCAGCATTTACCTTCTCCAGATGGTACGTGCTTCTGAAACGCCCCGAGGTGAAGGTGAGCGAGCTGAACCTGTGGAAATTCATAATTCCGGTGTTCGGTGCCATCCTTAGCTGGCTGATTGTACCGGGAGAGAAGGCCGACTGGGTGACCGTTGCCGGCATGGTAATCATATCACTCTCCCTGATATGGTTCTTTGGCATCACCGGCAGACGCGAACGCAAGGTGGAAGAGGTTCCGGCCGGACCCATTGCCAAGTAAGTCAGCAGTACCAGTCAGCAGTCAGCAGTCGGCAGTCAGCAGTCAGCAGTAAAAAAAATATCTAATCCTGCCGGCTGCAGACTTACGAATTACTGCTCGTCTCCCTTCACCCCGTTTATCCTCAACAGCTTGAACAGCTCAACAACAGGAATCGGAGCCAGGGCCATAAGAATCACTATGATCCAGTGCTCGCGGTCCATGACTGCCAGGCTGAAGGCTTCGCGTACCGGAGGAATCAGCAGTACTATCAGTCCTATCAGTGCAGATCCCAGGATGGCCCAAATAAGCGCCTTGTTCTTCAACGGGTTGAACAGGAATGATGATTTCTCGTTCGAGTGCAGGTTGCGTACATGTACCAGCTGTGCAAACATGAGAGTCGCAAATGCCATGGTACGCCCGAGCTCCTCTCCGCCGTCGTGCAGTCCCATAATATAGGACACCAGCGGAATAATTCCCACCATCAGCCCCTGGTACATCACACGCCAGATCATGCCCTTTGTCATAAAACCCTTTTTCGTACTGCGGGGTTTACGTTTCATGATACCCTCTTCGGGAGGATCAACGCTCAGCGCCAGCGCCGGGAGGCTGTCGGTGACGAGGTTGATCCAGAGGATGTGTATCGGCAGCAGTGGCATTCCCATATTGAACACGGAAGTGACCAGTATCAGGAAGATCTCGCCCACATTCGTTGAGAGCAGGTACTGAATGACTTTGAGTATATTGTCATAGATCCTCCTGCCTTCCTCCACAGCAGAGACGATGGTGGCGAAGTTATCATCGGTGAGTATCATGTCAGCGGCACCCTTGGCCACGTCTGTACCTACTACTCCCATCGCCGCGCCTATGTCAGCCTGTTTAAGTGCAGGTGCATCATTGACGCCGTCACCGGTCATTGCCACTACCTCGTTGTGACTCTGCCATGCCTTTACTATGCGGACCTTGTGCTCGGGTGCCACCCGGGCATAGACCGAGATGCTGCCGACAGAGGCTGCCAGCTCTTCATCATTGATATTTTCAAGATCCGATCCTGTTACTGCCACATCTCCCTCACGGTAGATACCAATCTCCCTGGCAATGGCCATTGCAGTGCTCTTGTGGTCGCCTGTGATCATTATAGGCCGGATACCTGCTGTATTACACTTCGCCACAGCATCTATCACCTCAGGCCTCGCCGGGTCAATCATACCCAGCAGGCCGGTAAAGATGAGTCCGTTCTCCAACTGCCCTATCGTCACCTCCTGTGGCGCCTCATGGCAATCCTTGTAAGCCATTGCAAGCACCCGGAGAGCTGCGTTAGCCATCTCCTCGTTGGCCTCACGGATCTGTTCAATGTCATTGCTGCCAAGAGGCTGCACCTCTCCGTTGATGATAATCTTATCGCATACGCTGAGCACCTCATCCAGTCCGCCCTTCACATTGACCCTGGTCTCTCTCTCTCCCATCCTGTTGACGGTGGTCATTCTCTTCCTTTCTGAGTCAAACGGTATCTCGGCAACCCTGGGATATAATTTTTCCAGTTCGTCCTTGTGGACATTATACAGTACGCCAAAATCAAGCAGGGCAGTCTCGGTGGGGTCACCGGTGAATGTGAACTTGCCATCCTCATTTATCTTCATGGAAGCATCAGCACAGAGCACTGAGATAGCGAGCAGCTTCATCTCCTCATCGTTGAGCTTGCTGCCCGGGGCACTACGGTTGATGACATCATGCTTATGATTGACATACGCTTCAACCACTGTCATACGGTTCTGGGTGAGGGTGCCTGTCTTGTCTGAACAGATAACCGTTGAGCTGCCAAGGGTCTCAACTGAAGGCAGGGTACGTATAATGGCATTACGCTTAACCATTCGCTGAACACCTATTGCCAGTACAATGGTTGAAACGGCAGGCAGCCCTTCCGGTATGGCTGCCACAGCGAGGCTCACCGCGGTCATGAACATGCTCATCACCGAGTTACCGTATAACACTCCGACAGCAAATATCACTGCGCAGATGGCGAGAGCCACAATACCAAGCATCTTCCCCAGCTGGTTGAGTCTCTTGCTCATTGGGGTTTCAGTGTCACCCGCATGCTGCAGCATATCGGCAATCTTACCCACCTCTGTCTGCATCCCGGTGGTAACAACCACTCCCCTTCCGCGTCCATAGGTCACCATACCGCTTGAAAAAGCCATGTTCTTCCTGTCACCCAGGGGGATGTCATCCCCTTGCAGTGCCTCGGTGAGCTTGTCCACCGGGACACTCTCGCCGGTAAGAGATGATTCCTGTATCTTAAGATTAACAGCCTCGGTAAGCCTGATATCGGCCGGTATGACCGCCCCTGTCTCAAGTATGACTATGTCTCCCGGTACGAGCTCCCGTGTATTCACCTCTGTAATTGCGCCGTCGCGAAGCACCTTCGACAACGGCGAGGCCAGCTCCTTCAGCGCTTCGAGCGAAGTCTCGGCCTTCTTCTCCTGAACGGCCCCGATGAGAGCATTGACAATCAGTATACCCATTATGATGTAGGTATCAAGAAGGCCCTCTCCCTCCATTACACCTACAACACCCGATATTGCCGCTGCAATGAGCAGTATTATGATCATGAAGCTCCTGAACTGCTCAAGGAACATCCTCAGGAAACTTTTCCCGGCTTTCGATTCCAACTGGTTGTACCCATACTGCTCCAGCCTCTTTTTCACCTCTGCCGTGGTGAGACCGGAGGATTCGTTTACGCCAAGCTCACTGATCAGTTCAGCGGCTTCTTTTCTGTAATACTCTGCCATATCGTTTATCAGATCTGTTCTTCTGCTGCCTAATGCTACAGCCTGCGCTAAACGGTTTCTCTTTAACCATAGAAATAAACGAAGCGTCAGTAGTGTGTAGAGCCGGCATAAATGCAAACCGCGAAATTAGAAAAATTAACCGATTGTGCCTAAAAATCCGGACCTGAATGTCGTATGGCTCAGAGTAACGGCAACAGGCTTTTCTTCATGTTGTCATAATGGGACCCTTCCCAGTATATCCTGTCGCATCCGGGGCATCTCCGGAAACTGTCATAGTAGGTGCGGGTATCTGCAAGCAACCGGTCAGCAATGTCTTCCTTCCTGACCTCCTCCAGGAGGGTGTTGCATGCTATGCACCTGCTGAAAAGCTTTACCTGATTCTTTAGACCGAATTCCTCAAAGACCTCTCTTAGCTGCTCCTCATGGTATTGTGATCTCACCAGATAACCTGTGGCCCTGGTGGCTCTCTTCAGCAAAAGGCGGTCACGGGTGAGGATCACCCTGCCCTCTCTTATAGCCACTTCAATTATCTCCCGGTCATCATAG
>JAAZAP010000334.1 GCA_012514255.1 Bacteroidales bacterium | reverse complement strand
TATGTGACACGTCAATCATCATCCCCACCCTGTTCATCTCCTTTACAACCTCCTCACCGAAGGCAGAGAGGCCGTTATGCTCAGGCCCCGATTTATCTGTTGATGAATCACAGATGTCATTGTTGGATGAATGGCAGAGAGTGATGTACCTGGCGCCAAGATCGTAATATTGCTGAATCTTTGACAGATCCTGCCCTGCCGGATAACCGTTCTCTATCCCTATAAATATGGCCAGCTTTCCCTCAGCCTTGTGCCTCAGTGCATCATCGGGGGTAAGTGCAATTGCAGCCTGTGATGAGTTACGGGCAAGAGTGGCATAGATAGAATCGAAGGTGGCAAGGGTGGTACTGTGAGCCAGCTCATATGCCTCCGGTGTCCGGGGGCCCTGCCCTATAAAGATGGCAAAGAATTCTGCATCAAGCCTTCCCTCCTTCATCCTGGGAAAGTCAACACTTCCCAGGTCATTGCGTACGCCGGGATCAAATCCGCCACTCCTGAAGAAACGCATGGGTGTGTCACAGTGTGTATCTATCGAAAGAATGTCGTCATGCATCCTCTCGGCTTTGCGGTTTATCTTCTCCTCACCGGGGGCACAGGAGACCGCTAGGAGGCTGAACAATATCAGGAAATATTTCATTCGCATAATGATCAATTTGATTGTTTCCGCTAATATATGAATATCAGTTGCTGATTGTCACACCCGACAACGGCCAAAAAGTATAAAAAAGGTTAAATGCTTCTAATGGGCAAAGGTGCCTGACAGAGAGGATAAAAAACATAAAAGGTTGCGGCATCTGCAGATAAAACGGGTGAAGACAACACCGGGAATGCACAAAAAAAAGCCCCGACTAAGTGTCGGGGCAGCCATGAAAAGAATGGAAAAATTGCTTTTGGACAGTAAAAAGCATCTTAAAGTCTCATGACTTTTATTTTATGTGAGTCGATCAGGTTGTCAACTCTATGCAAATATAATAAAAATGAAAGCATAAACATATTTTTTTCGTTAAATATGGCTTGCCAGGGATGCTCTGGCAAGTCTCATGCAACTAAAGTAACTTTGGTGCGTCATTTACAAAGAATAACCTGAAACTTGGCAGCACCGGGATTGCACATACATGAGAAGCTCATCGATGAGTGCCGCAGGGGAAGCCGGAAAGCACAGTTCAGGCTGTATGAGCTCTATTCAAAGGCGATGTTTAACACTGCATACCGAATTATGGGCAACAGGGAAGAGGCTGAGGATATGTTGCAGGAAGCATTTACTGATTGTTTCAGGAAGATAGGATCATACCGCACTGACTCCACCTTTGGCGCCTGGCTGAAGACCATTGTCATCAACCGCTGCATAAGCAAACTTCGGAAAAGGGAGGCCGAGATGATCTATATTGATGACTACAGCCGCTATGAGCTGCCTCCGGATGAACCTTCGGAGATGCAGTGGCCTGACCCGAAAGCGATTGCCAGGGCAGTTGAGAGGCTCCCCGAAGGTTACAGGGTGGTATTCAGCCTCTACCTCCTTGAAGGATATGATCATACGGAAATATCACAGATACTGGGCATATCGGAATCGACTTCCAAGACTCAGTATGCCAGGGCGAAGGAGAAACTGAAAAGAATATTATCTGAAATGCACAGAGATGGATGAACTGGAAAAGCATATAAAAAGTGTCAGGGATGACCTCGACACAGAGATCCCGGGACCGGGATTATGGAAAAGGATCAAAGAAGACCTTCCCCGCATGCATAGAAGCCTGCCAGGCTATCTCTGGCGTGCTGCCGTCGCCGTCATCGTTGCCGGTGCAGCCTTGGCCATCATTGCAGGTGTTCTGCGCACATCGGAGCGGCTGAATGACCCGCAGGTGGCAGAGGTCCGCGAAACATACAGGTATTATGACAACAAGATAAAGTCACTGTACGAGGAAGCGGAGCCCCTCCTGATTGCCAACCCGGAAATAAGCAGCGAACTGACCACTGGAATGAACGAGCTTGACAGCCTCTCAGCCCGCATCATAAGTGACCTGCAGGACAACGTGGCGAGCAGGGAGGTCATAGAGGCCCTGATATACAACTACAGGCTGCGCATAGAACTGCTTGAGGACATGCTCAGGCTGATGAAGGAGCATGAGAATGAAACAGGAAAAATGACAGGAAATGAATTATAGGAAACTGTTCCTCCTGGCTGTGGTAATGCCTGCCACGCTGGGTCTTTGCGGGCAGGAGATAACCGACAGCAAGACACTGAGGAGATCATTCCGGGCAGACAACGAGACCGTCATGGAGGTGACCAACAAGTACGGCGACGTGCACATAACCCAGTCACACAGTGATTCAATAACAGTGGTGGTGGAGATATCCGCCTCATCAAACACTGATGACAGGATTGAAGCCATGATGTCAGACATTGACGTGAAGATCTCATCGACAGGCGGCACCGTGAGAGCCGTGACCTCCTTCCGCAAGGGCATCACCCCTCTCTTTGAGACCTTCAAGGGACTGACCAGGAACCTTATCAACTTTGAATCAAGAATGAAGATTGACTACTTCATTGAGTGCCCTCCCTCCACAACACTGAGTATAACCAACAGCTACGGTGATGTATATATAGGCGACGAGGTGCCGGTCCTTGCCCTGAAACTGTCAAACGGCAACCTTGACGCTGCTGCTGTGATTAACGCACAGATGATGGAACTCACCTTCTGCAAGGCTAACGTCAGGAGCATCAGAGAGGGCAAGGTCACTTTGTCATTCAGCGAATTACGCACCCGCGAAACGGGAAATATCAAACTATCGGCAGTTTCCTCAAAGGCATGGATTGATAAGTGCGGTTCTGTTGACCTTGACTCAAAACGGGATGACATTCATTTCGGCGCTGTTGATGTCATTACCGGAACATGCTACTTCAGTGACATTATTGCTGACAGGGTCACCGGCGAGATCAACCTGTCAGTCAAATACGGAAACCTGTCATTCGAGAAGATTGAGCCGGATTTCAGGCTGATTGACATAAAATCATCATATGCAGACCTCGACCTGGTCATGGATGAGAGATCGGCTTATGACCTTGAGATAAGGCATGCCAATGCTTTTGTGTCTCTGCCGGGTATCACCCCGGCTCCGGAACGGACAGAGATCAGCGCCCAGGATAAACTCTACCTGACAAAGGCAAGCAGAGGTAGCGGAAGCAGTCGGCCCCGGATTCGCATTGACGCCACCAGGGGCGAGATCAGACTGCTGCAGCAGTAATTTTTTTCCTTCTTCATGCAACTGATGGAGATTTTCTTGGTCCTTATCAGGGAACAGTAAAAAGAAAAGAAAGATGAAAAAAACAATTCCTGCCATTATTATGGCCATGGTGATGTTGTCTGCATGCTCACTTTTTTTTGATTGCATTGACGGAAACGGGGACGTTCAGACAGAAGTAAGGGATGCTGTACCATTTACGGCTATCGCCAATGAGACATCCTTTCATGTGAACTATATCCAGGGTGATGACTATTCAATCATCGTGGAAGCTGAGAGCAATATACTGCCATATATAGAGACTAAAGTCAGGGCAGGGGCACTTGAAGTAAGCACCATCAGGGGCACACACTGCCTGAACTACACCAGGCACCCCGTTGTGACTGTCACAGCACCGCAGATAGATGAGATCATCAACTCAGGGTCAGGTGATTTTGTTGCCGGGGCTCTTGCAGGGAGCACCGTCAGGGTGATCAACAGCGGATCTGGTGATATCACCACAGCCTCAATGACTGGAAGCGAGGTCTCTGTGATCATATCAGGTTCGGGAAACCTCATGACCGATGATGTTGCGGCTACAACCCTGAAGGCAACCCTGTCAGGCTCGGGTGATCTGACAATGGCAGGTGAGGCCGTGACCGGCCGCTATATCCTGTCAGGATCAGGTACTCTTTTTGCCAGGGATGTTGCCACTGAATCAGCCAGGGTAACCATATCCGGATCAGGATCGGTCTACACCACTGTCAGCAATGATCTGGAAGCTCTTATCAGCGGCAGCGGCAATGTCTACCTCCAGGGTGACCCCGAGGTCAGCCTGACACGTACCGGCTCGGGCAGGGTAATCTACCTTTGACCGGTTATCTGCATCACCAAGCGGATTATCAATATCATTACACGCAGCGGCAGGTCCGGGACCTGCCGCGCCACCCTGCATGGTGTCAGGATTTATGCATTATTTGATATAACAGAAAAATCAGGTGAGATCAATCTCATTACCCTGCCGGTCACAGAATTCATACTGAAGGAAATGGAATGACTCTATTCCCTGCACCCTGATGCTCGCCGCGTATTTCCTGTTTATTTTGCTGATCCTGGAGAGAAGACCCTCCCTCAGATAGGCAGCCACATAGGGATGAGTCCTCAGGATAAATTTCCTTGTCTTCACCTTCTCAATGATGGTTGCCAGAGTACGCTCCATCTCATCAGTAAGCAGTATGGCCGGGGCTGTCTTGCCTTCGCCTCTGCAGACAGGGCATTTCTCATCAGTGACAATGTTCATCTCGGGACGCACCCTCTGGCGGGTTATCTGCATCAAT
Source organism: Bacteroidales bacterium (assembly GCA_012514255.1). The sequence continues at coordinate 554 of JAAZAP010000334.1, read as the reverse complement.
CCGAACTTGCTCAGGGGCAGTATGTTATGCTTTGCCCGGTCATCACTCATCAGCTCTATCATCCTGTCAAGCAGGGCCTGGCGGTTTTCATTCGACTGCATGTCAATGAAGTCGATCACTATGATACCACCCATATCCCTCAACCGCAGCTGCCTGGCAATCTCCCTGGCAGCCTCGAGGTTTACCGAAAGGGCATTGGACTCCTGGTCAGTGCCTGATTTTGACCTGTTGCCGCTGTTGACGTCAACCACGTGCAATGCTTCAGTATGTTCAATTATAAGATATGATCCGCCCTTGAATGAAATGGTGCGGCCAAAGAGCCCCTTTATCTGCCTGCTGACACCATAATGGTCAAAAACAGGGTACTGCTCCTTGTATACCTTTACAATCTTTTCCTTCTCAGGGGCTATCCCCCTGATGTAACTTTTCACTTCGCCGGCTATCACCTCATCATCCACGATGATGTTGTTGAAGTCGGTACTGAGTATATCCCGGAGGATTGTTGTTGTGCGGTTCATCTCGCCCACCAGGAGACGCGGCGATTTGATATCGCG
>JAAZAP010000333.1 GCA_012514255.1 Bacteroidales bacterium | reverse complement strand
GAACCACTGTTGTCTTACCTGATCCTGTGCCTCCGGCAATCCCTACAATAAGCATAAAATGATTATTTTTGCACCAAAAGTAGCAAAATAACCGTATGGTAAAGCATATCGTGATCTTTAAGCTCTCACCTCCCGTAACTCCTGAAGAGAGAGAGCAGTCGGTAAGAAAGCTGAAGGAGCTCTTCGGGCCGGTAGGGAACAGGCTGAAGTATGTAATTGAATACAGGACAGGTGTGAACATCACGGATGTTGGGCATGCGGGCGACTTTGTCATTGACGCCACCTTCGCCTCGGTGGAAGACCTGAAGAGATACCAGGCGAGCGAGCCTCACCGCGTAGCGGTGGCTGCAGCCTCATCAATCAAAAAAGCAAAATTGGTTATAGATTACAAGTTCTGAAACAATGCAATCACTCTATCCCATCAGGTTCAGGCCCGAGCTGAAGGAGACACTCTGGGGCGGCAGCACTCTCAGCCGGCGCTTCGGAAAGAAGGCGAAGGCAGAAGCCAGGATCGGTGAGAGCTGGGAGATAACAGGCATGCCCGGCGCCAGCTCCGTGGTGGCTAACGGCTTTCTCAAAGGCAACACCCTTGAAGAAATAGCTGAGGTCTATATGGACGAGCTTCTGGGGGAATCAGTCTATGAGAAGTACGGGACCGAGTTCCCGTTGCTGATAAAACTTATTGACGCCACTGACCGGCTCTCAATACAGGTACACCCTGACAACAGGCTGGCGGCCGAGAGGCATCATGCATGGGGCAAGACCGAGATGTGGTATGTCATTGATGCAAAACCGGGAGCCGTCATCTACACGGGCTTCAGGAAGAAAACCACGAAGGAGGAATACCTTGACCACCTGGCAGCGAAAAGAGTGGAGGAGCTCATCAACGCCACGCCGGTGAAGGCAGGCGATGTCTTTTTCATACCGGCAGGAATGGTGCATGCCATTGGCGGTGGCGTGCTGCTCGCAGAGATACAACAGACCTCAGATGTCACCTATCGTATCTACGACTGGGACCGGGTGGATGCTTCGGGCAGGCCTCGCGAGATGCATACGGCCCTGGCTCTTGACGCAATAAACTTCGACCTTGGCAGTAACAACCTGGTTCGCGTAGAGCCCGAGCTCAATAAAACTGTTCTGCTGGCCGGGAGCCAGTGGTTCCATACGAGCGTGATAATGTTCAACAGGCCCGTCATAAAGGATTACAGCCTGACTGACTCTTTTATCATATACATATGTACCGGGAGCATGGCCGTGATAGAGTGGATGGGGAACAGCGAGGAGATCAGGGAGGGAGAGACACTCCTGATTCCCGCCTCGGCCGACAGTGTTGCAATCATACCCCGCGAGACAGCTACACTGCTTGAAGTATTCGTACCACAGAAATAAAAATAAAATGAAACTTGCATGAGAAGAACCCGGCAGAGGGATATGATTGTTAAATTACACGCAGGATCCATTTCACATATGAAACAATAAAAAAATAACCGGATGAGACAACTGACTATTCTGACGATTGCATTTATGATGTTATTAATGTCAGCCTGCGGAGGCGGCACAGGCCAGGATAACGCAAGAAAGAGAGCAGGCCACGAACCTGATACCGGATACACAGGTGTACGGAACTATATCAGGGATAACATCAAGCTGCGGGAGGTAACATTCAAGAACGGCCTCCGGGAAGGCATGACCCGAACCTATTACAAGGGAGGAGCACTGGAGCAGGAAATCCCCTATTCAGGCGACAAAAAGAACGGTGAAGCAAAGTGGTACTATCCTGATGGCAAGCTCTTCAGGACCACTCCTTATATCAATGACACCATTCACGGCGAGCAGATACAGTATTACAAGAGCGGACGGGTGAAGGCGAAGCTGGGCTACCAGGCCGGCAAACGTATCCCCGGCATAGAGGAGTATATGATGAGCGGCGAGAAGGTAGCCAACTACCCTGAGATAAGGTACAGGGTCAATGACCGCTATGATGAGAGAGGTCTGTACAAGATCTTCGTGGAGTTCTCAGACATGGCGGAGAACGTCAAGTACTACCGTGGCGATTATGTAGACGGGCTGGTAGACATGGACTCGCTCAGCCTGCTTCTGCAGACGGCCACCACGGGGTATCTTGATCTTCAGAAAACACCCGGACATCATGCAGATTCAGTGGTGGTGATCGGGTCATACCTGACCCAGTTCGGCAACAGGCTCTATTACCGCCTTCCAATACCATTGCCATACAAAGACCTGAACTAGAGACATGTCACAACTCCCTGTGCCGGGAATCAGTCTTACTGCAACCAGAACGGTTGAGGAGAAGGATACTGCTGCAGTCTACGGATCAGGTCTCCATGAAAGGTTCATCATTGACAACGGGCGGTTCATGGAAAAACTGAAAGGGCAATGATAATCAGGTCAGCTTCATTTGTTACCAGCAGTGCAAAAATAAGCCAGTTGCCGGCGCCTGACCGGCCCGAATTTGCATTCATAGGAAGATCAAAT
>JAAZAP010000332.1 GCA_012514255.1 Bacteroidales bacterium | reverse complement strand
TGATGAACTCCCAGAGAGAGGTGATCTACAGCAAACGCCGTCATGCCCTCCTCGGTGAAAGGCTCAGCGTTGACATTGCCAATATGATGTATGACGTGACTGAGAACATTGTCACTCTCTATAAGGAAACCTCTGATTATGAAGAATTCCAGTATGCCCTTATCAGGACGCTTTCAATGGACTCGCCCGTATCAGGGGAGGAGTTCAGCAAAAAGAATGATGATGAGGTTGTGGATGCTGTCTTTGACAAGGTGATTGATGCATACCGTCGCAAGAGCGACATAATCTCATCTACTGCCTACCCGGTGTTGAAAGATGTGTATGAGCGCATGTCAGCAACCTATGAAAACGTCGTTGTTCCCATCACTGACGGAGTGAAGACATACAACGTCATCACAAACCTCAGGGCCGCAGTTGAGAGTGAAGGCAAGGAACTGCTGCGCTCTTTCGAGAAGACGGCTGTGCTGGCTACAATTGATGACGCATGGCGCGAACACCTGAGGGAGATGGATGATCTGAAACAGTCAGTGCAAAACGCCACCTATGAGCAGAAAGACCCGCTGCTCATATATAAGTTCGAATCGTTCGAACTCTTTAAGACCATGATCAACCAGGTTAACCAGGATGTTGTCAGCCTCCTGATGAAGGGAACAATCCCGGCAGCATCAACTGACAACGTAAGGGAAGCACAGCGTCGCCGCCAGGCTGATATGAGCAGGCTCAGGACACAGAAGAGCGACTATGACAGCTACCGGAGCGCCGGTGGCGGATCACCCGAACAACGGCAGCAGCAAACTGCTCCTGTCAGGGTGGAGAAGAAGGTGGGCAGGAATGATCCGTGCCCCTGCGGAAGCGGGAAGAAATACAAACACTGCCACGGACGCGGTACAAGTGATTCAGCCGGCGCCTGACACAGTCATCCTGCCGTCTCCCGCCTCCCGGGTATAATTACAAAAAGTTTTGGATTGATCATGCCCTCGTCTCAGGGCTTCCGATGATAGTGAGATAATGCATGGTCTGCTCCAGGAAACCGGCAATACTGAAGGGTTTGGGCGACTTGATCATCAGGTCGTAAGGCGTCTTCTCCGGCTCATCGGTAAGGTCAGGACCAACCTTCATCGGTGCTGCGGAGAGAGCTACAAGAGCAGTGAGCGGAAAGAGAGATGACGGATTGATATCAATTATCAGGTCATGCTTCCCCGCAATGAATTTCTTTGCATCTTCCGATGCAGGGATAAAGGCCCAGCTAAGGTCACCCTTCCTGAGAAACTTCATGTATGTTAACCCTGTGAGCCTGTCGGGAACATTTTTGGAGGGTATCCAGGCCATTACCTCAACACTTTTTCCCGCTTCTGAAAGCTGCCTGTTGAGGGCTGCAAGGTGCTGGAAATCATTTTCAAATGTGGCATCCCACAATATCCCCACCTTTTTTGCCTTCTCAAGGCTAAAATCCTGCTTCATCCTTCTCAGGGCCGAGAGGCGCCTTCGAAGTATCATGTTGCCGGCTTTTATTCTGAGATTGTAAAAAAGTTCCATGAGAATGCAAACCTATAGATTTTTTGGCTTATGCGGGTCACTCAAATGATTATTCTTTTATCATTTTGATGAATTCTTCCTCTGTAATAATAGGAATACCGAGTGCCATGGCCCTGGCTCTCTTTGAAGGTCCCATATCACTGCCTGCCACTATGAATGAGGTGCTGCCCGATACCGAGCCTGAGGCTTTGCCACCGGCAGCTTCGATGGCCGCCTTGATGCCGTCGCGGGTGTAGTTTTCAAAGGTACCGCTCACCACCACCGTCTTGCCAGTCAATGGACCTCCTTCCAGGTTATCGCGGGCAACTCCCTTAAAGGTCATCCCTGCTTCTTTCAGACGGTTTATTATCTGAATATTGTCAGCGTCAGAGAAATACTCCCTCACACTTGCCGCTATCCGCGGCCCTATATCCGGGAGTGCAACGAGCTCCTCCTCCGATGCTCCCATAAGAGAGTCGATGTCAGTAAAAGCACCGGCCAGGGTCCTGGCTACCGTCTCTCCGACATGCCTGATGCCCAGGGCAAAAAGCTTTCTGGGCCACGCCACGGAGAGTGAGTCTGTCAATGACCAGAGGATATTCGAGGCTGACTTGTCACCCATCCTCTCCAGGGAGGCGAGCTGCTCATGCTTAAGATCGTAAAGGTCCGCCACGTTATGAATAAGTCCGTTTGACCATAACATCTCTATGGTCTCCTCGCCCAGTCCCTCAATATCCATCGCCCTGCGCGAAACAAAATGTATGATGCGCCTGGTGATCTGAGGAGGACAATGCAGGTAATTGGGACAATAATGATTCGCTTCACCCTCGTTGCGGACAAGCGCTGTACCGCATTCCGGACAATGATCAGGAAATGTTACTGCACCGGCATCCGGATGACGCAGTGAGCTGTCTGTACCCACAATCTTGGGAATGATCTCGCCACCCTTTTCAATTATTACGCTGTCACCATAATGTAATCCCAGCAAATCAATCTGGTCACTGTTGTGCAATGTGGCTCTCTTCACCGTTGTGCCCGCCAGCGACACGGGGCGAAGGTTGGCCACGGGTGTGACATTGCCTGTCCGCCCCACCTGGAAGTCCACAGACAGGAGTTCCGTCACTGCCTGCTCGGCAGCATACTTGTATGCAATGGCCCATCGGGGTGACTTGGCCGTGTTTCCCAGCAGCTGCTGGGCCTCCAGTGAGTTGACCTTGACAACCACCCCGTCAGTGTCATAAGGAAGCTGCTTTCTCTTCTCTTCCCAGATGCTGATGAAGTGCAATACCTCATCTATGTCCTTGAAGTGCTCAATCACATCCGGTACCCGGAAACCCCATGAACGGGCTGCCATAATGTTGTCATAGTGAGTTCCGGCAGGAAGATTGTCTCCCATGAGGTAGTAAAGAAAGCACTCCAGCGGGCGCGATGCAACAATACGCGGATCAAGAAGCTTGAGTGTGCCTGCAGCTGCATTGCGGGGATTGGCAAAGGGGAGCTCCCCCTTCTGCTGACGGGATACATTCATCTGCTCAAATCCCTTGCGGGAGAGATAGATCTCACCCCGGATGACGAAGGAGGAGGGTATGCCTTCTGCGCTGACCCTGACGGGTATGCTTCTGATAGTCCTTACATTGACGGTCACATCATCTCCTTTCAAACCATCGCCCCTGGTAACAGCCCTTACCAGTGAACCGTTCTCGTACGTGAGACTGATTGATACCCCGTCATACTTTAGCTCACAGACGTAACCGGGTT
>JAAZAP010000331.1 GCA_012514255.1 Bacteroidales bacterium | reverse complement strand
CCTAACACCAGTTCCCAATAATTCCTTGTTTTGGGATTCAGGTTCCGACTGTTCAAAACAACAGACCTGATGAATTCCCTGTCAAGAACCGACTGCAGCCATCTAACAGAATCAAGATCACCGTAGTTCATAATACGTTCCGCAATGAACTTCGGATACTTCTCCAGGATAAGATGATCATAATCAACATCCCAAAAATACTTCCGGAATTCTTCAGGCAGCCTTTTATTATGTTCAGTAACCGTTAGCATTGGGCTTGTTCAACGAGATATAAAGGTAATAAAAAAGAGGGATAAAGGCAACTGCGTCAAGCATCCAAAGTCTTATTTAACAGGATCTTCAGACCTTTAGACCTCAGACCTTCAGACCTTAAACTCCCTCCTGATCACTTCCGCTATACGCTCCCTGCCCTCAGCATCTATGTTCGACCCGCTCGGCAGGCAGAGACCATTATTAAACAGCTTCTCCGAAGTGCCATTGACATATGCCGGACACCCGGCGAAGACGGGCTGCAGGTGCATCGGCTTCCAGAGGGGACGCGACTCAATATTCGCCGCATCAAACGCAAGGCGAAGTTTTTCGCGGTCGATCCCCGCCACGGCGGGATCAATCACGATGCATGTCAGCCAGAAATTGGAATAGAAATCCGGCGACGGCTCCGACTGGAAGGTGACACCCGGCACATCCTTCAGCAGATCGCGGTACCAGGCGTTGAACTCGCGATGCTGGCGGACCCGCAGGTCAAGCACCTCGAGCTGTCCGCGCCCCACGCCGGCAACCACGTTACTCATGCGGTAGTTATATCCTATCTCGCTGTGCTGATAGTGCGGCGCCGGATCGCGCGCCTGGGTGGCAAGGAACCTCGCCCGCTCAATAAGCGCCGCATCATCAGATATCAGCGCCCCGCCTCCGCTGGTGGTGATGATCTTGTTGCCGTTGAACGACAGTATCCCAAACTTACTGTTACAACCCACACGCCGCCCCATATATTCTGACCCCAGCGCCTCGGCAGCATCCTCAATCACCGGTATCCCATACTTATCCGCTACGGCCATTATCTCCCTCATCCTCGCCGGCATCCCATACAGATGCGCCACAATAATCGCCTTCGGCAACCTCCCCTCCTCGTTGTTTTTTGACTGCAAGACCGCAGGACCGCAAGACCGCAAGACCCCTGACTTAATACCAAGAATAGCCTCTTCAAGAAGCCCGGGATCCATATTCCACGTATCAGATTCGCTGTCCACCAGCACCGGCGTCGCCCCCAGGTAAGCTATCGGGTTCACCGTCGCTGAGAAGGTGAACGACTGTCCTATCACATAATCGCCGGGCCCCACACCAAGCATTATCAGCGACAGGTGAATGGCGGCCGTCCCGGAGGAGAGAGCCGCAACATGCTTCGCCCCCGTGGCAGCACAGAGTTCCCTCTCAAAACCGTCAACATTCGGCCCCAGCGGAGCTATCCAGTTGGAGTCAAATGCCTCCTGAACGTATTTCATCTCCCCGCCCCCCATGTGCGGACTGCACAGATAAATCTTTTTCCCCATATAGTATTTATAATAACTCTACTTTGCGTCCGGACCTTACATCCTGTCCAATAATACGGACTTCACCACCTCCCAGGCCTTTTGCGGATCATACTTTTCACCCACACGCAGTAACATCTTCATATCACTCAGGAAATCCTTATCCTGCATCTTCAGTTCAATATTTCTCAGAAACTCTTTCCTTGACGGAGGTGTAACTGCAGAGTGCTTCATGTATTCAGTATAACACTTCAGGATATTCCCGGCACCAGCATCCGCCAATGACAGCCCTTTGTAAAGGTCATACAGATCTCTCCCTTTTCGGCGCTGGTATAATGCTCTGAGCTTTGTGCCCAACAATTCATCAAGTTGATAGGTGGTTACCTGGCTTTCACCGGAAAACCACTGATTATTTACGTTAAATCTGATCTTTGTCAACCCGAGAATGCTGAAATGCTCCCTGCAGTTTATTTCCACCTTCAGCTTCAGCGGTACAACAGGCTGTATTTCTGATTCAAAACGAAAGACCAGGGTATTGTTATTTGCTTTCTGATCTACGGAGGGTTCACCAATAAATGAAAGGACTTTGCTTATACGACTGATGGTCTCTTTTATCGGTTCAGGATTAATTTGCACCAGATCGATGTCTTCCGAATACCGTGGCTGCGGGCTGAGATACAGCTTGTGCAGGGCCGTTCCTCCCCTGAATGCAAGGTGCGTTGCCAGGAAATCATCATTGTACAGTTCTGCCAGAGCCCTGCTGATTACCAGATCAAGCTCAACCTGCTCAATCCCGCCCCAGAGTACTGTATTCCTCCATTCTATTATTGCATATTCAGGTATCACTCGTCAATCTCGATGCTTGTGTTGACTATTATGCCCCACTTTCTGTCAGTGACATGACCCTGAGCCGGCATACCCGTTTTCAGAGGTGTAAGGCGTGTTGAACACCTGTGCTTCTGTATTTGTTCGTACAGCTCTTCTGCCGGCCGGGAATGGTTAAGAACTTTATCAAGCAGATAGCCTGTACGCCGTATCACCGGAGAAGGCACAAATGAAAAAAATGAATCCCGCATCTTCCCAAATTGCAGGTACTCTGCCAACTCATTCAGTACTGTTGCAGCCCGGTTCAATCCACCCGTTTCACCCTCGTACCTTACGAGATCAGTAGCCGTTAGCTCAGGACATGAAACGTTTACATACCCGGTTCTGGTCTTTTTCTTAATGATAAAATCAGGATCGATTTCCCTGATTGTTTTAAAATTTATCCGGACATCTTTCTTTTCCGAAGGGCGAAGTGAACCGGACGATGTCATTACACTGAACTCCTGCGGACGCTGATGAGCTGCCCCATAAAAAACTGCAGCACTGAACAACGAGATGTAATATGGCCTCCCAAGATATGCCATCAGGTTATCTATATACAATACAGGCGGTATCATTCCGACAGAGCCGTACTCAATGGGGATTATGGCATAAAATCCCTGCCAGACTGAGACAATCCTGCCCTTCGCCACCAGTCGGGTAAGAGCATTTCGCAAGGCCGAAATTTTATGTGAAGGAAACTGACAGATGGCATCCTGAAGAGAAAAGGTAATCCGTCCCCGCCTCTGAAGCTCCTCAACCCATAAACGTACACTTGTTTTACCGGTAATCTGCATTACAATACTTACACTCTAACTGCAAATATAATCAATTATTGTTTATTTGTGCAGTTATGATGTGAATCGCTTCCTTACCCCGCCCCCCATGTGCGGACTGCACAGATAAATCCTTTTTGCCATACTAACTCAAATAATCAACTGTATATAGGAAACTCCCTGTAGAGCTTCATCAATCCGATCGTCTCCGTCCGCAGCTTCGTGCGCACAAAGGTCTTCATCTCCTCATCCATCAGTTCACCCATCCCCTGAAGTAAACCCCTGTCGTTTAAACCCTCCAGAAGATCAAGACACAACTGTAAATAATCAGACATCGGCATTTTCATCCTCGATTCAACTATTTCCTTATTAACAGGAGTCCTTTGAGCCATGAAAAACCAGCAATCAAAAAGATCCCTGCCTGCCATCGACT
>JAAZAP010000330.1 GCA_012514255.1 Bacteroidales bacterium | reverse complement strand
TCAATCGACAATGCCCCCGAGGAAAAGGAGAGAGGTATTACAATCAACACTTCTCACGTTGAGTATTCAACGGCAAACCGTCACTATGCGCACGTTGACTGTCCGGGTCACGCTGACTATGTGAAGAACATGGTTACCGGTGCTGCCCAGATGGACGGCGCCATTATCGTTGTTGCTGCCACTGACGGCCCGATGCCCCAGACACGTGAACATATCCTTCTCGCACGCCAGGTAAATGTGCCGAGGATCGTCGTCTTCCTTAACAAGGTTGACCTTGTTGATGATGAGGAACTGATTGACCTCGTTGAGATGGAGGTCCGTGACCTTCTGAACTTCTACAAGTTTGATGGTGACAATGCTCCCGTTATCCGCGGATCTGCACTCGGTGCTATGAATCATGAGGCCAAGTGGGAAGATAAGGTGATGGAACTGATGGATGTGGTTGATTAATATATCCCCATACCTCCCCGTGACAATGAGAAGCCTTTCCTGATGCCTGTTGAAGACATATTCTCAATCACCGGCCGCGGTACAGTTGCTACCGGCCGTATTGAGACCGGAATAGTTCACACAGGCGATGAGCTTGAGATAGTCGGCCTCGGCTCCGAGAAGCGCAAGACCGTATGTACCGGCGTTGAGATGTTCCGCAAGATCCTTGACCAGGGTGAAGCAGGTGACAACGTTGGCCTTCTCCTCCGTGGCGTTGACAAGAAGGAGATCAAGAGAGGTCATGTGCTTGCAAAACCGGGTTCAATAACACCCCATACCAAGTTCAAGGCTGAGGTCTACGTGCTCAAGAAAGAGGAAGGTGGCCGTCATACGCCGTTCCACAACCACTACCGTCCGCAGTTCTATCTCCGTACCCTTGACATTACAGGTGAGATTGCTCTCCCCGAAGGAACAGAGATGGTTATGCCCGGTGACAACGTTACCATATCAGTGGAACTGATCTACCCGGTGGCCATCAACAAGGGGCTCCGTTTCGCTATCCGCGAAGGCGGCCGTACTGTTGGTGCAGGACAGGTGATTGACATCATCGACTAAGAGACCTTATTAAATATATAGCATGGTAACCGTGCGCAGGCGCGCGCGGTTACCATCAAAATGTACACGGGTGTAGCTCAGTTGGTAGAGCACTGGTCTCCAAAACCAGGTGTCGGGAGTTCGAGCCTCTCCTCCCGTGCAAAATTGAAGTCTTATTATGAAGATAGGGACGTACTTTAAAGAATCATATAACGAACTGATGCACAAGGTGACGTGGCCCACATGGAACGAGCTCCAGGCAAGCGCCACCCTTGTACTCATCACCTCGGTCATCCTGGCCCTCGTAATATGGGCTATGGACTTTTTATTTGAAAAGGTTATGGGTGCTGTCTACGGTTTGTTGTATTAAAAAAAAGATAGCGGTCACAGATGAGTGAAAACGTAAGGAAGTGGTATGTGCTCAGGGCTATTGGTGGCAAGGAGAAAAAGGTCAAGGAATACCTTGAAAGTGAAATCGTCCGCCTGAAGCTTCAGGATTACATCACTCAGGTACTCATACCAACGGAGAAGATCTACCAGATCCGGGCTGGAAAGAAGGTGAGCAAAGAGCGCCCGTTCTTCCCTGGTTATGTGATCGTAGAGGCTGCCATGGTGGGCGAAGTGCCCCATGTGCTGCGTAATATCCCGAATGTGCTGGGATTCCTTGGAACGCAGTCCGGCGAACCCACACCCATCAGGAAGGCGGAGATCAACCGTATCCTTGGTAAGGTGGACGAACTGGCAGCCAGCGAAGAGGAAATAAACATCCCGTTCGTAGTGGGCGAGACGGTTAAAGTGATAGACGGACCCTTCAACAGTTTTACCGGAGTGATTGAAGAGGTCAACGAAGAGAAGCGCAAGCTCAAGGTGATGGTCAAGATCTTCGGACGAAAGACACCGCTTGAGCTGAGCTTTATGCAGGTAGAGAAAGAAAGTTAGGGAAATAAGGAAATTGACAGCCGTGAATTATAATGCTTCCTTAAGCGGCAGTCATGCTCTCGCGATAAACAATGCAAATTTTTAATTATGGCAAAAGAAGTTGCTGGATTAATCAAATTACAGATTAAAGGCGGAGCAGCCAATCCATCTCCACCCGTAGGTCCTGCACTGGGTTCCAAAGGTGTGAATATCATGGAGTTTTGCAAACAGTTCAATGCCCGTACCCAGGACAAGGCAGGGAAGGTCATACCGGTAATTATCACGGTATACAATGACAAGTCATTTGACTTTGTCACCAAAACCCCTCCCGTGGCAGTCCAGCTTGTTGAAGCCTCCAGGGCGAAGAAGGGTTCCCCGGAACCTAACCGCAGCAAGGTGGCCTCGATAACATGGAACCAGGTAAAGACTATAGCTGAGGATAAAATGCAGGATCTTAACTGCTTTACCCTCGAATCCGCGATGAAGATAGTGGCTGGGACAGCCAGAAGTATGGGTATCACCGTAACAGGTGCATTCCCCGGTAAATAATATAACTAAGTGAATAGAAATGGCTAAGCTTACCAAGAATCAGAAGTTTGCCCTCGCGAAAGTGGAGCATGGCAAACTCTATACTTTGTCAGAAGCGGCAGCATTGGTAAAAGATAT
>JAAZAP010000035.1 GCA_012514255.1 Bacteroidales bacterium | reverse complement strand
GGGGTCACCGTCAGAATAAACCACCGGTGTGATATCATCGGTCAGGAAACCGGCACCCTCAAGGGCAAACGAGGCTGTCAATGACGATTTCCCGGCACCGGTCTCACCCAGTATCATCACCCCGCGCCCTGAATAAACAAAGCTGCTCGCGTGGAAGTTAATAATCTTCCTCTGATGCAGCAAAGCCACCAAAACCTGCCCTTTGAGATACAGCCGCACCCACTCCGGGTCCGCTCCCGGCTCAATACTGTATTCCGCCATATTACCATCACAGGCAAAGAAAGCTCCCGTTCCCGGCACCTTCAACTCAAAGCAGTTACTGTTAACCCGGACATATTTGTCACTATAGAGCGGACTGGTAACCTCCCGGGGAACCTGAACTCTTTTTATTACCGCGTCATTCAGCGGGAACATTTTGTGCAGACACTCTTTATCATGACCCGGACCCTGATCAGAAAACATGCCTGTATTGCTATTCACCTGTTAAAAATAATATTGCCAATAACCTTAAACTTATATGTAACCCCCGGATATGCAATCAGTGAAAACCGAAGATTCTGAATTGACTTTTTTACAGAGAACGGACCCGGATATTCATCGGCTGTTATCCTCTCTCCTGTCAGTCTGACCATATAAGCCGGCAGTGATGTGTGACCCGGCAACGTTACAGCCCCCGGAAAGTATTCCGTCATGACTGCATTACAGAGAGCAATGAATCGACCGGCATGAAAATCATCCGCCAGCCTCCTGAATTTTGCCTCGTTTATCTCATGAAACTTCATGAATTCAATGACATCATGGAGCCAGCTGAGTCTTCCCCACTGATGAGAGCCTCCATGCATCACCAGGTACAAAAGCTCCATCTCGCTGTCAAGTACTTTAAATGAACGGCCGTAGTATTCTGTTTCAGACAGATTCTGTTTTATCAGAAGATCCGCCTTCTTATCATCCAGCCCCTGTCTGTGCCTTAACCTCCAGTGAAGCTCAACCTTTATCTGTTTAACCTGGTGTATGAATATGATATCATGATGATAATTCAGCAACCGCCTCTGTCTGTTTTCATCCTCAGGCCATACCCTTTCGGTTGACACATACCCGTTGTTTTCCAGCACTGTTTTTGCGTGGCCTGTCTCAGTGGGGGCAATCAGGATATCCAGATCATGGAAGTACCTGACCGATGGATCACCATAGAGCCTGTATGAGAGTATCGGACCCTTCAGAGGTATGAACTCAATGTCTGCTTCCCGGAGTGCATCCGTCACCCTGATGAACTCCCCGACCTTTTCCAGACACGCTGCCTTCTCCTCCGGAATCTCCTCCATGATCCTGCCCCCAAAAAGAGCGTTGATCTGCCGGGAAGACAGCCGGTGCCGGTCCCGGAGCACTTCAGGAGATATATCGGTTATAACAGGCATCCGCAAGAAAAGGAAGGAGTAAATGATCAGCAGGATATGCTGACCTTAAAGAATGAGTAGAACCTCAATGCATCTCTGGCTGCCCCGTGACCCTGGCCAGACCAGCTTCCCTGCGCTTCACGGCATGCATAAGCAGGAATGAGGTAAGGGAGCATATTACAAGCAGAACAAGCCCCAGCCACAGAATACCTATGCCGTCAAGCAACAGGGCAAGGATTATCATCATGGCATTGAATAAAACTATATACAGTGTTGCCATCCTGTGAGAGATGCCGAGGCGGAGGATCAGGTGATGAATATGGCGGTTGTCGGCCTTGAAGATATTCTGGTGGTTCCTGAAACGAAGCATGATGACGCGAAGTGTGTCATACAGGGGTACTATCAGGACGGCAATTGATACTGACGGCGTTGAAGCCAGGTCACGGAAAGATCTGCCTGCAGCATCCAGCTCGTTGAACCTGATGGCCATCACGGCAAGGGTGAAGCCGATTACTATTGAACCGGTATCACCCATGAATATCTTCATCCTGCCGTTGCTGATGTTAAAGTACAGGAAGACTACCAGCGAGCCGAGCAGGGCGGCTGCCATGGCGGTGAAGCCGTAATCGCCTGACAGATAGAACCAGATACCAAAAAAGATGGATGCAATGGCCCCCACGGATGCTGCCAGTCCGTCAATGCCGTCTATCAGGTTCACAGCATTGATGATAAGGACAATAATGAAGACAGTGGTCAGGTAAGAAACCCATGCCGGCACCTCACCCACACCCAGGAAACCGTGAAAACTTGTAAAGTGCAGATCAGTAAAGAGGGCAATGATAAATGCCGTGACTATTTCCGCAAGAAACTTTTTCCATGCATTCAGATTCAGCAGATCGTCATTCAGGCCGATGAAGAAGAGTATCAGGGCTGCCGCAGTGAAGTATGAGACAGTATGCATGTATCCGTTCACCCCTATCAGGAATCCGAAGATGAAACCGGCAAAGATGCCGATGCCTCCCAGGGTGGGAGTGTCCTTTTTATGGATTTTATGGTTGCCGGGTCTGTCTGACAGATGCTTCTTGTAGACTACCTTGATGATCTTGGGAATGTAATACCACGTGATGGCAGATGAGCTCACGAAGGCAAGGAGGATGGTCGGCCAGCCTGTTATTACCAGTTCGGACATGATGAGACGAAGATAAGTTGTTTAGGAATAATTTGAAAATTTAGTTGCTAACAAGTGCCTTCCCCTGTTCAATTATTTTGAAGTTTAGTATTTTGATCCATTCCGAAAGGACGGATTGAATGTCTTCCTTCCGCCTCCACCACCTGTCGGGATTGAACGATGAGTATTTACTCGGGCTGCATCCGACATAAGTATTGAGGTCCGCCCTCTTAAGAACCGTTTTGAATATCATGTATGCTCTCCGCATATGAGCGGGTGACGAAACCAGGATCAGGGTGTCCGGTCCGGGCTGCATGGCCAGGTAATCACTTACAGCCAGGGCCTCATCGAGGGTGCTTCGTGCATCTCCCGGCAGCATGGTTATGCAGCTGTCCGGTACCCCCAGCGCCACAGCGGCATCGCGGGCCTGTTCGGTAGTGCGTATGATAGTGGCTCCTCTCTCTTCCAGTGCCTGGTATGCACCCATGCTCTCATAGACGATGATCAGGTTGTCAGTTATGCCCTCGTGATAGAGGTCTGCAACCTAAAGCACCCTTTCCGGGAAAGGTCCCATCAACAGTATCATGGCATCAGCATGCATCGGCACATCCTCCCTGACAAGCCACAAACCGGTCTTCCTGCAGCCGCCTATAAACATAAAAACAAGGACAATCAACACTCCAAAGAGTATAATCCTTAATCTTAGTACCATCAGAAGGAATCAAATGTATTCACCTGCTTTGTGGCTACCGCAACATGATAAGGTTTCATGATCTCCTTCTTCCTGGAGGTCCAGTTGGAAATATCTTTCATTATCGTTTCATAGTCCCAGGCGCGCGTCTGTTGAACTATGAAATCCACCGTTGCCAGGAGCTCAAGCCCAAATGGGGATTCAAACCCCTCTATAGCTTTAAGAACTTTCTGCAGACGTTCTTTCTTCTCTTCTGATAGTTCATCAGCAATGTAATCCTCAACCAGTGGATACCTGCCGGCCTCAATTGTTATTATGGTACCCGGCGTATTCTCCTCCTCTCTGAAGCGGATAAAATAACCGTTGAGGTACTTTAACAAATGAAACAGCCTGTGAGCATAGGGACCATATGTTCCTTTTTCAAATTCGAGATTCAGAGGTTCACCAAACCTCTGGAGCAGATAAGCCAGCTTTTGAGCGACCAGCAGATTTACAGAATAACCGAGAACCTGGTATTGTTTAAGGAGGTAGATAAGCATGGCTCTGGCCGGAGTTAATTTGATTTCCTCCTTATGAACAACCTCCTGGTCCGAAAAGCCCGGTTCGTAAATAATAACCTCAACATTATCTGCAATTTGCCCCAGGCGGCTGATCATGAGGGGTTTAACTATTTTCCAGTCAAGTTTGCCATTGCCACATCCCAGTGGGGGAAGAGATATTGACCTGATCTGGTAGTCTTTAATTTTCAAGACGAGATCAGATAATCCTGTTTCAATATATTCAATTTTCGATGGATAACGCCAGTGAGTCTTTGTTGGAAAATTAATTATATACCGGGGTGTGATGTACCGTGTTTTCACAACCTGGACTTCTCCGACCCGGATTTTATTTTCCCGGACTGCCCTGAGGTATTCTTCCATCGCATCAGGAAATGTCTTCCGGAATGCCAGAGCAACACCCTTACCCATTATACCTACCGTATTTACGGTATTTACAAGAGCTTCCGATTGCGACTCCAGAATATTTCCGACTCTGAATGTTATCATGCTTATAAAGTTAGTAATACCACTCCTTTTTTTACAAATACTTCAATGCTTTTGTTGATATCTCCGGCTATACCCTTCACTCTGTTGCAGATGGCATTGGCATGGTCCGTCTGTGTTCAATTAATGAATTGTCACCGATGTTAATATAATCAGGATTCGCCTCGCAGTGTGATGGACATGTAATTTCATTTACCCTTAAAACATAAGACAGATTATCAATATGTATGATCCTGTAGAGGTATATTTGAGAGGGTATTGTCATTCATTCAGCTTATAAAAGAGATTTATAATTGCCAACACTCTAAAGAAGGTTCTGTGTCATTGAAACATTAATGAATCAGGAGCATGCCTATTAACTAAGACAGAGTATATATGTGGGACTATTATTCTTGCTAATACTTGCCAATAATCAGTCTCCATGCAAATTTCACAAGGTGAATCTGTCTTGCTATCCGTGCCGGCTGCTTTACGAGCCTGTATGCCCATTCCAGGTTATGATTCACCCACCAATCCGGGGCGCGTCTCACTGCACCCACATATACGTCGAAGCTGCC
>JAAZAP010000329.1 GCA_012514255.1 Bacteroidales bacterium | reverse complement strand
GACGGCGCCTATGCATGGAGGCAGGGCGAGATTCCAGGTTGACAAGTATTTCGGTGCCACAGAAGTATTTACGGGATTGATTGATTACCGGCAGTACATGTACCTCAAACCAGTTACCCTGGCATTCAGGTTATATAACTATGGAATGTACGGAAAGGTAACCGATGAGAATGTGCTTCAGCCGCTGTATATTGGTTATCCCTGGTTAATAAGAGGTTATGAAAATATCTCCTACAATACCGGTGACACTCCCGGACTGACCTCACTCAATCTCTCAAGGCTGAACGGCACGCGGATGGCTGTTGCCAATGCGGAGCTGCGCTTCCCGTTCACCGGACCGGAGAGGCTGGCGCTGATCAAATCAAAATGGATCCTGACCGACCTCAATCTCTTTTTTGATGCCGGAATGGCCTGGTACAGGGGAGACAAGATCATCTTCAACTACCGTGACACTCATGCGGCAGACAACGAGAAATTCCCTCTATACAGTACCGGGCTCTCTGTAAGGATCAATCTCCTCGGTTACCTGGTGCTGGAACCCTACTATGCCTTCCCTCTGCAGAACGGCGGCTTCAGGAACGGGGTGTTCGGGCTGAATTTCCTGCCGGGGTGGTAGAGTAGTCCGATAGTTTTCTAAATAAACTTGACTTGCCTTAAAAATTCCTGTATCTTACATAAGAATTTGATTATCAACTTATGATCTGTTGTTGAGATGTTGCCCCCGTTTCTCGCAAAGGCAGACCAATGGATCACCCTCAGGTTTAGTTACCCGGGGGCAGATAAGAATACTGTTGCCCAGCAGAAGATGTACTGGATTTCAAGTATCGCGGTTACATGCATGTTACTGCTCCTTGTTATTATATACCACATTGTTTTCCCTGAGTTGAGGATAATAATCTACTACGGACTGTTCCTGGCATTGGTGTATACGCAGGGCATCGTTATACCCCTGGTTAGGCGGAGGCAGTATGTGGTATGGCAACTGATTGACCAGATCGTCGTAGCCCTGGTGACATTCTATACTGTTATTAAGCTGGGTGGGATACCCTATTCCGGAGGATTGGTACTCGTAGGGCTTGCCCTCGTTTTCTTTACCCTGAACTACAGGGAAAAACGGCATTCTATCCTGATATATGTCGTATACATTATTACGGTTATCCTGGCCGGTCTCCTTCATCCCAGACTGACCGTTCCGCCTGAGATGACGTCTGAGGTCAACATCTCACTCTGGGTAATCAATGTGTTATGGATCACCGGCTTCGCAATGATCTTTGTACTGAATTTCATCTCTCAGCGTATCAGGCTGGAGCAGCTTGAAGCAACGCGTTTGCGAGAAGTTGATGAAGCCAGGAAGAGACTCTATGCAAGCATCTCTCATGAGTTTCGTACGCCGCTTACAGTGATTACTGGAATGAATGACCTGATCAGCAGTGATCCTGACAGATGGCTCAGGAAGGGCTGCAGGACCATCGGGAGGAATGTCAGCATCCTCCTTAATCTGGTTGATCAGATGCTTGACCTGGCAAAGCTGGAGGCAAAGGCCATGCCGGTTAGTATGATCAGGGCTGATGTCAGCCTCTGTATTAGGCATGCCATTGAGTTGTTCAGGTCATTTGCCGAATCGAAAGGAATAGACCTTGAATACGTTACCGGTCATGATGAAATGGTGCTGGACTATGATGCTGACAAGATTATGAAGGTTGTCTCTAACCTGTTGACCAACGCCCTGAAATTCACTCAGCCTGGCGGGAAGGTGGTTGTGAGTACTGATATGATCAGCGGAGGCAGGTATGAGATAAGGGTCTCTGACAACGGGCCAGGTATAACTGAAGGCTTCCTGCCCTTTGTGTTTGAGAGATTTACCCGCGAGTCTGGCACAACAGCCGGCAAAACTCCCGGGACCGGTCTCGGCCTTGCTTTGACAAAGGAGCTTGTCACCCTGATGGGAGGCACTGTCAGGGTTGAGAGCGTCTATGGCGAAGGTGCCGAGTTTGTTGTCACACTTCCGGTCACGCGCAGTGCCGAGAAACCTGGTGAAGAGGAGAAAACTCGCGTGAAGGAGAGATCTCTGACCTCACCCGGCACTCCCGATGAAGAAATGACAGGGCATCCGGACATCAGCCGGCTGGGCGACAATAATCCCATACTGCTCATTGTGGAAGATAATGAAGATGTAATCAGATACCTGATGACAATCTTGGCGGATGATTATGCCGTGACTGCCGCTGCTGACGGAGCCGAAGGATTTGACATGGCAACCCAAATTATCCCTGACATAATCATCACCGATGTAATGATGCCGGTCATGGACGGGATACAAATGCTTGACCTGCTGAAAAACGATCCGCGTACAAGTCATATCCCCGTTGTTATACTGACTGCCAGGGCGGATGTGGCATCAAGGGTTGACGGACTGGCCAGGGGGGCTGATGCCTATATTGCCAAACCATTTGACAGGGATGAGCTCATGGCAGAGCTGAAGATGCTGATAAAACAGCGAAGATTACTTCAGGCAAGGTATTCAACAGGCAAGATGCCGCCTCCGGATGATAATCAAGGATTCAGGTTTGAAGACAGCTTCATCAGGAGGATAAATGAAGTCATGACAGAACATCTCAGCGATGATGATTTTGATATTAACAATCTCTGTGAACAATTGAATCTGAGCCGCACACAGTTGTACCGCAAGTTCAGGAGCCTGACCTCGGAGAGTCCTCACGATTATTTCCTGAAGATGAAGCTGCAGAGAGCCAGGAGCCTGCTGACATCTTCAGACCTGACGGTGGCAGAAGCAGCCTACAGGGCGGGATTCAAGAATGTTTCTCATTTCAGCAAGGCGTTTACACGGGAATTCGGCATCAATCCAAGCGATATCCGCAAATAATTACTTCTTCCTTTCTTAATCGTTTGCAGCAACTTGCTGGTAAGGGCCCCTGGCCAATCATTCCGGTAACCCTGGAAGCAGCTCAGCTGCATCACTGCAACAGTTTTAACAGCCGTTTATTCCGGTCTCGAACATCTCGCAACAGACATGGGACATCTGGCAATAATTTAGGGACACCTGGCAAAATGACGGCACACAGGGCAAACAATCCGGTACCGTGAGCAATGCCTTTTTACCCGGATTATGCGAACTTGAATTGTGATTTATGGGCTAAACCAATAAAATCTTTGTGGCAAAACCAGGAGTCGGGGACGGATACCAGTAAAAAATGGGGGAAATAGCGAAGCTTATTTGACATCATGCCAGATATCCATCGAATGCCGTTCCTGACTCTCACTGAACTAACCTTTAAAACTTATAATTATGAAAAGAATTATTTTTCTTACAACAGTTGTCGCTTTGCTTTTTTCATGCAGCAAGACAGACATTGATGAGCCATTTTCAGGCATTGACCTGAAAGCTAAGAAAGTAGGTCCGGAGGTCTTTGTTGTCACTCCCGGCGGCGTTGATGACACACCGGCACTCTGCCAGGCATTTGACGATGCCAAGGCTGCCGGTCCGGGCTCCGTGGTGAAGCTCGTGGAAGGCGAGTACCATGTTGGGTATATGGAGGTATATGACTTCTTCGGTTCCTTGAAAGGTGCAGGGAAGGGCAGGACAATAATTACAGTATTGCCGGGAATGGATATTGACGCCCTGTGGGCACAGGGGTTAGTGGGCTGTCAGATAAAATTTGTGGGTGGCGATGTGTACCTGAGCCATTTCACCATACAGACACCTCCGGGGCCACTTTCGACTGGCGGTCCGGGGACGGGCTACATCTATTCGCTCTTGAATTTCTCTTCCTTTAATGCTGTCTATGAACTGGGAAATGAAAGCCGTTCAATAAATGTGGTGATTGATAACGTCTCCTTCAAGGGCCAGCGTATGGAGGCAGGAGGTTATGAAGGTTACGCCGGTTACAACTACAACTGCGCAATTGCAGTCAGAACAGGACTTGATTGCTTCCCACGTACATATAGTGGCCCCGGGGTGCCAAGAGAGAAAATTGATTTCAAAATCACTAACTGTGATTTTGATACTTTCTGCTATGGAGTCGCACTTGAAGGCATGCAGGATTGCATGGCCACCATAGGGAAACAGAACCAGGGGAATACTTTCAATAATATCGATCAGGGAGGAGGCCTTTTTGACAGCAGGAATATGAGGCTTCTGGTGGAGGGTAACACCTTTAATGTACCACCCGGGAGTTACGGCTGGGATGTGGCAGATTATCAGTATGGAATGCCATTTGAGTCAAAGCCGGAAACAGAAGTCACAATATGTAGTATCCAGAACAACG
Source organism: Bacteroidales bacterium (assembly GCA_012514255.1). The sequence continues at coordinate 567 of JAAZAP010000329.1, read as the reverse complement.
TCTTTAACCTGGTAAATTCATTTTATGGCATGTATTTCTATAATGAGCGTCAATTCCTCTACGGAGAAAAACCGATTGCCTTGCAGATTAAAAACAATCAGTTCAACATGTCGGAAATACCCCAATATTGTCTTTACAGCGTTGCGACAGAAGGAATGGTAATAAGGAACAACAAATTCTGCGGCCATGGATACCGGGCTCTCCATCTTGTCACTTACAGTTCCAACGGGCTGGTATTGGGCAACAATTTTACCAATGCTGAGATGGATAACGCTGTGGCATATCTTTCAGCCAGTACCAAAGACTGGACTTTCGTGGGAGGAAATCTGGGCGAAATGGTGATTAACTACGGGACTAACAACATATTCACCGGATACAATGTAAACCAATCTGAAGCACCGTTCGGACAGACAATTGTCGATAACCTGCAGGCGACAAAGGAAGCCCTGCTCAAACTGAAGATGCATTAAAAGATATTTTTGGCCGGCCTGGGAGCAAGAAAAAAAACATGCCAGCCACGGGTATGCATCACCGGCCAAAAGTCGTACAGGTTTAGGTTATGATTGG
>JAAZAP010000328.1 GCA_012514255.1 Bacteroidales bacterium | reverse complement strand
GTGGAAACAAAGAACAGGGAAGCCGTAAATAACTGAGCCATGAACAAGATTTCACTTATCATCCGCAGGGAGTACATCACCAGGGTACGGAAGAAATCATTCCTCATCATGACCCTCCTTACCCCTCTTCTTTTTGCCCTTATCTTCATTATACCGATGTTTGTCATGGGGAACGAAGACAAGGATTTAAAGAAGATAGCCGTTATTGAGGACGGATCTGACCTCTTCACCAATGTCATACCTGACACCAAGGATACTGATTTTGAATACCTCACCGGGGTAAGACTCAATGACATAAAAAACAATTTTCCCGATCTGGGGTATTACGGGGTGCTCTACATCTCACCCCAGATTGTTACAACCCCTGATGCAGTGCAACTTATTTCAAGGAAACAGCCTCCGATAGGACTTCTGAACCATATTTCAGGATCACTGGAGAAGGAGATAGAGAAACAGAAGCTGCTTGCCTACAATATTGAGAACCTTGATGAGATCCTCCGGACCATCAACACGAGCGTGAGGATACAGACCCTCAAAATCGATGTGTCAGGAGGAGCCCGCGAAACAAGCACCGGCATCTCCATGGCCCTGGCCTATATAGGCGGATTCCTGATGTATATGCTCGTGTTCATGTTCGGTTCCATGGTTATGCGTGGAGTCATTGAGGAGAAGACCAACCGTATCGTTGAGGTTATTGTCTCGTCGGTCAAGCCGGTGCAGCTAATGCTTGGCAAGATCATCGGCGTGGCCCTGGTTGGTCTTACCCAGTTCGCGCTTTGGATTCTGCTTACCTTCGCCCTGGTAATGGTCATGAAGACTGTTCTGCTCCCCGAGTCGGCCATGGAGCAGATACAGCAGCTGCCACAGAGCTTTGCCGAGGCAGACCAGGCAATGCCGGACACGGGCGCTGCAACAATGAGTGCTGAACAGCTTTCGGAATTCCAGGAGCTTTTTGCCGGGGCACTGAATCAGCCCTGGGGCCTGATCATCTTCTGCTTCATCTTCTTCTTCCTGACGGGATACCTTCTCTATGCCTCACTCTTCGCTGCCATAGGCTCAGCCGTGGACAACGAGACGGAGACGCAGCAGTTCATGCTGCCGGTAACCATACCCATTATTCTCGCCCTGATCGTTGCCATGGGTGTCATGCAGAACCCCGAGAGCTCACTGGCCTTCTGGTTCTCCATTATCCCATTCACCTCGCCCATTGTTATGATTGCCCGCATACCGTTTGACGTACCTGCCTGGGAAATAATCCTCTCAATGGCCCTTATGTTGCTGACGCTCTTCGGCGCCGTATGGATGGCGGCAAAGATCTACCGCACTGGCATACTCATGTATGGCAAGAAAACCTCGTACAAGGAACTATGGAAGTGGCTGACATACAAAGGATAAATCTCAAACAAACATGCCCAGGATTTTAGTTATAGATGATGAAAGGTCAATCAGGAACACTCTGAAGGATGTGCTTGAATATGAAAAATATGAGGTTGATATGGCCGAGGAGGGTGCGGCAGGCATAGAGCTCTTCACACAGCACCATTATGATGCCGTTCTGTGCGATATCAAGATGGCCAAGATGGATGGCATAGAGGTATTGCAGAAGCTACAGGAACAATCAGCCGATGTGCCTGTGATAATGATCTCCGGTCACGGCAACATTGATACGGCCGTTGACTCCATCAGGAAGGGAGCTTTTGACTTCCTGGAAAAACCGCTCGATCTCAACAGGCTCCTCATTACCATCCGCAATGCACTGGAGAGAGGATCACTGATCACCCAGACCAAGGTGCTGAAGAAACAGGTAAGCAAAAAATATGAGATTGTGGGAAACTCCCCCGCAATCATCCAGGTGAAGGAGATGATTGACAGGGTGGCTCCCACGGAAGCGCGGGTGCTGATCACGGGTGCTAATGGAACAGGCAAGGAGCTGGTGGCGCATCAGATACATGAAAAAAGCTCCCGTTCGCGCGGACCTTTCGTGGAGGTCAATTGCGCAGCCATACCCTCAGAGCTGATTGAAAGTGAGCTCTTCGGCCATGAGAAGGGATCATTCACCTCAGCCATAAAACAGCGTATAGGCAAGTTTGAACAGGCCAACGGTGGCACCATCTTCCTCGATGAGGTGGGAGACATGAGCCTGGCAGCCCAGGCAAAGGTTCTCAGGGCACTCCAGGAGAACAAGATCACACGCGTGGGATCAGACAAGGATATACATGTTGATGTCAGGGTGATTGCTGCCACCAACAAGAATATCAGGGAAGAGATAGACCGCAATACCTTCCGCGAGGACCTTTACCACCGCCTGAGCGTGATACTGATACATGTGCCTACTCTCAACGAGAGAAGTGATGACATACCCATTCTTGCGGAGCATTTCAATAATCTCATCTGCGGGGAATATGGAATGAGTCTCAAGAAGATCACCCCCGATGCAATCACAGAGCTGCAGAAGATCAAATGGACCGGCAACATCAGGGAGTTCAGGAATGTGCTTGAGAGGCTTGTCATCCTTTGTCCTGAAGAGATTACGGGAAAGGATGTCATAGCCTACGCCCGGCCTGTATCAGGCTTCACTGAGATATGAGAAGGATCCCTTTCATACTGCTCCTGGTGACACTGATGACAGTGCTTCTTATAATTGCCTCATGCAACAGGAGGGATAAGGAGGGCATACCGGTCTCCTTCAATGACGGATGGCTCTTCATCAGGCAGGATTCAGCCAATGCTGAAAAGATACTGCCCGGGATCATCCCGAACCACAAATGGGAGGAGGTCTCTCTTCCACACACAGCCTTCATTGAACCGCTGGTAGTCTCAGGGACACAGTGGACCGGCATCTGCTGGTACAAGAAGATCTACAGACCCGGCAAGCGGCAGAAGCACAGGCACACCGGCCTTCTCTTTGACGGCGCAATGCATGATGCCATTGTCTACCTCAACGGCGCTGAGATAGCACGTCATACAGGAGGGTACCTGCCCTTCTACATTAACCTCACCAATGATCTTGCATACGGTAAGGAGAATGAGATACTCATCAGGCTGGATAACAGGGAGAACCCTCATATTCCTCCCGGCAAGCCTCTTAATGAACTCGACTTTTTGTGGTACAGCGGGCTTTACCGCAATGTGAGCCTTTATGTTACTGACAAATTGCATATAACCACTCATGCACAATCCAGTGAGCCTCCCGGAGGAGGGATCATTACCGGTTTGGGAGATGTGAGCAGTGAGTCGGCCACCCTGACCCTTTCTGCTCAAGTAGTCAATGATGACCGTATGCCCAGGTCTTTCCGCATGAGGAATATCCTGCTGGATGCTGCCGGACTGGAGGTTGCCTCATCACTGTCCGAGCTGACTGATCTTGAGCCCGGACAGAGCACCTGTCTAATGACCCGGATCATGGTAATGCAGCCTGCCCTATGGACCCCTGAGACGCCATTCTTATACACCATCAGGACAGAGTTGCTGTCAGAGAACGGCTCAGTAACAGACAGCAGGGAGACGCGCACAGGTATACGTACCGTGCGGTTTACCCATGACAAGGGATTGCTGCTCAACGGACAGCCTGTAAGGCTTGCCGGTACAAACAGGCACCAGGAATATCCCTATATAGGTTGTGCTCTGTCTGATAATGCAAGTTACCGTGATGCACTGAAGATAAGGGAGGCAGGTTTCAATATTGTCCGGAGCTCACACTATCCTCCTTCGCCTGCTTTTTTGGATGCATGCGATGAGCTTGGACTGATGGTCATTGATGCTATCCCCGGATGGCAGTTCATGGGTGACTCGCTCTTTGCCGAAGCGGTAGTCCGGGATGCCCGTATGATGTGCCGCCGTGACCGTAACCATCCATCGGTGGTGATGTGGGAGGCGTCACTCAATGAGACCCTCATGCCGATACCCTTCCTGAACAGGCTTCATCTGGCCGTCAAGGAAGAGCTCCCCTATGGCAACAATGCCACATGCAGCTGGATGGACACCATATGTGATATCTTTACCCCTGCCCGCCAGCATGCAGAGGCTCCCGGTTACTGGAAAGACTACCGCAAGGCGAAACCGCTCTTCATCAGTGTGTATGGCGATTGGGAATACTATACACAGGATGCCGGCATTGACCAGAAGGAATTCAGCGACCCGGGATCATCTGAGAGAACCTCGAGACAGACCCGGGGAGATGGTGACAGACGCATGCTTCAACAGGCCCTGAACTTCCAGGAAGCACATAACGACAATCTCTACGGTCCTTGCATTGGCGACGCCAACTGGCTCATGTACGACTATAACAGGGGAAATGCTCCTGATCTGGAGACCTCAGGCATCATGGATATCTTCAGGTTGCCAAAGTTCGCCTACTGGTTCTACCGGAGCCAGCATGATCACGGACCGGTCTGCTTTATTGCCCATCATAACCTTCCTGAATCAGGCAACATGGTGAGGGTCTTCAGTAATGCCGACAGCATACAGCTGTTCCGCAACGACTCCCTTATTGCTGTACAGGGACCAGACATTGACAGTGCTTCGCTAAACCTGCTGCATCCGCCCTTTACCTTCACCCTTCCGGATTATGTTCCGGGAACCATAAAGGCAAATGCCCTGAGGAATGGCACTGTGATCGTATCACACACGGTCAGCACACCGGGAAAACCTGTAGCGCTTCGCCTCTCAGCCGATCTCAGCAACAAGCCACTGAGGGGTGACAATTCGGATGCAGTCTTTGTTTATGCTACACTTATTGACTCAGCAGGCAACCAGGCTCACACCGCTGACTCACTGGTGGAGTTCACGGTCAGGGGGAACGCGGAGGTGATAGGTGCCAACCCTGTAAGGGCCGAGGCAGGTATAGCATCAATCCTCCTGCGGTCAGGCAGTCCCGGCAGGGTAATGATAAAAGCCTCTTCTGAAGGCATGTCAGAAGCCGAACTGATGACAGAGAGCCGGTAAAGTGACATACCTGCGGAAAGGAGTCTTTTCAGAACCGGAAATAGATGAAGGGCTGCACCACCCCGGCACCCACCTTGTGAAGCAGCAGGGCCACTGCCACTGCAACCAGGAACTGGACTACAACCGGCATTTTTATGAAGAGCCCTCTATAGGCCTCCTTCACGGTGACGGGCAGGAAATGGAGAATATATCCTGAAACAATAAGCACTATTACCGGCAGGTAAGCCATAAGTACCTGTCCGTAATGACCGGGACTGAATGTTGAGAAGATCTGTGAAATCATCACACCGGCCTGGTCCATCGTCCCCGCACGGAAGAATATCCACGCGAAACTGACAAAGTTGAAAGTAAGGATTATTCCTGCCACGGATGCTAAACGCCTCTTCCGCTCAATCCTCCTGAAGAGGTAATGCCATATCTTCTCTGCCACCAGGGCCACACCGTGCAGTCCGCCCCAGACCACGAAACGGGTTGCGGCACCATGCCACAAGCCGCCGAGCAGCATAGTCACCATCAGGTTGAAGCCGGTACGCAGGGTTCCCTTCCGGTTCCCGCCAAGAGGAATATACAGATAGTCCTTGAGCCAGCGCGAAAGGGAAATATGCCACCTCCTCCAGAAATCACTGACATTAACTGCCTTATATGGTGAGTTAAAATTGAGCGGCAGGCGGAAACCCATGAGCAGGGCAACCCCGATGGCTATGTCAGTGTAACCGGAGAAGTCACAGTATATCTGAAGTCCGTACCCGTAAACGGCCATGAGGTTCTCAAATCCCGAGTAGATAGCCGGAGCATCAAAGACCCGGTCAATGAACCCGGTGGAGATGAAATCAGATATAAGCATCTTCTTGATCAGTCCCTGCACTATCAGGAACAATCCATGTCCGAACTCATTCCGGCTGATTGTATAATCACCCCGCATCTGGGGCATAAATTCTGAGGCACGTACAATGGGCCCGGCGACAAGCTGTGGAAAAAAGGTAAGGTAGAAGGCAAAATCCGTAAAATTGCGTTCAGCTGCCATCCGGCCACGGTAGACATCAATACTGTAGCTTAGCGCCTGGAAGGTGAAGAATGAGATACCCACCGGCAGTATAATGTTTGTGACATTGAAATTCGTGCCGAAGAGGCTGTTGGACCATACAGAGAAGATGTCACGCGCAACAAATGATGTGTGGAACAGTGAGTTGATCGTCTCGGTAAAAAAGCCGGCATACTTGAAATAGGAGAGGAATCCAAGCAGGAGTATGATGTTGGAAATCATCCAGAAGCGCTTACCTCCCCGTCCTCCGGATCGGTCAGTCATGATGGCCGTGAACCAGGTCAGAAGGGTTGTGAGCAGCAGCAGGATAATGAACAGTCCTCCTGCACGGTAGTAGAAATAGAGACTTACCGCCAGCAGCCATGTATGGCACATGGCCCTGCGGCGGTGAAGCATTGCAAATCCTGCTATTACCACCAGGAAGAAGATCCAGAAGCCGGGAGTGGTAAAGATGAAGGTCTGGTCAGGGTGGTATTTCAACAGAGATGAGAACTGGCTGACCAACCGGCTGAAGATGTTCTCTTCCATACCGGGGACATCTTCTCTGTCTGCAGTTATCTCCTCCCCGGTTGATGTGAGATCATCTGATCCGGCAGGTCTGTCCGTTGCTGCCAGGGAATCATCAGCTTCAGATGACACAGGTGAGTCTCCGGCATCCGTACCGGCTTCATTGCTGTCAGCGGTTTCTGCAGGAGTATCTGTTGACCCGAATTGCCTGACTGCCAGCAGGTCTGAGTAGAGTCGTGCCGCCAGGGTATCAGTGCCCGCGTTGGACAGATGGGTGAGATCTCTGGATGAAAGCGGAGGCCGGTGGTTATACCATCTGTGTATCGAGCCCGCTCCTCCCATTGACTCCCATGCATCCCAGAAGAGTGCGCCGCTCCTCTCAGCTGCCTTTCTCTGGGCATCACGGATGGCCCTTATGTTCGGGAAATGGCGGATGGTGTCATTATCACGCAGCGCCATGTCAGTCACGCTTACAAGCACCACCGGTGCGCCGCCGGAGGCCTCTTTCAGCCAGTTGACCTGCTTAACCAGTCCCTCCTCGTAATAGTGGTACTCGCTCCTGACGTTGCGGACAACATTAAGCCCGAAATGAAGGAATATAATGTCAGGCCTGAGGCTGTCATAGCATCCCTCAAAACCCCTGATGTCAGTCATGACGAACTCGAGGCCGGCGCTTCCACGCACCGGGATATTGTCAACCACAACACCCGTCTCGCTCTCAAGGCTCAGAGCGTAAATATCCGGCGAGTTACGTCCTGTAAATTCTATGATCACGTCAGACACCTGCGGCAGTGGTATGGCGTATTCCATAGGTCCCTCACCCATCTGCAGCATGGCAAAATCAACCAGCGCATCACCGGAACGGATGCCTATAAGCACTGTGTCATGATTATTGCCGTAAAAGATTCTCAGGTTGTCATATCGTGACACAGCAGAGTCGGCCCCCGGCACGCTATTTATCTTTACCGTGGCAAACGAACGCGTCTTCATGCTGTCACCCGGAGGGGTGAACCGGCAGAGGGCCAGCATGGGGCCAAGCCTGTTGTGAGGGAGTGTGCCGTTCCTGTAATCGAGAAGGGTATATCTCTTCCAGTTTGACGATGAGCGTACCACAAATGATCGGGTATACATCACCGGCATGACCGGCGATATCATTCCCGGACCAGTCCCTCCACCACTCTCTCTCAACTCCTTTCTCAGGCGCGAGGTCACCCGGTCACCTTCAACCTGCGAATCGCCATAATAAACTATCCTGACCTGCCTGTTCCGGGCAACTGAATCCCTTACCATGTCACCGGGGTATAATGAGCGGGAAGAGGCATCCGGCGGCAGGTAGTCAGGCATCTGCCCTGACCCGGCAGCATTTTCTTCAGGCGGTACCCGACTATCGGTCATCGCTCCCGGGCCTGTCAGGATCTCCAGCGACGGGCTCTCACCATCATCGGGCCGCACGAAGGCATGCACGTCAGCCCCTGACTGTTCTTTCGCGGCGGTAGTCCCACTTCCTGCAGCGTAACTCTCCGGATCATCAACGCCTCCGGATTCCTGTCTCTCACCATGGATGCCGGTGATGGAGGAATCAGCCAGGACACTCTCTTCAAAATGCCTGATGAGGCTCTCGTCAGGCTGCAGCCTGATTGTCAGCAGGCTGAGGATGAAAAGTGTCAGGACGACGGCAAGCAGAAATATCAGGATTCTGCCGGGGCGCATATTCTGGGTAGATTCAGCTTTTTTTCCTTATCCTCAGCTTCTGTCCCACCTGTATCCTTGAAGCATCGGAGATATTGTTCAGTCTCAATATGTCAGTGGCAGAAACGCCATCGAACTTTTTAGCGATATCCCATACCGTGTCGCCGTATCTTACCGTATAGAGCACAAACTCATTGTCTGCGGCAGAAGGAGCCGGCACCTGTGACATGGCCGGGCCGCTTGCAGAGGATGCAACAACCTTACCCTCGAGCTTCTGCTTCTCAGCAAAACTCATTGAGTTGACCCTGCTGTAACGATCGGCTTTGGACGGATCAACATAAACGGTCAGTTTCTGCCCTACCCTGATGGTGTTCCTGTAAATATTGTTCCAGTATCTCAGTTCTGACAGGCCAACGTCATACCACTCTGAAATGAAGCCCAGGTTATCTCCATCCTTGACAACATAGGTCAGCTTTGTCTTACCCTTGACGTCCGGCGGAGTGTAAACCGAGTGTTGTGGCACGGCAGCCTGATTGACCCTGGTGAGGTACTCCTCCCTGCGGTAACCGGTGATTGTATCAATCATTGCAATAAAATCGCCGAGTTTATCCAGGGGGAGAGTAACGGGGCTGGGCCTGCTGCGGCCCGGCACCAGACCCGTCCGGTACTGCGGGTTCATTGTCCTGAGCTCCTCAAGCGGCAGGTCAAGCACGGCAGATATCTGCTCAAGATGCATGTCCTGTGATACCATGACAGTATCAATGGCAAGCGGCAGGTTGATCTGAACGGGTGTAATATGATGTTCCCTGTAATAGTTCATTGCATAGGTGGCTGCCACATAAGCCGGTATATAACCTCGTGTCTCCCGCGGCAGTCGCGTGTAGATCTCCCAGTAATCCTTTCTGTTGCCCGAACGGCGTATGGCTTTATTCACATTGCCCGGACCACAGTTGTAAGCAGCTATAACCAGTATCCAGTCATTATATATACCGTACAGGTCCTTCAGGTACTTCGCCGCTGCATGGGTAGCCTTCACCGGGTCACGCCGCTCATCTACCACCGAGTTGATTGTAAGCCCGTACATCCTGCCGGTACTGTACATAAATTGCCATAGTCCCGTAGCTCCAACCCTGCTGACAGCATTGGGATTGAGAGCTGACTCTATCACTGCCATATACTTCAGCTCAACGGGGAGACCGTAGTAGCTGAAAATATCCTCTATCATAGGAAAATAGTAGTCCTGCAATCCCAGCATAACCTGGAACCGGTCTACCTTCCTCTGGGTGTAGACATGGATGTGATTACGGATAATATTGTTGTAGGGAAGTACAATAAGTGAGTTTATCCGGCTGATACGGTCCTTATATATTGAATCACTGAACTCATAAACAACAGAATCAGAAGTCTTAAGATCCACGCCGGAGACGGACATGCGGACAAACCAGTTGTTCAGCAGGCTGTCAAGGTCGTTCTCAATAAGTTCAGTTGATTCACTGCTTCGAATGATGATTGTATCATTGGCCGGGAATGCCGGCATGGAAACAAGGGCCAGCAACAGTGGAAGTATTATGTTTCTCAGATTCTTTTTCATAAAGCTAAAACGTCTTGGTAACGGCAATTGTTATTCCCGGTGACACTCCGGTGTAATTAAAATTTATTGGCATAACCGAGGCTTTCAGGTCATCGGAGATATCATAGTCGAACAGACTGGCATCAACATGTGCGTCAATGATTGTCAGCAGGTACCATGCAGCTATGCCAATGTATGACAGGTCACGGTATTTTCGGTAATAATCGACCCCGTTAAGGAGGGTTGTATTAACCCATGATGTTGTTGAGGGGTTTGCCGTTTCGGGATGAAGCACGGGATCATACTCTGCCGGATCAAGGCCTACCAGCCTGTCGAGGAGATCTATATAGCTGTCTGTTTCGGGAATGATATCATTGAAATCCTGGTATGCGTTGATAAAATTGTTATAGCTTGTGGTGTTCACCGTGACGGCATATCCCAGCGCCCCGAAACCTGCATAGACAAACGGCACTTTCCAGTATTTTCGATTGTATATCTGGCCCAGGCCCGGCAGGGCGGCAGCGAACATGGTGGATCTTATGGGTTCGATAGTATACCTTCTCACCTTCTCCTTCACGGCCGGAATGGAGTCAGTGGTTTGCCCGGTGCAGGTAACAGCAGTTGTAAAAAGGAGTATCAGTGCTATATTACTGCTGAGCTTCAATGGCAAACATTTTACGTTTGCCGGCAAATATAAGTAATTACCTGTTAAGTTTGTCGAGCAATCCTATTATGCGTTCCATCTCATCACTGTCAGAGAAAGGGATCACTATCTTGCCCCTTCCCTTTTCATTGATACGGAACTGTACTTCAGACTGAAAGAGGGAGCTCAGCTGTCTTGCCAGCTCCTCGTATTCGGTATTGAGGCGTTTTTTCTTCTCTACCTTACCGGGGTCTTTTGAGGCAGCGGTTTGCAGCTGTCTTACAAGCTCCTCAGTTGCCCTCACTGACAGATCTTCCTCAATGATATGGTAAAAGACCTTTATCTGTTTTGACGGGTCTTCAATATTCACCAGGGTACGTGCATGCCCCATGGTAAGGTTCCTGTTCCTGATTCCCAGCTGTATCTCGGCAGGCAGTCTCAGCAGCCTGAGATAGTTGGCCACTGTTGAGCGTTGCTTGCCCACCCGGTCACTCAGCTGTTCCTGCGTCAGGCTGCATTCCTCTATAAGACGCTGGTAGGTTATGGCTACCTCAATGGCATCAAGGTCCTCCCGCTGAATGTTTTCCACCAGGGCCATCTCGAGCATGGCCGTATCATCAGCGGTGCGTATGTAAGCAGGCACATGGGTCAGTCCGGCCATGCGTGCGGCGCGCAGCCTGCGCTCACCGGCAATGAGCTGGTATCTGCCATCACCTGTCTCGCGGACGGTTAGTGGAACAACTATCCCCAGCTGGCGGATGGAGGCGGCCAGCTCCTCAAGCGACTGGTTATCAAAGCGGGTACGCGGCTGGAAAGGATTGCCGTCAATGGAGTTGATATCTATCTGCAGATTGGCCTCTACCTTCTTTTCAAGCGCCTCTTTCTCAACACCTTCAATCAGGGCGCCGAGACCTCTGCCCAGCGGGCTCTTTTTGTTCGTGTTCATAAGCGTTAATACAGTGTTTAATTAGTCTGCTTCGCCTCAACCCTGTCAAGCAGCTCACGGGCCAGGTTAAGATAGTTGACCGTACCCCTTGATTCAGCATCATAAAGTATGGCAGGTTGCCCGTAGCTGGGTGCCTCCGAGAGCTTGACGTTGCGTTGTATGATGGTGTTGAAAACCATCTGCTGAAAATGACGCGTCACCTCCTCCACAACCTGGTTGGCCAGCCTGAGACGTGAGTCATACATGGTAAGAAGAAAACCCTCAATCTCTAATGCAGGATTAAGGTTGGTCTGGATAATCTTGATCGTATTGAGCAGCTTACCCAACCCTTCCAGGGCGAAGTACTCACACTGGACAGGTATGATCACCGAGTTGGCAGCCGTGAGTGCATTAACGGTCAGCAAACCGAGAGACGGCGAACAGTCTATCAGTATATAATCATAGTCGCCTTCAATGGGAGCTATCACCCTCTTCAGAGTCTTCTCCCTCTCAGGCCTCTCGAGCATCTCAATCTCAGCCCCGACAAGGTCAATATTTGAAGGGATGACAGATAGATTGTCTATCCCGCACTGCGTCACGGCCTGCCTCGGACTGACCCCGTCAATCAGACAGTCATAGATGGTGGTCTTGACCTGCTTGAGGTCAATCCCCAACCCGGAGGTGGCATTGGCCTGGGGGTCCGCATCAACAACAAGTACTCTCTTTTCAAGCGCTGCCAGACTCGCGGCCAGGTTGATAGCCGTGGTAGTTTTTCCTACTCCTCCCTTCTGATTGGCCAGTGCAATAATCCTTGACATATGATCCCTTTTACCTTATTTAAATGAGCTTCAAATTTACAATTATTGCCCTTGCCGGTGAACCGGCGCCATGTGTTATTGTAAACAATTTTTTCGGGGTTATTAACACGTTTTCAACAGGCCGGCCTGTGCCGTGACGAGCATCAGTTGTGCGATGCGGGAAAAACTGTTATCTCGTACAGCCAGGGCCAGTATTTGCCTGTGACAAAGAGGCGCCTGCCATCTTCATCCCAGGCGATACCATTGAGCACATCAGTCTCCGGGGCACGGTCTGACCGCGGGAGGAGGTTATTGAGGTCAACATAACCGAGCACCTTCCCTGTAACCAGGTCAATACGGGCTATCCTGTCGGTCTGCCATATGTTGGCCCATAACTCGCCGTTTATCATCTCCAGCTCATTGAGGTTGTCAACCATCCCCCTGTGGTCCCATACGGTGACGGAGGAGAGAACATTGAAGTCGCGATCAAGGAACCAGACCACGTTGGTGCCGTCACTCATTACAAGGCTGTCACCGGCGGTGGTCAGTCCCCAGCCCTGTGTCTGGTAGTAAATCCTGTTGAGCTGCCGGAGGGTCTCTTTCTCATACACGAACCCGACCTTTGAGGTCCAGGTGAGCTGATAAAGGCGGTTCTCCAGCAGCGCCACCCCCTCACCGAAGAGGGAGCCATCAAGATTGACCTGGCTGATCACCCTGCCCGTCTCAACCTCTACCTTCCTGAGAGATGATTCGCCCTGCTGTCCTGTGCCTTCAAAAAAGAAACCGTTATCATATAGTAGCCCCTGCGTGTATGCCTTCCTGTCATGAGGATACCGGTTTACCATCCGGTAGCGGTAGGTAACCGGGTTTATGTCAGAAAGCATATTGACAAAGAGGGTAATGGTCTGTGGCCTGGAGACAGATGACCAGGCCACTGCCCTGATGGAGACTCTTCCCGGTTTGCCGGTCCGATTTAGCTCCACGGTGGCCGGGATGGTGGTGAGCGTTTCTGCGAGGACTGGCCCGACCCATACCTGAACCGAATCCACCTTTGGCTGTCCTGCCGCATGGGTCACAGAAAAAACAACGCGTTCGGCACAGGAGAAGGAGGAATTGTCCGCCGGGGCAAGCACCTCGATAAGCCTTTTTGCCGGTCTGGGATCAGTGTCAACAGCTGCTGGCACGTCTGTGGCAGGCTTCGCCTTGCGCGACCCTGAGGATCCCGAGCATGAGATGAAAGCTGCCAGGACCAGGCTGATAATAGAAAGATATACTGTACTCCTGTTCATTCTGTATTGATCATTTTCTGCCAAAGAGGCTGAAGCGGCGCTTTTTGATCTCGCGCATGGCCTTCTCTTCCCGGTCTGACCATGGGTCAATCATATTCAGCACCTCACCCCAGCCGGGGAATCCCCCCACATTCTTATCGTCAATAAAAATATCCACGTTTATCTTGCGGGGAGTGTTGTCACTCCATTGCTCCTCAGGGTAATTGCGGTTAACGGCATAAAACTCTATCCCGCTCTGCCGGCAAAAATCAACAGCTTCCTGCAGCTCCGCACCTTCACGGAAGGTCCAGAGTATCAGCAGGGCGCCCCGTTTCTGAAGCTCCTTGAGAGTGATGAAGGCAAAGAGCTTCTCCTTCCCTATTGCCGGGTATTCATGATCAACAATGGTGCCGTCAAAATCTACTGCAATCTTGATATTTGTCAGATCTCTCATAATCCAGTTGCAAAAATAAACAAATAATAGTTGTCAGGATTATTGTAATTTAGCAATGCCTCAAAAAGAGCTATGATCAGACATATCCCGAATACGCTTACACTGCTGAATCTGGTTGCAGGATTTGTTGCAACCATCTGTGCAATAAAAGGTTACAATGAATACGCATCATTTTGCATAATTGCAGGAATGGTTCTGGACTTTTCTGACGGATTTGCGGCACGGCTGCTGAAAGCCTGGTCAGACATCGGGAAGGATCTTGACAGTCTGGCTGACGTGGTCACCTTCGGGGTGGCGCCGGGAGCAATTGTGTTCAACCTGCTGTCATCAGCGGGGCTCTCTCCCCTGCCGGCGGGTGCCCTGGCTGCAATGATCCCTGCAGCCTCAGCGCTGAGGCTGGCGAAATTCAACAATGACACCAGTCAGAAGAATGTCTTCAGAGGCATGGCCACGCCGGCAGCAGCCTTTACTGTGGTCTCGGTGGTGCTGGCTTCCTCTTATTCTGGTTTTGCGCTGTTTGACCGGATGGTATCATCGCCGTTGTCCATTGCCCTCCTGGCGCTCTTTCTTGCAGTGATGATGCTTCTGAGGATAAGGATGTTCTCCCTGAAATTTACCTCAGCAGGATGGAAGGGCAATGAAGAGCGTTACCTCTTTGTGGCTGTCAGTCTCCTGCTTCTGTTTATCTTCAGGATGGCTGCCCTGCCAATGATCATTGCTGCATACATTATAATCTCATTGTTCTTTCCCCTCCTCCGGGGAGGGAGTGCATCTGCCGGCGCTGCGTAGCCTTTTCAGCACCTCATCCTGCAGGCGGATGGACTCTTCATGGATCATGCGTATGACCCTGCCGGTGAATTCTTCATCAAGTCCCTCACTGATACCCTGCT
>JAAZAP010000327.1 GCA_012514255.1 Bacteroidales bacterium | reverse complement strand
TTCCTGTTACCCGGGTATTTGTCGTTTGTCCAGTATTCATTCCAATCCCAGTTCTGGTTAACCTCAAACATCACCCTGAATTTTGAGGGAAGAGGATTATCCGCCCGGCTCTTAAGCACGAAACTGGTTGCAGGGGTGGCACCGCTGTAAGCATCGGCTACCGGGTTATCCGGGTCAGGCATGTAGAGTCCGTCCGGGGCACGGATACCTCTCTTGTGCGACCAGTAAGGAAGTGTATGGGGAGCACGTTTGGATGCCTCAATCCATTTGCCTGTGGAATTGGAGCCATACTTAAAGACTCCGGTGGCAATAGCCCTGGGAACAAATAATGTCTGTATGTATCTCCCCTCCTCATTTTCAAGCCATACGGCCATGAGGGGGTAGTAGAGCGAGGGTCCGCCATAAAACCTGAGCTCAATCTCCTGGCCTGCACCTGCTTTATTGGTTACCACATCGGTAAATGTCTGTCTCTGGGCAAGCCGTACTGCCGACGGCTTTGGGGAGCAGGAAGAAAGAAGCAATGACGCGATGATTATTATAATGTATTTCATCTTATTCATGTATTTCAGATTTCAATTATTATTCCTATTGTCGGGAGCACCGTGCCGGCCTCAGCATCAATATATTTCAGCAGATAGCGCTCCGGATCAAGCGGATTGATCAGGGCTGCGCCATCAGCATCAGTCTGCAGAACCAGTATATCCGGCTGATCAGCCTTGAAATTGTACACATTCTGTACGTCAACGTAAAGCATTAGTGACCATTTATCAAAATAGAACTGCTTGTCAATCCGGAGATCGAGCTGGCTGAATCCTTTCAGTCTCTCGCTGTTGAATCGGCTGTAATCAAGATAACCCTGTCCTGTAACGTTCCATGCATTGATGTATGATGATCTGTCGGCATCAAAGGGAGTATATGGTGCACCGCCTACATACCTCCAGCGGAATCCCGCATCCCAGCTCTTCCCGATACTCTTTGTTGCCGTCACGCTTAAAAGATGCCTGTTATCCCATGCGGTTGGTATGAACTCTCCATCAGTGCCCTCAAACTCACTTCGCACGAATGTGTATGAGAAGACCATATTCAGTCCTTCAAGGTCCCTGGCGCGGCCCATCAGCTCAAGTCCGTAAGCTCTTCCCTCCGCCGTTGAAACCAGTGCTTCGTTACCAAAGACGCCATAACCTGCACTCTTGGTAGAGAGAGGCACCTGGTCAGCCACGGAGAATGGATAATCAGAGTAGAACTTGTAGAAACCCTCCAGGGTGAACTGCAGCCGCTCGTCTGGGATAATCTCCACGCCACCCACAAGGTGGTCAGCGGCCAGGTATTTAAGTTCATTCTGCTTATTTATGTAGTTGCCGGCATTGTTTTTCAGGCCCAGTGAGGTATAGGGCGGCAACTGGTAGTACCGTCCGACATTAAAGTTGAGGTTTACAAGGCTGTTAAGCGCATATGAAGCTGACAGGCGAGGTGATATCTGTGTCAGTGGATTGGCCATCACGGATGAATATGGGTTGGCATCCGTGCGAAGGCCGAAGGAGAGTTTCAATTTCTCGTCCATGAAGGCACGGCTTACCTGCCCGAAAGCCGCGTACTTAAAGAAGACCAGGTTTGAGTTGTAAAGCTCCGTCTCCAATCCCCCTCCGCCGAAGAACTGACGGAAGGTGTCATTGCGGTAACGCGACATCTCCGTGCCGGCACCATAACTCACCCTCAGTGAGTTGGGCCAGACCACCGTACGCTCGTACCTGAGACGGATGTCTCCTTCGCCGCTCTGGTAGTCATATGTTTTGTTGTCAGGATTGGAATCATCATTGTTCAGGTACTTGAACTGAGTATTATTCAAGTAGTTGCGACTGAGAACAAACATGTCGGAACCATTGGACCGGAAGTGTCTGTAGACAGCGCCCACGGTATAGCTGTACTGCTCCTGGGTGGGTATATATCCAAGGATATAGCGTTGGTATTCTGTCTCATTGGCATCGAGGTTAAGCCTGAAATCGTCCTTCGCCCCTATGCCCAGTACGGTCAGTTCATTCTTCTGATCAAATTTCACCTTGTACTTAAACTGAAAATCAGTATAGGTTGGCAGGAACGGCAACCCGATGGCGCCAAACAGGAACTGCAGGTATGACCTGCGTGCCGATACTATCAGAGAGCTTCTCTCCCCCGCAGGGCCGTTAAAGGTAAGGCCGAGGTCCGAAGCGCCTACTGTGGCGCGGAGCGAACGCTTCTCCCTGTTGCCGTCGATCATTGTAAAATCCATCACTGAGCTGAGAGCGTTACCCCTGGAGGCCGGGAATGCTCCCGAGAGGAAATCTACTGACCTGACGAAGTCTACGTTGATGATGCCCGTAGGCCCGCCGGATGATCCCTGGGTGGAAAAGTGATTCAGATAGGGGATCTCCACGTTGTCAATGAAAAACCTGTTTTCATTCGGGCCTCCGCCCCTGACTATCACGTCATTCCTGAACGCCGGGGTGGGTGCAACACCGGGGAAAGACTGAATGACACGCGAGATATCACGATTACCGCCCGGATTGAGTTCTATCTCCTGTATACTGATTATGCGCGCGGAGATGGGGCTTTCAACTGACTTGCGGAAGGGCGAGGGTTTTACTATCACATCACCAACCTCAACCACGGTGGTCTC
>JAAZAP010000326.1 GCA_012514255.1 Bacteroidales bacterium | reverse complement strand
TCTTCTGCGTCTGACCGATAGTCTGGTTGTTTAGTGAGAAGTGGAAACCGTCAGAGAGTTTGGTAAGACCTGCCGGGTTGTAATAGACAGCATCAACGCTTGTTGATGCATTGCGGCTCTGCAGCCTTGTGTACAGTGCACTCTGGTTGGTGTTGGTGACAAGACCTCCTGCAAAGAGAGAGCCTGTAACAATGAGTGCGATAATAACTGAAGTGATCCTTTTCATTGATTTCTTTTTTGATTACACATTTTGAGTTTTACTGTGCAGTATTTGTGAAAGCGGCGTAAAAGTATGAAAAAAAATGAAATATGAAAATTCCGGGATCATAAAAGAATTTGGTCCGGTGTCCGTGTTGGCGTCTAATGGCCTCTGATTAATCCTGTCATGATTATTTCAGGTGTTTGCCGTCTCTCTTCTTGTAGAGTCTCGGACTATGAGGTCAGTTCTGATTACAATTGTTTCTGAGGCTATATTTACATCTCTCTCCTCTATTTGTCGGATAAGCATCCGGGCAGCTGTTTTCCCCATCTCCACGGCCCGGTCATCGATTGTGGTGAGGGCTGGCTCGATGATGGTTGAGACCGGGTAGTTGCTGAATCCTGCCACTGCAAGATCTTCTGGTATTCTGAGGCCTGCCTTTTTGATTACCTGTATTGCCCCTATGGCTGTATAGTCATTTGCACAGAATAATCCGTCAGGGGCTGGGGACAGTTTAATCAGTCTTCTTGTGCATCGTGCCCCTTCCTCGTAGCTGAGGTCATTGGAACAGCAAACAAGGCTCTGGTCAAATGGAAGGTTACTTTTCTGGAGTGCATTCTTGTATCCTTCCAGCCTGGCCGAGAAGATTGATGCGGAGAGAGGTCCGGCAATATGGGCAATTCTTCTGCAGCCTGTATCAATTAGGTGTTGAGTCATTCTGAATGCTGCATCAAAGTCATCAATAATCACCTTGCTGGCTTCCAGTTCATTGCTTACCCTGTCATAGAATACCAGAGGTACCTTCAGGCTGTTGAAGCGGGTGAAATGGCTGCAGTCACGCGTCTCAAGGGCGAGGCAGGCAATAATTCCGGCTACCATGTTTGTCTGCAGGATTGAGGTGATAGCAACCTCTCTTTCAAAGGAGTCACGTGATTGATATATTGTTACATTATAACCCATTCTGTAGGCTACCTCCTCCACACCGCTGATGACATGTGAATGGAATGTAATATCAATTCTTGGCACGATAACTCCAATCATGTTGGTCTTTCTCTTTCGAAGGTTTGAGGCCACCGAGTTGGGGAAATACCCAAGTTGCTTGGCGAGTTTCCATACCTCACGGGTTGTCTTCTCTCCAATACTTGGGTGGTTGTGAAGGGCCCTGGATATAGTTGAGACCGACAGGTTCATCCTCTTTGCCAGATCTTTTATGGTCACTCTTGTGCCTGACATGCTCTAAAGTTACTATAAATGAATAAAGCAAACGTTTGATTATATTACGAAATTATGCAATTCTCTAATAAGTTGTACTTACTTCTTGATTAAAAATCAGTAAAAGAGCTAAATATGTATGACATCTTACCTGGAATACCTGCAGTGGAATTATTAAGACATTTGGCCAAATGTTAAAATTTGCTATTTGAAATTAAAATTTTACGCAAACGTTTGCTTTTTGGATTTTATTGTCATAAATTTGATCTGTGAGGATGGTGTATGATGAATAATAGTTTGAGAATGAATGCTATAAATAAACAACAATAAAAAAAACGCTCCCGGTCAGATATTGGGAATAATCTCCGGGAGCGATGCTGTATCAGGATTTAACCAAAAACCCTTAACTCTCAAAATTATGAAAAAAAGGCAACTGAACGTGCTATTCCATCAGGAAATTAGATGGAAAAAGCCGGTTTTGCTGACCGGGTTCATGATTATGATCTCGGCACTGATGATCTTCAGTGCTGAAGCTTCATCTTCACTGGGCTTTCAGCAGAGAACAGTCACAGGGAAAGTCACCGACGCAACCACAGGGGAGGCGCTTCCCGGAGTGACCATAGTTATTAAAGGTACAACCACTGGCGTGGCTTCTGACCTTGACGGATCATTCACCATTGATGTGCCTTCAGGCAGTACAATACTCCAGTTTACATCAGTGGGGTATGCTTCACAGGAGATTACCGTTGGGTCACGGTCGGTGATAGACGTGGCATTGCAGAGCGATGTGACAATGATTGAGGAACTTGTAGTTATAGGTTACGGCTTCAAGAAGAAGAGAGACCTCACAGGCTCAATCTCTTCCATCAGTGCATCCAACATTGAGGACACTCCTGTAAAGGATGTCCTTTCTGCACTCCAGGGGCGTGCCCCGGGGGTGGTGGTAACAGCAAACTCCGGTGCACCGGGAGCGGGGATCACGGTCAGAGTCAGAGGCTACTCGTCGCTCAACTCCGGCAATGACCCCCTGTATGTTCTTGACGGAGTCCCGTTGGAGTCAAATACCCTTTCTTCATTGAACGGTTATGACATGCATGGACTAAACCCGCTGGCTGACATAAACCCGGGTGATATAGAGTCAATAGAGGTGCTCAAGGATGCCGCCTCAACTGCCATATACGGATCCAGGGCTGCCAATGGCGTTGTCCTGATAACTACCAAACGAGGCAAGGAGGGAAAGGCAAAGGTAAGCCTCAACTATTTCAGTGGTGTCAGTGAGATTACCAGACATCTTGGTGTCCTCAACGCCCAGCAGTGGCGCCAGATTATCCTTGACACCTATAAAAATCTTGACAGATACAATAATGCAACTACTCCTACTGAGCCTCACTGGACGGCTGTTGACTCGCTCAACCCGATGAATAACGGGGATGTTGACTGGCAGAGTGTCATGTACCGCAAGGCATGGCAGCACCAGGTAGACCTGGGCGTACAGGGAGGAAACGAGGCAGCAAGGTATGCATTCAGCACCTCCTATCTGGATCAGGATGGTATTTTCCTTGCATCCAATTACAAGAGGATAACCTCCAGGCTTAATACAGATTTCAAGGTCTCAGACAGGGTGACGATCGGACAGAATGTCTCCTTTACCAATGGCAGGAACAACAGGATCAATGCCGGTGGTACCGGGAACCTCAGCCTTGTGCAGTCAATCCTTGTCCGGCCGCCGGTTTATTCACTGACCTATCCCGACGGATCACCTATAAATTACTTCAACGGCAAAAGAAACCCGGTGGGCATGGCTGAGGAGTGCACTCACCTCAATGTCACAAACAGGATTATAGGTAATCAGTACCTTGAATACAATATCCTTGAAAACCTCATGTTCAGGACAAGCGTCAGCATTGACTTCATCTCCATGAAGGAGGATGAGTTCTATCCAACAACAGTTGACTACCGTGCCGGTTACAACTGGGGTGCAGTAAGAGCCAGGACAAATATGACATGGGCCAATGAGAATTATCTGACCTATAATACATCAGTAGGCGATGGACATGACCTTGGCGCCATGGCCGGGTTCAGCATGCAGAACTGGAAGATGGAGACCACCGGTCTTGACGGTCTCTATTTTGCCAGTGACAATGTACGCACCCTCAACGGTGCCGGAACAATCTCCAACCAGGCGGTGAACAGGACAGATGAACACTCTATGATGTCATTCTTCGGAAGGCTCTCATACAACTACAAGGGCAGGTATCTGGCAGAGGTAAACCTCAGGGCTGACGGATCATCAAGGTTCGGGGCCGAAAACAGATTCGGATATTTCCCTTCAGCTTCAGCTGCATGGAGATTCTCTGATGAATCATTCGCAGACGGCCTCGGCTTTCTTACTGACGGCAAGATCAGGGTAAGTATCGGACAGACAGGGAATGAAGCTATTCCCAACTACGTCTCAGGCGGTGAGTTTGCAATCGGGACAAACTACCTTACCAACTCCGGGGCTGCTCCAACAGTAATGCCAAACCAGGGATTGCGATGGGAGGTCACAACCCAGTATAACCTGGGCATTGATCTGGCCATGTTTAACAACCGGGTGAACTTTGTGGGAGATTTTTACATCAAGAATACCTCTGATCTTCTCTTTGCTGTTCCGATACCTGAAACTACGGGATTTGGCTACATTACCCGCAACATTGGTGACATCTCCAACAAGGGAATGGAATTTGCACTTAACACTCATAATATCAACAGAGAATTCCAGTGGTCAAGCAGTTTTAATATCGGTTTCAACCGTAACAAGGTTGTTGACCTGCCTGACGAAGTGCTTACCAATGGTTACATCCAGAACGGTACTTACCATATACTGATGGAAGGTCAGCCTATAGGCACCTTCTACGGCTGGAAGTTCCTGGGTGTTTATTCAAGGGATGAGGACAATGTGAACCAGGTAAGGTTTGGATCAGCAACAGGCCAACCCTTCATCGGAGGTGATCCCATCTGGGATGATGTGAATAATGACAATGTTATTAATGATGAAGACAAGCAGATCATAGGTGATGCCCAGCCGCTCTTTGCAGGAGGCTTCGGGAACGATTTTTCATACAAAAATTTCGGCCTGAACATCTTCCTCCAATTCTGTTACGGAAATGACATCTACAGCCACCTCAACAATATGAGGAACTGGGTATTTGCATATAATAACGTCTCCACTGATGCACTCAACAGATGGAGAGAGCAGGGTGATGTAACCGATTATCCCGCACCTGTACGCAATGACCCGAAGAGGAATGAATACCTCAGAGTTTCTGACAGGTGGGTGGAAGACGGCTCCTATATGAGGTTAAAGAATGTCACCTTCTCCTATACTGTTCCAAAGTCAATTACCGACAGGGCTGGAATAAGCAGGGTGCGTGCCTATGTTACAGGGGAAAACCTACTCACGTTTACCCACTATACGGGCTATGACCCGGAGGTGAACTCTTACAGCGGACTGCAGGTAGGAGTAGATGAGGGAGCTTATCCCCAGAGTCGCACCGTTGTATTTGGCCTCAATGTGGAATTTTAAAAAACAGAGAGTTATGAAACTAAACTATATTAAGACAGCTATGACGGTTATCCTGCTGTTGCAGGTTACTGCCTGTACGGATATCCTGGATAAGGATCCTGTGAGCAGTTTCTCAGCTTCAGGCTTCTACAAGACCACTGCGGATGCCCAGGCCGGAGTATACGGTATCTATGATGCGGCACAGTCGGTGTTCCGGCTCAATTTCTGCTACTGGGGAGAAGGCCGTGCTGATAATGTGCAGACAGCTCAGACAGGCGAGTCACTGACCCTTCTTTCAAACAATCTCAATAACACGGCTTCTTCAGCAGACTGGACTGCTCTTTATACAATGGTGAGCAGGGCCAACTATGCAATCAGGTATATACCTGATGTCTACGAGGATGACAATGCTACGGGCAGGCAACTTCTCGGACAGGCACGTGCCCTCAGGGCCCTGGCTTACTTCTACCTTGTCAGAGTCTGGGGTGATGTACCATTCATTACTGAACCTTATACTTCAATAGAACAAGATATCTTCATAAGCCGAACAGACAAGGAGACTGTTCTTGACCTGGTGGAGGAGGATCTGGAGTATGCTGCTGAGAATTGTGTTGACAAATTCAACAGTAACAATGACAGGATAATGTTTACCAAAGGGAGCGCCAATGCTTTGCTAACTCACGTTTACATGTGGAGGCACAAGTATCCGGAGGCTGTCACAACTTCTGACCTTGTCCTTGAAAACCCCCTTTACAGTCTGGTAGGCATAGCTGACTGGGGCAAAATGTTTTCAGCCAGTTATTCCAAGGAGAGTATTTTCGAAGTGGGTTACAACGATACTGAGACTAACGGTCTGAGGACTCTTTATGCAGTAGGTTCATACGCTATCTATACTCCATCAGAAAAGTGGAAAGCATCAATTGAAGAAGGTGATCTCAGGGAAGATTTCGTTTATGATACCATTCCCGTAGATCCAAAGGCTATCTGGAAATATCTTGGCAGGGGTGAGAGCGATGAGGTTTCAACACCTGCAAAGCAGAATATAATTCTGATCAGACTTGCAGACATAATGTTGCTGAGGGCTGAAGCTCTCAACAAGATAGGAGGTGCAGCCAACAAGGATGAAGCTCTCTCACTGCTGAACACTATCAGGACTCGTGCCGGACTGACTCCCTTTGATGCCGAAGCTGATGCCATTGCAATGTATGGAGATCTTGAATCTGCCATCCTGCATGAGAGGTCAGTTGAGCTTTGTTTTGAGGGACATCGCTGGTTTGACCTGGTCAGAACTGGCAAGGCCATTTCCACCATGGGACCCATCAACGGGTTGAGCAATGAAGCCAATCTTGTTTGGCCAATACATCAGAACGCACTTAACAAGAACCCCAACCTGGTCCAAAACTCCTTCTACCAGTAGATCGTGACCATGAATCAACAAAGATTACTGAAATGAAAAACAAGATATCAAACAACAGTAAAATGCAGCTGATAAGAATGCTGCTTGCTCCGGTAGCGCTGGCAGCCCTGATGGTTTCATGCGAGATTCAGCCAGATTATGAATATGAATATGGCAATCCCGGAGGTAAACTCAAAGTGACCGCATGGGATTATATCCAGGCCACCGACTCTCTTTCATTGATGGAAGAGGCAATAATTGCCACCGGCTTACAGAGTATCTATTCCGGTACTACGGAACGGACATTCATCGTACCCAGAAACAGTGCCTTCAGGGATTATTTAAAAGCCAACAGCTACACGAATATTGCAGCTATACCTGTTCCAGCTCTTGAATCGGTCCTGAAATATCATGTTGTCAATGCCAAGGTGATATTTACTGATCCGGAACTCCTGCCAAGCAATAATCCAATTGCCTACCCAACGGAAAGCGGTTCAATCATGTACCTATCACATAATACCAGTTACCAAGGGTTGATAAACCAAGGGACGAAGAAGAGCTGGACGATCATAACATCCAACCTGGAACCAACAAACGGGGTTATACATGTTACGAAGGATATCGTATTTCTGTCTATCTGATATTGCTTCGCAAATCATAGCAGGTTAGTTTCAGGGGCGAAGATCAGATGGGGATTTCGGCAGGGTGATTGGATGAAATGGAGAAATCACCCATCTGATCCTTCAGATTAACCTGCCCGGGGTGCTTATTAATATTATCAAGGGTCCGCATCATTTGACGGACCGTGAACCAAGGCTTAATCACAATGAAGATTAACAGATATAAACACCTGGACATCAATGTCTTTCCTACTAGGATTGAAATGGGCCTTGCTGCCGGGAGGGACGTTGAATCCATGGTGGTCCGGTTGCTTAAGGTACAGGATGAGGTTAGAATGGTTTTTGCTGCCGCTCCTTCACAGAATG
>JAAZAP010000325.1 GCA_012514255.1 Bacteroidales bacterium | reverse complement strand
GCTGGTGGATGGCATCATGAACAATCTGTCCGGGATGTTCGATGCCGTCAACAGACAGGTGGCTGACGTTGCCACACAGGTCGGAAGCACTCCGGCGAGCTTCTCGCCGGGTGTCTTCAACCTGGTGAGGGGCATATCCGAATCAGTCATCATTCCGATAGCAGGCATGTTTCTGACGTTCATAGCCTGCTACGAGCTGATCCAGCTGATCATCGAACACAACAACCTGGCGAACTTTGAGACGTGGATCTTCTTCAAGTGGATCTTCAAAACCTTCGTGGCTGTCATGCTGATCACAAACACCTTCAATATCGTGATGGCGGTCTTTGATGTGGCGCAGCATGTGGTCAATTCCAGTGCCGGTCTGATCTCAGGCTCGACCGCCGTGGATGCGGCAACGCTGGAGACCATACGGGAATCACTGGAAGCGATGGAACTGGGCGAGCTTTTGGGACTGTTCCTGCAGAGCTTCATCGTTCAGATCTGCTCCACGATACTGTCCGTGGCGATCTTTGTCATCGTCTATGGCCGTATGATGGAGATCTATCTCATGACCAGCCTTGCTCCGATCCCGTTCTCCACGTTCGGCAACCGGGAACAGAGCCACATCGGCCAGAACTATCTGAGAGCGCTGTTTGCTCTGGGTTTCCAGGGCTTCCTGATCATGATCTGCATCGGCATCTATGCGGTGCTGGTTCAGACGGTCGCCTTTACGGATGACATCATCGGGAGCATCTGGGGCGTCATGGGCTACACAGTGCTTCTGTGCTTCTCGCTCTTCAAAACCGGAAGCCTGGCCAAATCTGTCATGAGCGCCCATTAAAGGAGGTAAACACATGGCGTCATATATCCCAGTCCCGCGAGATCTTACGCGGGTCAAATCAAAGATTCTCTTCAATCTGACCAAACGGCAGCTCATTTGTTTCGGAATCGCGGCACTCATCGGCGTGCCGTCTTTCTTTTTCATCAAGAGCATCGGCAACACAAGCCTCGCGGCCATGAGCATGATCATCATCATGATCCCTATGTTTCTGCTGGCCATGTATGAACGGGACGGACAGCCGCTGGAGGTTATTGCGAAGCACTTCATCGAAACAAAATTCATCCGGCCAAAGATTCGGCCCTATCAGACGGACAACTACTACGATGCCCTGAAGAGAGCGGCGCAGGCGGAAAAGGAGGTAAACAGAATTGTTTCAGCTGTTCAAAGGAAAAAGAAATGAAAAGCGCAGTCTGAAGCTTCCCGCGAATCTGTCCAGAAAGGATCAGAAGCGTGTGCAGGAAGTCATCGACCGCACAAAGAAGGATGATGGGATCCCCAGGACGGCTCAGCAGTCCATTCCCTTCGACCGGATGTTCCCGGACGGCATCTGCCGGATCGGGAATAATTACTACACGAAAACCATCCAATTCCAGGATATCAACTATCAGCTGGCCCAGCAGGAGGACAAGACCGCGATCTTTGAGGAATGGTGCGGTTTCCTGAACTTTTTCGACAGCTCCATCCACTTTGAACTGTCCTTCATGAACATGTCTACGGATGCGGACAGCTTCGAGGCCAGTATCCGGATCCCTCTTCAGAACGACGGCTTTGATTCCGTCCGCGAGGAGTATTCGGAGATGCTGAGGAACCAGCTTGCCCAAGGCAACAACGGTCTGACCAAGACCAAGTATCTGACCTTCGGCATCGAGGCGGACTCCATGAAGCAGGCAAAGCCCAGGCTTGAGCATGTGCAGAATGACCTTCTGAACAACTTTAAGCAGCTGGGCGTCCGGGCTGAGGTCCTGAACGGTCATGACAGGCTGAAGCTCATGCATGACATGTTCCACATGGGCGACACGGACGATAAGTTCCGCTTCGACTGGAAATGGCTTGTCGGGTCAGGGCTTTCCGTGAAGGATTTCATTGCCCCGACGGCCTTTGCCTTCCCGGGCAGCCGCTCGTTCCAGATGGGCAGTCTTTACGGCTCCATGAGCTATCTCAGTATTACGGCATCGGACCTTTCGGACCAGCTCCTGAAGGATTTCCTGGACATGGACTCCAGCCAGATCATCACGATGCATATCCAGTCTGTTGACCAGACGGAAGCAATCAAGACCATCAAGCACACGATCACAGAGCTTGACCGGTCCAAGATCGAAGAACAGAAAAAAGCGGTCCGTTCCGGCTACGACATGGATATCATCCCGAGTGACCTGGCGACCTACGGAAAGGACGCCAAGTCGCTGCTTAAGGAACTGCAGAGCCAGAACGAGCGCATGTTCATGCTGACGATGCTGATCATGAACACCGGAAAGACCCAGCAGGAACTGGATACCAACGTGTTCCAGGCAAGCTCCATCGCCCAGAAACACAACTGCAACCTGAGAAGGCTGGATTTCCAGCAGGAAAATGCTCTCATGAGCTGCCTGCCGCTTGCCAGCTGCCTCATCGACATCCGCCGTGCGCTGACCACCAGCTCCACGGCGATTTTTGTTCCCTTCACCACGCAGGAGCTTTTTCAGAGCGACAAGGAATCTCTGTACTACGGGCTGAACGCTCTTTCGAACAACCTGATCATGGTGGACCGCAAAGCCCTAAAGAACCCGAACGGTCTGATCCTCGGTACCCCGGGTTCCGGTAAGTCCTTCAGCGCGAAAAGAGAGATCGCCAACGCCTTCCTGGTAACGGATGACGATGTGATCATCTGCGATCCGGAGGCAGAATACGCGGCTCTTGTGCAGCGCTTCGACGGACAGGTCATTCACATCAGCCCTGCCAGCACCCAGTACGTCAATCCGATGGACATCAACCTGAACTACAGCGAAGAGGACAACCCGATCGCCCTGAAGGCAGATTTCATCCTGTCTCTCTGCGAGCTGGTCGTAGGCGGCAAGGAGGGCCTGCAGCCGGTGGAAAAGACGGTCATCGACCGCTGTGTCCATCAGATCTACCAGAAGTATTTTGAGGATCCGGTTCCGGAGAATATGCCTCTTCTGGAGGATCTCTACAACGCCCTGCTGGCCCAAGAGGAAAAAGAAGCCCATCATGTGGCTACGGCTCTTGAGATCTACGTCAAGGGCTCGCTCAATCTGTTCAACCACAGGACCAACGTGGACATCGATAACCGTCTGGTCTGCTACGACATCAAGGAGCTTGGCAAGCAGCTGAAAAAGCTGGGCATGCTGATCGTCCAGGACCAAGTATGGGGCCGCGTCACTGCCAACAGATCTGCAGGTAAGGCCACCCGCTACTATATGGACGAGTTCCATTTGCTTCTGAAGGAGGAACAGACAGCAGCCTATTCCGTCGAGATCTGGAAGCGCTTCAGAAAGTGGGGCGGCATTCCAACCGGCATCACCCAGAACGTCAAAGACCTTCTGTCCAGCCACGAGGTCGAGAACATCTTCGAGAACTCCGACTTCGTGTATATGCTGAACCAGGCCGCCGGAGACCGGCAGATCCTGGCGAAGCAGCTGAACATCTCCCAGCACCAGCTCTCGTATGTCACCCATTCCGGTGAAGGCGAGGGCCTTTTGTTTTACGGCAACGTGATCCTTCCCTTCGTGGACCGTTTCCCGCAGGATACGGAGCTCTACAGGATCATGACCACCAAACTCTCCGAGGTATCGGAAGCAAAGGAGGCGTAACCTATGGATACCAAAGAAACAAAAACCGGAAGGACCGGCCAGAGCAGCGCCTCCGGCCGGTCTTCTCCCGGAAGCAAGCTGAAAACGGAGGCCTCCGCAAAAAAGGCCTCCGGTGCAAAGCTGAAAAACGAAAAGACAGCACAGGCAAGCGCCGGTGAAAAGCTTCGTCATGATAAGGCTGTCTTTACTGACGAGGTGGCAAAAGGCGCAAAGGAAGGCATGAGCCACGGAAGGAAGACTCCGAAAGGAAGCCATGCATCATCGCTTCTTGCAGACAGTGTTCACGCGAAAATCGACCGCGAATCTGATGACAACGCCGGTACGGATGCGATGAACCGGAGCTCCCAGCTGGCGGAGCATACGGCTCAGGACGGTTCCAATGCCTTTTCCCGCTGGCGTCAGAAACAGGCGATTAAGAATGAGTATGCGGCTGCCAAAGCCGGTCAGAAAACCGGAAGTGCTGCCGGATCTGCAGCTGCAAAGGGCGGCGCGGCATCGGCCAAAGGCACAGGCAAAGCCGCGAAGGAAGGTAAAAACGCCATTCAGAAGGTTGGTGAGTTCGTCTCCAAACACAAAGGCGCCTTTCTCATCGGCGGCGGCATCCTGCTGGTGATCATGCTGATTTCCGGCTTGATGGGGTCCTGCTCGGTGATGTTCCAGGGCGGGACGAATGTAGTCATCGATACCTCTTATACGGCTGAGGATGCAGATATCCTTGGTGCCGAGGCGGACTACTGTGCGCTGGAGAATGCGCTGCAGGCCCGGATCAACAACATCCGGACAGAGTATCCCGGCTATGACGAATACAACATCACGCAGGAGCAAGTCGGTCATAACCCTTATGAACTTGCGTCGTATCTCACGGTCGTGTTTGAGAATTATACCAGGGCTCAGGTCCAGAGCGCGCTGCAGCAGATTTTTGCCGCGCAGTATGAACTGACGATCGAAGAGGTCGTGGAGACCCGGTACAAGACGGAGACCAGGACCAGAACGGTCACTTATACCGATCCGGAGACCGGTGAGTCCTATGACGAAGAGGAAGAATACGAGGTCGAAGTCCCGTATCAGTACTATATCCTGAACGTCAACATGGAGAACAACGGCCTCTCGGAAATCCTGCTTACAGCGGGTTTGACGGACGATCAGATATCCCGGTATGCCCTCCTTATGCAGACGCTGGGCAACAGGCCGGATATTTTCGGAGACAATCCCTATGCCATCGCCATGCAGGACGTTCTCCATTACGACATTCCCGGCGAAGCGCTGACAGACGAACGGTTCCGGAGAATGATCACGGAGGCCGAGAAATATCTGGGCTATCCGTATGTATGGGGCGGCTCTTCCCCGTCAACGAGCTTTGACTGCTCCGGCTTTGTATCCTGGGTCATCAACCACTGCGGAAACGGCTGGAACGTCGGAAGACTCGGCGCGGAAGGTCTGCGTCAGATCTGTGCGATCATCCCGCCAAGCGAAGCCAAGCCCGGAGACCTGATTTTCTTCCAGGGCACGTATGATACGACAGGCGCTTCCCACGTGGCCATCTATGTCGGCAACAACATGATGATCCACTGCGGTAACCCGATCCAGTACGCAAGCATCGATACCTCGTACTGGAGAGCACACTTTTACTGTTTTGGCCGTCTGCCTTAAGTCCGGGCAGACGGTCATTTCATCCAAAGGAGGATTGAAATGGACGATTCAAAGCTGAACCGCCTGCGTGAGGAGCTGAAGGCGGCAAAAAAGAAACGGGATTCCTGGGAGGCAAAGGTCAAGGACCTTGAACGCAGATACAACGAGGCTGAAAAGGTCTGTGTTTACGGGATCTTTCAGGCAGCCAACATGACGCCGGAACAGCTGGCGGAACTGATCCGTTCAGCCGCGTCCGGCATTCCCCGTACCCCGGCATTCCTTCAGGAAGCCGACACCGAAGACGACACTTACGAAGAGGAGGAAAACAAAGAATGATCAAAAAGAAAATGACCGCGCTGCTTGCGGTCGTACTGATCCTGGTGATGGTATTCCCGGTCACGGCTTTTGCCTACGCGCCGGAATCGGAGCAGACATCGGCGGGAACCGAAACAGAGTCTGCACCTGCTGAAGATGCTGCGGAGACCGAAAACGAAGACAGCGAAGAGAGTCCGGACGGATTGGAGTCCTTTCTGTCTGATCCCGATCTGCTGCGTGTGCTTCTGGCCGGAATGGATCCGGAGATCCTGGAAGTCCTTAAGGAACACCCGAAGCTGATTGCGCTGCTGATCCCTACGCTGCATGTCACTGTGACGGATGGTTCCGTTGTGATCTCTACCGACAAGCAGGTTCCGGAGGATCCTACAAGGACCGGAACCGTGACCACCCAGGGCGGCAACCTGAATGTGAGGACCGGTCCCAGTACGGGTTACAGCATCATCACACAGCTTACCAACGGAAGCACTGTCAAGGTAATCGGGGAAAAGGACGGCTGGTATGAGATCGAGATCCCGGCTAGATACGGCTATGTCTGCGGACAGTATCTGAAGGTGAATGACATCCCTTCCACACAGACGGACGATGGCTATACCTTCGATATCGACGGAACCATGATCCTGAGCTTTCTGGAACTCTTTGCAGGCACCGGGACCGAATCTGGTATCCATGGACTGACGCCTTCCGGCAATCTCACCCTGGTGGATGACTACGGAGAAAGAAACGGCGAAGGCCAGCAGTTCATCACCCTGGTCACGAAAGCAGGCAATTACTTCTACCTGATCATCGACCGTGATGAAAAGGGCGAAGAAACCGTACACTTCCTGAATCTTGTGGATGAACGGGATCTGTTCTCCCTGATGGAGGAGGATGAGGCTGCCGACTATCAGGCGCAGCTTGCTGCGGAACAGGCGGCCAGAGAAGCTGCTGAAAGGGCGGCTGCCGAGGCTGCAGCCCAGACCGGAGAAAGCCAGAGTACTGCAGAACCAGAGCCGCAGCCCGAAAAGAAAAGCACCAACATGCTGCCCGTTGTGATCATCATTCTCGTGCTGGCGGCGGTCGGCGGCGGCTGGTTCTTCATGCAGACCAAAAAGAAAAAGCAGGCTGCAAGCGGTCCGGATCCGGACG
Source organism: Bacteroidales bacterium (assembly GCA_012514255.1). Next base: position 32,512 of record JAAZAP010000325.1, on the reverse strand, counting down.
CCGATTACACCGATGATGACGAGGATTACGGTGCCGGTGAGAGCGAGCCTGTCGATGACTCCGATCCCTATGAGGACGAGATCCTGGATGATTCTGAGGATTCCGGAGAAGGCAGCGAGGAGGATCTGTGATGGTGGTTGTCATGACGCCGCAGGAACTGCGGGATTACATCCGGTTCATGCCGGATGACGAGGTCCTGAAGATCACCATCGAGTTCAAGGAGGACAGTCAGGAGAGCGATGACAGAGAAAGAGACGAGCAGACGGTATAAGCTGAAAGAGGTCTGCATTCGCCTGGCTGAGGGGCATCCGTTATATTCGGATGTCCCTCTTTCCTCCCCTGGGGCAGCTCTTCAGGTTATGCGGAAGGAAATGTCTCAGTACGACCGAGAATGCCTCTGTGTAGTGAATCTCAATACAAAGCTCCAGCCGATCAATTTCAATATCGTCAGCGTCGGTGAACTGAACCAGTCGATTGCGGCGATCCCGAACATCCTGAAGTCGGGGCTCATGTCCAATGCGGGAGCATTCATTCTGCTTCACAACCACCCATCCGGCGATCCGACGCCTTCACAGACGGATCTTACTACCACCAGAAAGGTCATTGAAGCCGGAAAGCTTATGGGGATTCCCTGCATGGATCACATCGTTGTTGGCGGCAATGACCGCTACTGCAGTATGCGGGAAGAAGATCTCGCAGATTTCAGCAACAGCATCATCAACATGACTGCGGAGGAGATCCTCCGGGTCGCAGATACAGAAACATCTTTTGAAGGAGGAACTAAGACAATGGCAGATGAAAAGACCATGGACCAGGCTGCGGAGGCAGCCAAGGAAACGGCACAGCGCGAGGAAGTAACGATCAAGTTCGGCAAGGGCCTGGCGGAACCTTTCCAGTCCAAGGACGGACGGGAGTTCATGAGGATCACGATCCCCAACCAGGATCCGGCGGACAAGACTCCGTGGGCAAGCTTTGTGCTCCCCGCCAAGGCCGTCCATGAGAACCAGTACGGCAAGGGCCTTTGGGCTAAGATTCCTGCAGATGGCACTACTGTGGTCACGAAGCCTATGCTTCAGGGCCAGGACGATAGTGGAAAGAACATCTGGCAGGATGTGAAGACCCAGGTGCCTAACACGGAGCTGAAAGCGATGGTCGAGTCCTATAAGACGAGAGCCCCGCAGGAAAAGTCCGCCCAGCCCAAGGAATCCACCAGAGAAAAGCTGGATGCTCTGGTGAAGGATACGGCTTCGAAGGTTGCCGTGGACAAGCCCAAGGCCAAGACCAAATCGAAGAAAGGCCCGGAGTTGTAAAAAACAGCAAGAGGCAGCTCTCGCTGCCTCTTACATAGATATTATTAGAGAATGACGATACTCTGTATCATGACGCGGAAATCTCCGCTCTTCCGGCAGCAGCTCGTTCTTTTTGAATCCTTGCAGCCTTCATCAGGGCTTCATATGCCGTGTCTCCAAAGCACTGCTTTGCGTATTTGCACCATTGAACACAGGTCAGGGTGTCGTTGTAGATCGTGAAGCCGCAGTTTTCACAGACTGCCTCTGTGTCAATAGAGAAGCCCTGAATGACGCAATCAACTCCCGAAAGAAGGTTTCCTTCCAGTACTTCACCTTCAACGTGCGGAAAGAGCAAAAACTGCGCCACGATGGATACACCTATGTATTCAGCCCATTTAAGCTGATCTGGAATTCTGGATCGTGACGCCAATGTCACGAAGGTGGAGAACACCTATCTGCGGCACAAGGTGATGACAGAAGCCGAGGATGAGACTGAACCCATATACCGCTTGAAAGAGTTTTTGTTTCTGCAGCCTCATTCCTTTAACATGACGGTCTTCTCTGATCGGCGTTCGATCATCGTTCTACACCAGAGTTTACCGCACTCGATGATCTCCTCCAGCGTCACGTTATAGTCATTGTGATAATAACGGATAAACTGCATGGCGATGCCGTCCGAAAATGCAGAAACTTCCAGTTCAAGCAGGTGTTTATCACGAATAGAGTCGTCTTTGTTTACTGCCTCGTAAATTCGTCCTTTACAGATGTTGCCCAGATGACGCACAAAATTCGTCACTTCATCTGAGATGAAGATCAACCGGAAGAAGGAATCGTTCTTCTTGATATAGGCATAAATCTCATCAAAGAAAGGTTCAATGTCATGTACATTGGATATGGTTTTGTTCTCAAAGAAGGCTTTCAGTGTTTCGGCTTTAATATCCTCCGCAACGTGCCGCACATCATCATAGTGAGAATAGAAAGTGCTCCGGTTAATGTCCGCTCGCTGCACCAGCTCTGTCACTGTGATCTTGTTAATATTTTTCTTTTCGTAAAGCAGCTCTGCAAAAGTATCTCTTATGAGGTTTCTTGTTTTTACAGATGAAGCGTTCAGGTTCTTTGCCTTCATAAATTTCCTCCTGAATATATCGACAAATATGCGTTGAGTGTGGATATATCAACACTTCGTATAACATCAATGGTTGCTCCATAGTACATTCCTTATTATAATACAGACAGTGTTGTGATTTCAACACTGTTTTGAAAACTTTTCAGAAAGGAATGTATACCATGAACATTTACAATCTGTTTTACAAGGCTCCCGCACCTGAAGGCATAGAAGAGAGGAACGCCCACATCATTGGCGGAGGAATGGCCGGCCTTGCGGCAGCGGTCTTTCTGATTGATGATGCCGGAATGCCGGGAAAGAACATCACGCTGTATGAAAAACGAAATTCCCTTGGCGGCTGCTGTGACGCTTATTCCGGGGAAGCGGGCTATATCTGCCCCGGTGAGCGTGAACTGGAGCCATTTATGGAGTGCCTTTGGTATCTGTGCAGCAAGATCCCGTCCTTGGAAGATCCATCGATCTCGGTGCTTGATGAATCAGTAAGAGCCAATAAGGATATGCCGATCCATTCCGAAAGCAGACTCCTGTGCAAACAGGGACATATTTACGAAAAGGTGCATGACTACCGCATGAGTCCGGAGCTGCTCCTGAAAATGGAGCACTTCACCAGCATCCCGGAAAAGGATCTGGAGGATATGACGATTGAGGACTATTTCGGAAAGGACAGCGAGTTCTTCCATAGCTCTCTGTGGTGGTGCTATCACTCTATGCTGGCTTTTAAGCCCTATCACAGTGCATTGGAGGCGCAGCGGTATTTCAACCGATTCGGCCTTCTGAACAGGCTCGACTATCTGGAGGGCATTCTGCATACAAAACGCAATGACAAGGATTCTGTGATCAAGCCGATTCATAAATGGTTGGAGGATCAGGGTGTCACCTTCCGTATGGACACTGCAGTCTATGATCTGGAAATGGATGAGGCCTGCAATACGGTTTACGGTATTAAGATCAAGAATCAGGAAACCATTCCTGTAAGAGCTCAGGATTACGTCCTTCTTACCAGCGGCTCCATGATGACAAACGCCTCCTACGGTGATAATACACATATCGCTGAAATTAACCGGGACACGGAAGATATGGGCTTGTTCACGGTATGGAAAAACCTTGCCGCACGGAATAAAAAGTTCGGCAATCCAGATAAGTTCTTAAGCCATATCGACAAGACCAAATGGATGAGTTTTTTCCTCACCGTAGAAGACTATCCCGAATTTTTTGAACGATTGGAGAAGATGACCGGAAGCAAGAGCGGTACGGGCGGCGGAATCACCTTCATGGATTCCGGTTGGGAAATGTCGCTGGTCATTTATGATAGGGACTATTTCCCGGATCAGCGGGAGAAGAACCGTGACGTTCTGTGGGGAGATGGCCTGTTTGGAGAGCGTATTGGCAGCTATATCAAAAAGCCTATGGCGGAGTGCACAGGAAATGAGATCATTGAAGAGATGCTGTACCATTTTGGAATGTTGGATATGAAGGATGAGGTGCTGGCACATTCCCATATCTCTACCTGTATGATGCCCTATATCACCTCGCAGTTCATGCCTCGCAAGGAAAGCGACCGCCCGACGATCATTCCGAAGGACTGCACAAATCTCGCTCTCATTGGACAATATGTCGAGGTTCCCCGTGATGTGGTGTTCACCATTGAAACCTCTGTCCGCACACCGCTGGAGGCAGTTTACATGCTTACGGGTCTGGATAAGGAAATCATCGAGGTGAATCCTGCCAGATATGACCTTCGCTATATCAAAGAAAGAGTCATGAAATTCGGCGGTATGAAGGGTAAGATTACGGAGGAAGACCTTCCGAAGATCAATCCTCTCAAACTGTGGCTTGGGAAGGCAAAGCTGATAAAAGAGCTCTTGAAAAAGGCAAACGAGATTCCGCCTTATTACATCATGTATCCGGGCAGAGATAAGAGCATAGCACTAAAGGATTCTGTTCTGAAACCACAGTTTCCGAAAGACAGTAGATAATCATTCATTACAAACAGGCCGCGAGACGGAAATCAACCATCAAAGCGGCCTGTTATATTATTCCCTATAATCAACGCTGCCGAGTACAAGATGTAAAGGCTGCCGCAAACGATTATTATGGATCATATGGAGCAGATGATGCTTCGAATGACCGAACTCCAACCTAAAATCCCATCCTGGGCAAAGGCCGAACAGATGGAGATCTGTACTCCACAGAAGGAACTCTGGAAATATGCAGATGAGCCTTCCCGAGTGACAACCAAAAAGCGCAAAAGAATCCAGGACGGAGAAGTCTCATAAGGGACTTCTCTTTCCTGGCATAGAGTCGCATTACATAGCGCCAAGGATCACAAGTCCCTGGCGCTATTATTATGCCTATTTTTGAAGAAGGAGGATGCACGAATGAAACTTGTTATTGCCGAGAAGCCAAGTGTAGCCCAGTCTCTGGCCAGGGTGATTGGCGCAGACAAACGCCAGGACGGCTACCTGGAAGGCGGCGGATATCTTGTCAGCTGGTGTGTCGGCCATCTGGTGGAGCTGTCAGCCCCGGAGCGATACGATGAGCGTTATGCCAAGTGGCGGCTGGAGGATCTGCCGATCCTGCCGGAACGATTTCTGTACGAGGTCTCACAGGGAACGAAGAAGCAGTACCAGATCCTTAAGAGCCTAATGGAACAGAAAGATGTCGAAAGCCTCGTCTGTGCTACCGATGCCGGACGTGAAGGCGAGCTGATTTTCCGCCTGGTTTACAACCAATGCCGATGTAAGAAACCCTTTGAACGGTTGTGGATCTCCAGCATGGAGGACGCAGCCATCCGGGAAGGCTTCGAAAAGCTGAAGCCGGGAACTGAATATGACCTCTTGTATGAGGCAGCCCTTTGCCGGGAGCGTGCCGACTGGATCGTCGGAATGAACGCCACCCGGCTTTTTTCTTGCCTGTATCACCAGACGCTGGCCGTCGGCCGTGTGATGACGCCGACGCTTGCGATGGTCGTGATGAGAGACGCTCAGATCTCAGCGTTCAAACCGAAGCCTTTCTGGACCGTGCAGCTGAAATGCGGTGATATCGATGCTGCCAGCCGACGTTTTTCGACAGAATCCGACGCGGATTCCCTGATGAAATCCTGCCAAGATGCCGGAGAGGTCGTGATTGAGTCCGTTGAAACGAAAGAAAAACTGGAAAAACCGCCTCTCCTTTATGACCTGACGAGCCTGCAGCGAGATGCGAACCGTATTCTCGGCTTCACCGCCCAGCAGACTCTGGACTACACCCAAAGCCTGTATGAGAAGAAACTGGTGACCTATCCCCGCACGGATAGCCGTTATCTGACGGACGATATGCGGGAAATGCTGTCGGATCTTCTCAAGGTTGTGGCTGAGAAGTTCAGGATTACCGGGAAACCCTGGGATGAGCCTGCCCGTCCAGCTTCTGTTTTCGACAGCAGCAAGGTCAGCGATCATCACGCCATTATCCCGACAAAGACAATGGCGGAAAACGATCTCCAGGGCCTTCCTCTTGCGGAGATGGCGATTCTTCAGCTGATATCTGCAAGACTTCTCTGCATAGCCGGAGAAGATCACCGGTATGCCGAGGTGACTGTAAAACTCAGCTGCGGAGCTGAGGAATTCACCCGAAAAGGCAGGACTGTTCTCCAGCTTGGCTGGAAAGGCATCTGGCAGCAATTCTATCCAGAAAAGAAGAATGATGAGGATGTCATCGGCCAGATTCCCGGGGAAGGCACTCGCCTGAAGATCGATTCTGCAAAGGTGAAAGAGGGTAAGACCTCTCCGCCGAAGCATTTCACGGAAGACACTCTTCTCTCTGCTATGGAGACAGCCGGCGCGGATGAAATCCCAGAGGAGGCAGAACGCAAGGGCCTCGGTACTCCGGCCACCCGCGCAGCGACTATCGAAAAGCTCGTCCAGCGTGGATTCATGGAGCGTAAAGGCGATCGAAAGACGAAGCATCTGATTGCGACAGACAAGGGCAATTCCCTTGTGACTGTCATGCCTGAGCAGATCCAGTCCGCGTCCATGACAGCTGAATGGGAGCAGAAGCTTCTTGCCATAGAACGCGGCGAGTATGACGCGGCTGAATTCATGGACGGTATCGCAGGCATGATCGCAGGCCTGGTGGCCAATTACGAAAAAGTGAAAGGAGCAGAGACACTCATGAGCAGAAACAAAGTGATCGGTACCTGTCCGCACTGCGGCGCTGAGGTGCTGGAAAAACAGAAGGGCTGGTTCTGCAGCAACCGGGAGTGCCGGTTCATTCTGTGGAAGGACAATGCTTACTTCACCAAGATCGGGAAGCGCCTGACGTCCCAGATCGTGGAGAAGCTCCTTCGGGATAAGCGTGTCCATCTGAAAGACTGTAAGAGCCAGAAGACTGGCAAGACCTATAACGCGGATATTCTCCTCTCCACAGAGGCAGATGGCAGGCCGCAGTTCTCTCTGGAGTTTCCCGACATGAAGGGAGGCAGCAAGTGATGGATGAAAAAGAACACAGCATCAGGTTTATCAACAGCAGCTATGACACGCTCTTCCGGATCCCTGACGGCGAAACAGTAGAGGTTCAGTTCCCGGATAGGAAGTTTACTGCACGATGCAAGTATCTGGATGACTATCACACGGTAGTCGGCAATTCCGTTTTTCATATCTGTGAGTTTGCTGAACATCTGGAAGCTCAGAACGGATCAGTTCATCCCGAACCGGAGATCACAGCTGAGCAAGCTGCCTGGCAGCTTGGGCATAGAGAGTATCTAGCCCTGCAGCGGACGGATACCGGCTTTGATTACTCCATCTACAGTGAAGGTTTTGAGCTTAAAGACGGAGGCCAGCTGGATGCTCCGGAACTCACTATGAAACAGGCTCGGGAACAGATCCTTGAGATGCACGGCATGATTCGAAGAAACCGCTTTGAAGTTTCATTCGATGAAGTTACAGAAAAGGCTGAAGCTGTCCAGGCTTCGGTTCTGAAACAGCTGCAAGACCTGAAGAGTTCCCAGCATCAGACGCCCAAGGTCGGAAAGGAGAAAACCCATGGCGGAAAAGAAACCCGATAAGGCCTATCCTTCCCAGTTTGACAAGGTCAAGGAAATCACGGATAAGCTGGAGGCCGGTATCCAGGCACTTTTCGAGAGCGAGACCTTTAAGAACTATCTGAAGACGCTTTCCAAGTTCCACGACTATTCCCTTAACAACACGATCCTGATCGCCATGCAGAAGCCGGACGCAACACTGGTCGCTGGTTACACTGCCTGGCAGAAGAACTTCGGAAGGCAGGTCCTGAAGGGTGAAAGCGGTATCCGGATCCTCGCGCCGACGCCTTACAAGAAGCAGATGGAAGTAGACCGCGTTGACCCCGTCACCAAGCAGCCTATCCTGAATCCGGACGGCAGCACAGCAAAAGATCTGAAAGAGATCATGGTCCCTGCCTTCAAGGTCGTGAACGTCTTTGATGTCAGTCAGACGGACGGGAAACCTCTTCCATCGATCGGAGTGGACGAGTTGGAAGGCAATGTCACGAACTATGAGTTGTTCTTTGAAGCATTGAAACGGGCCTGTCCGGTTCGCGTGGATTTTGAACAGATCCCCTCTGGGGCAAAGGGCTATTACCACACGGTGGAGGAACGAATCGCACTGCAGGAAGGCATGAGCGAGGTCCAGACCGTCAAGACGATGATCCATGAGATGGCACACCAGAAGCTCCATTCCATCGATCCGAAGGATCTGCCTCCGGAGGAACCGAGGCTGACTCGAAATGCCAAAGAGGTCGAAGCGGAGGCCATAGCCTATACCGTTTCCCAGCACTATGGGATCGAGACTTCCGACTACAGCTTTGCCTATATCGCCGGATGGTCGAAGGACAAGGATACGCCGGAGCTGAAAGCTTCTCTGGATCGGATCCGCCAAGCTGCCAATGAAATGATCATGGCAATCGATGATCACGTTTTCTATCTCCAGCAGGAATGGGGTATTGAAACGAAGCCGAAGACTGCTGAACAGCCTGCTCCCGAACTTCAGGAAAATGGCCGGTATCGGTATTACTCCACACAGCGTCCGGTTGACATCGGCACGTTCCCGAAACCTGCTGACAATAAACCGGTCGAGATCCACAACTATGACAGTCGTATCCCCGTTGAGAACGGGACTATGCTTGCATGGGGCTATCTGGAATATGCCAAGCCTCTGACCGAGAAGGAAGCCAGTGATTATGAACTGAAACCGGCTCCGGCGAGGACAACAAGGGATGAGACACTCTCCTCCCAGGAAGAAAAGCCATCTGTCCTAATGGAACTTGCTGAAAAGAAAGGCAAAGTGACGCGCAAAGCGCCATCTAAACTGACACACAGAAAGAAGGAGGAAACAAGATGATCTTCACTGTTGAGGAAACCACTCTGGCGGCAGCCTTTGATCATTCCAGCCGCAGCGCTGCTGTCATGGATATGATGAACGTGCTCGGCATGATCCAGGACAGAGAGCTCAGAGAGCAGGTCAGCCGTCTGAAGGACAAACTGAAAACCATGAATGACGAGGAGTTCATGAAGGTGGACTTCTCCGTGTACAAGGAGGATGAAAATGAGTAAATGGGATGAGGCTCACACTGAGCCGATGCACGATCACCCAGCTGAGAAGGATCAGCTAGTTGCCGCGATGGAGGCTGCCGGTTATACGCTGGACACATTGGAAAGTACCGGAGACAATCTGCGCTTCTACGGCGCTGCCGGAAACATCATAACAATGGGCGGCTGGCATGAATGTGAAGAGTGGCTGAACGGCGTCGTGTTTGATGATCCGCAGGTCTCTGACCGCGTGGAGATCATCCTGCATCCGGAACGTTTTCCGGAAAGAGATCCTCAGAGGGCTGCGCTGAGGGCCGTGGAGGATGCCGTGGAACAGAACGACAACAACTTTGACGGAATCATCAACAACCTACCTGAGCCCGATCCGGCAGAAGTACTCCGCCAGCAGGCCAGACAGTCTGGACAGGCTGCGGCAAGAGACTCGGTCCTGGAAGAGCTGAAAGCCCAGAGAGAAAAAGCCGAACTGTCAGAAAAGGCAAAACGCAGACCTCACCTCTTTCGTGATCCGGAAGAAAGGGAGCGTGTATGATCAGGAGAATCCATGATTTGCATGCAGTGTTCACATCTGAAGAATTGGACAGGCTCCATCAGAGGATGGCCGAATCCGGCGTCCGGAACAGAAGCTCATTCATACGGAAAATGGCTCTGGACGGCTATATCGTCAAACTCGATATGGACGAGATCTCCGAGATGATCCGACTGCTCAGAATCAGCAGCAACAACTTGAACCAGATTGCGAAAAAGATCAATGCTACCGGCTCTGTTTACGGTGCGGAAATCGCAGAAATGCAGGTGAAGCAGGATGACATCTGGGAGCTGACTAAGGAGATCCTGGCCAAGCTTTCAATGATTCAGTAAAACACGAACCGGGGCTGCATCGGAATGATCCGGTGTGGCCCCGGCAATTTTGTGGAAAGGAGAGCAAATGGCAGCGACAAGACTCATTGCGATGCATCCGCGACAAGGCCGATCCGTAGCGAAAAGCCTGGGCGAGAGAACGGATTATGCCAAGAATCCGGAAAAAACCGAAAAAGGAGACCTGGTCACTACCTACCAGTGCGATCCGTTTACTGTTGATGAGGAATTCATGCTGCAGAAGCGCCAGTATTATCAGATCACCGGGAAGAGCCAGCACAGCGATGTGATCGCCTATCAGATCAGGCAATCCTTCAAACCGGGAGAAGTGACTGCGGAGGAAGCCAACCGGATTGGCTATGAGCTCGCCCTCCGTTTTACCAAAGGCAAGTATTCTTTCATTGTGGCGACGCATACGGATCGGGCACATATTCATAATCATGTGGTCTTCAATTCCACCAGTATCGATGGCACCAAGAAGTTCAAAGATTTCTGGCGGTCCGGGCTTGCGCTGCAGAAACTGAGCGATCTGATCTGTCTTGAGCATGGGCTTTCTGTGATTGAACGGAAGCCCTATGATGAGCGTGAAAAGCAGACGAAGTATCCGGTAAAAGAAGGCATCCGCGGATTGATCTGCCAGGATATCGATGCGGTCCTGTCGCAAAACCCTAAAGACTTTGACGCTTTTCTTGAAGGACTGAAGAAGATCGGATATGTAATTAAGCCCGGAAAGAATGTGGCCGTCAAAGGCAAAAACCAGAAACGCTATGTTCGCCTTTCCTCCCTTCCTGATGGTTTCAGGGAATCAGATATCCGGCAGGTCCTGTCTGGAGCCGCAGAGCATCATAAGTATGCCGGAAAAACTGCTGTGCAGCATCGGCAGCGTTCGGTCAGCCTTATCATCGATATTGAGAGGAAGTGTAAGGAAAAAGGTCCTGGCTATCAGCAGTGGGCAAAGATTCATAACGTTAAGCAGTTGGCCCAGTCCGTCTATCTTATGCGTGAACGTGGATACAGGACTATTTCAGAACTGTCAGCTCGTGCTGACGAGCAAATAAAAAAACGGGACGAGCTCCTGGCCTCCATCAAAGAATCCGAAGCAAGGATGGCGGAAATCGCAACGCTGAAAAAGCACATCATCAACTATTCCAAGACCCGCAACACCTATGAGGAATACCGCAAGGCCGGATACAGCAAAAAGTTTTTTGAGGCACATCGGGAAGAGATCACTCTTCACAAAGCTGCCAAGCAGGCTTTTGATGATTTGGGAGTCAAGAAGATCCCGAAGGTGAAAGATCTGAATGCAGAGTATGCGGAGCTGATGGCAAAAAAGAAAGCAGCGTATCCGGAGTATCGGAGAATAAAAGAAGATGCCCAGGAACTCCTGATCGCAAAAATGAATATAGAGTCCTTCTACGAGGCGGATCAGAAAGCATTTCAGGAACGTCAGCGGCAGGAAAAACAGCATTAAGAATCCGGAGTCAGACACCGTTTTTTTCCGGTGTCTGACTCCGGGCTTTTTTCATTTTCAGGAAATGTGCCTTAAGGCAAATAAGCGTTTCACAGAAACGCGCAGCTCACACGAAGTGTGAAAAAGGGTTTGGGAAGCCCAACATGCAATTGTCTGTTTAGAAAACTATTACGAACAGACCCTGCTTGCCAAGTACTGAAGAAGTCAATATAGGTTCTCTTGATGCTTGAAACCGTCAACATGCCTCTCCAGACTATATTCAATCTTGAAAAAGTACATGATTTTGTGTATAATTCATCCTGTTGGATTATATCCTGAAGAACCTTCAGGATTATGACGATATAATCAGGTTACTAAAGCAACACCGACTATGTTTCATAAGAACAGGGGGTTGTCATGGCAGTCAGTTATAACAAGCTCTGGAACCTTGTGCGGCAGAACAAGATGAAAAAAGGCGACCTAGCCAGAGCAGCAGAGATCAGCAATTATTGGATGTCTAAGTTGAATCACGATGAGCCGGTACAGATGGAGGTAATGCTCCGACTGTGCAAGGTGTTTCATTGCGATATTGGTGACTTGATGGAAGTGATTGAAGAATAATTATGGCACTTAATAGACAGCCACAATGGAATATATATGAGGCAGTTGTTCTTCTGGATGCTTATTTAGAAGCACAGAGAAAAGAACGGCCAAGAGCGCATATTATCAAGGATGTTTCTGCTGCGCTTCGCCAAATGGCGCTAAACCAGGGCCTTGTGATTGATGATGTTTACAGAAATGAGAATGGTATCTCTTATCAGCTTCAAAGCATGGAATCTGCTTTTAGAGGTGAGAAGATCTATGTCCCTGCTACGAAGCTGTTTGCTGAGGTTGTTTCAGTATATAACCAGGATCGAAGTCAGTTCGATTCTTTATTGGAGGAGGCACGAGAAATGATTGAACAGCATGACAACAAGGAATCATTCCTTAGTTGGGCCTCTTCTGTTTTGTCGGAAAAACAATATAAATGGCTTGATGATAATATCCTTCATGTGGAACAGTACGCCCGTTCCAAAGGATTGATTACGGGTTCTATATATACTGTCTCAGACATCTCAACATTGCTGAGTATTAAAAAGGCAATCAGCAAGAATAAACTCTTTCAGATTAAATACCGGAAGATTCTCCATAACATATATGGCGCTTTCGACGCATATATCAGTTTTTGTTCTCAGCAGCATTCAAGAAAAGAAGCAACTGCCCCAGTGAAGGAAGAGACTGCTTTTACACAGTCAGATTCTGTCATTGAGGTCAGACCAGACATTTCCGAGAGCAGCGAAAAGGACGGAATACAGAGGATACTTATCGAACATTATCAGTACGGTTTTCGATACGACTCAATTCGTGAGATTATGCGTTTCCGGCAATTTGCAGAAGCCATGGGCATAGATCTCCCTGAGACTGACGAACAGCTTAGGGATACGATCATATCATCCGGAACTGTAATTGATGACAAGGTTTTCTGTAAAAGTGAGAGCCTTCCCGAGGAATTGCGGAACCTGGTTGATGAAGCTTTTTCTACGGGCGCAGAAACTATCTATTACGAATGCTTGCTACAGAACAAATCAGAATGGATGGAAGAACACACTATTACTTCCGAAGGAATATTGAAGGAATACTTACGGAAGTATTTAAGAGGTTGTTCTTTCGCAAAGAAATTTTTGATCAAAGGACCCAAAAAGACAGAAAAGCAAGCTGTTACGGAAGAAATCAAGCGTGTTTGGGGTAGTTCCCAAACTGAAAATGTAGATTCTCTCAGCGAGAGACTGCCCTATATACCTCTCGGAAACATCTGGCGAGTTATTTCAGGGAATGATCTTTTTGTGCTCTCCTCAGAGGGGGAATATCTACTCATTGATCGCTTTGTTATCTCACAAGATGAAATAGAAGACATTGTTGATTACGTTGATGCGATATGTGAGGAAAATGGCTTTTGTTCATTGGCGGATGTACCGCTTGGAGACATAGAAGAGAATAATTATGACTTGTCTTTATTGGCCATCTATAACGCTATTTACAAAGTGGCACTTGCTGGCAAGTATCATCTGAATGGAAAAATTCTCACGAAAGATAAGCCGGAACTCGATGCGGTTTTGTTACTGAAACAGCACATCAAAGGAAAGACGGAATGTACTTTTGACGAGGTTGCGGAAAAAGTGGTTGAACTGACCGGCGGAACAAATCGTCAGTATGCGTTCCAGGCTTTGTATGACGAAATGGTTCGAGTCGACAAGAATCGATTCGTAGCAAATAACGCTGTTAGTTTCGATGTTAGTGACATTGATCGGGTCCTTTCCACTTTCATATCGGATCATTTTGTGGCAATCCGGGACATTACTACCTTCGCAATGTTCCCTCTTTGTGGACAGGACTGGAATCATTATTTGCTGGAGAGTTTTTGCTATAAATACAGCCGGAAGTACAGTCTTCATGTAATTCATTTTAATGACAAGAATGCCGGAATCATTGCAGAGAAAGACTTCAACAAAAGCTATCCCGAGATGCTTGCGATAGAGCTTGCTAGATCTGATGTAGAACTAAAGACAGAGAGTGTTGGAACATACTTGTTCAACACAGGATATATGGCAAAGAGCAAGTACGCCAAGCTTGGTGATATAGTCCAGCGTGCGAAAGAAATAAGGAAGGAGGGGTAATGGTATGTATTCTTACACTTTTGATTCTGAAACAGGAGGAATTCTGCTGAATTCTACCCCGACTAACTTTTCCAAAGAGCCAAGACCTGTCTATGCAAAAGAAATGGATATTCTAGGTTTTGACAAATATTGGAGCTATGAAGCTCAGAACGACACGCCTTATATGTGGGCAGAGTCCAATGTGTATTGGTATAAAGGATCTCAAATTGCCAAAACAAAAGGTGGCGATCTCTACACCAGGCCAGAACTGCAGCCAGTTCGAGATGAAAACGGAGATATAGTTTTTGGCTCAACATCAGGATACGTTTTGGAGCCCATCGATATTGAAAGGATGTGTGCTCTTAACGAAGATCTCCTCTCTGTCATTGAGGATTCGACAGTAAAGAAAATAGTCAAGGAATACGAAAAGTTTCGAGATAAGCTGGATATCTTTCACGTGGCATTTTCAGGAGGAAAAGATAGCGCTGTTCTGTTAGATCTTGTGAAGAAAGCCCTTCCGAGAGACAGCTTTGTGGTGATTTTCGGAGATACCGGAATGGAATTTCCGGATACTTATGAAGCTGTTAAACACGCGAAAAAGGAATGTGAGGAGGACGAAACCCCATTCTATGTTTCTCGATCACATTTTGATCCAAAGGATTCTTGGAAGCTGTTTGGGCCACCTGCAAGAGTTCTGCGTTGGTGTTGTAGCGTCCATAAAAGCACCCCTCAAACGCTGAGAATGCGTGAGATTACAGGGAAAGATGATTATATCGGCATGGATTTCGTCGGAGTTCGTGCACACGAGAGTATTGCTAGAAGCAGATACGATTACGAGAATTTCGGGAAAAAGCAACGTGGCCAATATAGCTTCAATCCCATTTTAGAATGGACTTCCGCAGAGATATGGCTTTATATCTTCTACAATCATCTTTATATCAACGAGACATATAAGAAGGGAAACTCACGAGCAGGCTGCCTGTTTTGTCCAATGGGCGGCGGCGCCAGTGACTTTTTCCGGAGAAATGCCTATACAGAAGAGGTTGATACATATATCGACTATGTAAAGGAGTCTTATTCTTCTTCTGATCCTCACAAGACTGATTCGTATGTCATGAATGGTGGATGGGGTGCAAGAAAAAACGGAAGAGATCTGAAAAACAATAAGTTTAGATGCATCGAGAATACAACAAAAGGATATATAACTATTACTGCTATTGAACCAAACGCAGACTGGAAAGAGTGGATGAAGACTCTCGGGATGCTTACGGAGACAGATACGGGGTATTCTGTAAGATTCGAAGGTCAGGAAATCTCTTTTGATTATAAGGCAACGAATAATGGCTATATAATTTCTATACCTGATCGGATTGCAATCGAGAATCCGAAATTCATCAGGCTATTTAAACAGGTTTTTAGAAAGGCTGTTTACTGTTCAGCATGTCGAGTTTGTGAAACTAATTGCCGGAACGGCTGCATTAAGTTTATGGATGGTAAAGTCAGCATAACAAACTGCGTTCATTGCTATCAATGCCATGCAATAGATAGCGGATGTTTGTTATTTCATTCATTAAGGCATCCACAAGGAGGAGGAAATGGAATGAAGAGTTTGAACTCATTTGCAGATCATGCACCTAAGCGTGATTGGCTAGTCTCGTTTTTTGAGCTTAAAGAGGATTTCTTTACAGAGCATACTCTAGGGCCCATGATGTATGACATGTTTAGAAGGTTTTTGAGGGATGCCGGGCTGAATGAAAAAAACCATTTCACTGAATTTGCGCAGCTAATTGATGACATTGGGTGGGAAACGGATACAGCATTAGGGTTGATACTCGTCAATCTGGCAATGGATAATCCTCAGATTGCTTGGTACATCACAAACATGGATATCGGGTATTTCTATGAGCGAAGTCAGATTGAAGATATGCTCGTTGCTTTAGACGTAAAGCCCAAGGATGCAAAATCTATTACTAAGGCGTTTAAGAGAATCGTTGAAACACCCTTTGGTACAACCCTTAATTTTGGTTATGTCACAGATGACGATGATATGGTTCGCTCAAAGTGTTCCATTAGTGATAATCGTGTCGTTCTTTATGCTCTTTATAAATTCGCAGAAAAATGCAATTTGGACAAAGAGTTCAGCGTTTCTTATCTGAGGGACGAAACTATAGAACGAGATGGCGTTAGCCCAATTCGCATTTTTGGACTATACGATGATGAGGAATTAAAGTCGATTCTTCTAGGCCTTTCATCAGCTTATCCAGAGTTCATCAATGCGACATTTACTAATGATCTTCAGACAATAACGCTACGAGATAAGTCAAGCGTTGATGTGCTGAATCTGTTCAAGGAGGAGCTGTGAGATGGCGGTACAGAATTTAAAATACTGCGAATACTTCGATGTTAATGAGAAGTATTTCCCGTGTATTGATGAGTCAGCAATCAATAGTGGTGCTTCTTGGGATGACACTTATCCTCATACTACTTTTATTGATTTGCTAAACCTGACCGAAAAGATGCTGGGGGGAAATACCAACCGCTCCATCTGGATTCATGGCGCTTATGGTACAGGAAAATCTAAATGTGCCTATACGCTTAAAAAGATCCTTGAAGTACCTGATGATGAGGTCCAGACATATTGGGACAAATTTGAGCCCCTTAAAAAGAACCCTGCTCTCTTGGCAAAGCTTCTGGGGCATAAAGCACAAGGCATCGTTACTGCCTACCGTTATGCATCGGGAAGCATTACTACGCCTCAGCAACTTTTCTTTGCTGTTCAAGAGAGTGTTAAGAAGGCTTTGGATGAGCATGAAGTTGCATACAAAGGAGAAAAGTCTCTTAAGGAAAGCGTTATAGCGTGGCTGGAAGATCCCATCCATAACCAGTTCATGAATGCGCTTCTTCAGAAGCCGAAGTGGATGTCTACCTTCTCACAATCAACGGGAGATGAAATCATCAATACTTTAAAGAAAAGCGACGATGTATCTTCGTTGATGGATGATATATTTGCGCTTGCGGCACAAGAAGGTATCACTGCCCTCGACTTGACGGCGGATTCTCTCAGAAATTGGATTGTTGATATTATTGACAAGAACAACATTAAACTCGTTCTTATTTGGGACGAGTTCAGTGATTATTTCCGCCAGAACAGTACATCTTTGGGAGAGTTCCAGAAGATTGTTTCAATCTGCCAGGAGAAGCCGTTTTATTTCATTATTGTTACGCACCCACTGTCCTCTCTTGCAAAGAGTTATGATAGCAGCGATAAGACAAATCCGTGGTCGGTAGTTCAGCAGCGATTTGATAAAGTTGAGATTACACTGCCAGATAACATTGCATTTGACTTGATTGGTCATGCCTTCAGTGTGAAACCCGCAGCAAAGGCAAGCTGGGAACAGATGACCGGTGACTTAAATTCGTCAGTAAATAGTGCCCGTGCTGCTGTTACAAAAGCAGCTAACATTAAGGGTGAGAATGTTATGAGAGACATCTTACCCATTCATCCAATTGCTGCACTTGTCCTTAAAAACATAGCCTCTGCATTCCAATCCAACCAGCGTAGTATGTTTGATTTCATTAAGACGCCCAAAGATATGGATGTTAAGGCTTTTCAGTGGTTCATTCAAAACACGAGCCCTCTTTCAGATCGGCCGTTCTTAACGGTGGATATGTTGTGGGATTTCTTTTATGAGAAAGGAAAAGACTATCTATCCTCTGATATAAAACTGATCCTGGACACTTTCCCGCAGCAAACACAGCTAACTGAGAAAGAGAAAACGGTTCTCAAGACTGTTCTTATTATGCAGTCGATTGACCAACGCTTAGGCGGATCTTTGCCTATTCTGAAGCCTACCGATCAGAATCTAAGCTATGCTTTCGAAGGCGATTCTCCTGAACTGGAATCATCTTGTAAAAGTATAGCAAAGGCTTTGGTAAAAAAAGGCGTTCTCATTGAGAATCCCATCGCCGACGGGAAGAAAGTCTATTCGGCTGCTGTTCTTGCCGGGGATGGAGCGAAAATTGACGCTTTTAAGAAGGACATAAGAGAAAAGCAAGGGACTACAGCTAAATTGGTCTCTGAAGGTCCTGCAGTAGCAACTGCCTTAAGTTTGACGCCTGCCCTTAGGCTGAGGTATGCGCTTGACATCGATAGTGGAAAGCTTCCGGTAGTTACTATTTCAGACTTTAAAAAGGTGATGGATGTCCTGAAATCAAAGGATCAGGACTGGCATTTCTATGCTGTTTTAGCTCTAGCAAAGACAGAAGATGAAGCTCAAACATTCCGGACGTTAATAAAGAATACTGTTACGGATTCCACATATAAGAACATCGCCGTAATCGATGCGCTCTCTACACCTCTTGGACTGGAGGCGTTTGAGCAGTACGTTGATTATTCTGCCATGTCCTTATATTACAGTGGCAACAACGGACAGCAATCTAAAGAAAACGCGAAGAAAGCTAAAGATGTTCTGGAACGTGACTGGAAAGACCGCATTCACGATGGTCAGTTCATCGTCTTTACATATGCTAATCAGGATGGTGAAAAGGCAACTGGTGCAGGTGCGGTTCAAACCATCATGCAGACCATCGTCTTGAATAAGTTTAAGCATGTTCAGGATTTCACTAAAGGCCTTTCCGAGTCTCAGCTTAAGCTTACAAATCAAAAGCAGGTTGCTAGATATGGTATAGGTGGAATTGAAATCAAGGGCGTCATTAAGGGATGTGAAACATCGGTATTAGGAAAGGTGTGGTCGAAAAAAGAATATTGGAATGACGAAAGCCTTTCCGGAGACCATATTGTAATCATTAAAAAGGCAATCGATAAGATGATTACGAACGCTTTCAATTCCAACGGCAGAATTTCTATCGGAGAAATATATGACTGCCTTGAAACCACTTTTGGATTCTCTGTTTGTAATCTATCAGCTTTTATTACCGGCTTCCTGCTGAAAGAGTATAGTTCCGACCCGTATCGTTCTATGGATGCTGAGGGACATAGGGATGCCATGACGCCGGACAAGCTTGCTGAAATGATTGGCAACTACTATGGAAAGAATCCCAAGCCAACCTATATTGTTAATCTGACGGAGGAAGAAAAGGCTTTCTATGAATTGACCGAAGGCGCATGGAATATCACCCCTAATTCGTGTTCTTCTCCCAGCCATGCGGGATCCCTGGTGCTCTCGAAAATGAGAGAACTGGCCTATCCGGTATGGTGCCTGGAAGATGTGGATACCACAGGTGTGTTCGATATTGTGAAGCAATACATAAAACTCGTTCAAAGCAAGGGAGACGAGGCACATGATGTTGCAAATGATATCGGGAAAATTGCAATACAGCGGCCTTCTTCCGCGCAGAACTTGAAGGCGCTTCTTACTCAGGATAACTGTCGAAAAGGAATGCTGTTATTCCTTGAGCGATTTGAGAATGGGAAGTTACTCACTCTTGCAAAAGAAATAGGTGCAGAATCAGCTGTTCTCTCTGATATTAAAAAGCTGTTTAGTGTTCAGTATTCTGCCCTGTGGGTTGGTCAGACGGGAGAGGATGAAATAAAGAAACTCATTACTGAGTATGAGGTTGTAAAGTCCACCAATGTCCTTCTGAACACAGCCGCGCATTCCAAAGATACGGCGTTTAAGGAGTGGCGCGAGTATTTGAAGTTTATTGGATTCTCCTGTGAATCGGTCAGAGCAAAGCGGCCTGTTCTGGATAAGTTCTTCTACAATCTTCTTCGCATTGCTAATTATGAGGATATGCTTCCCGACAATATGAAGGCATTCCTTGATGAAATGACAAACCATAGTGTTGAGATTCGGGATGTCCTGAATAATACACTATCGGTGTTTATGGAGATATATAATCCGTATCTGGAGGGCTTCTCAGATACTGAATGCGAGGAAATTAAGAATTCCATTACTACTGAGATGTTCACCACCTCCGCAACAGCAAGCAATGCTGCGGTTAAGAAAGCGGCTGAGGACTATAGAAAGAATCAGGTAAAATCTCAGCTATTTAAACTCTGGAGTGATAAGAGCGGCGGCAGTAAGAATCCTCGTGTTTGGTCTGAGAAACACCGCACTCCTATTCTGTGCTGCGTCAAACCTTCAATTTATGCTCAAGCAAAAAAGGCGTTCGCAACTTTGAACAGTAGCACTCAAAGTGAAGCGGATATTAAAGAAGCCCTTGCCTTCCTTGAAGGTGCGGATTTCTTTGATGACCTTGCATCTGACGAGTTCCGTGATGCTTGCTTTGCTAAAAGAATCATCGGTGACTACATCAGTCTGCTGCCGGATATCAACACCGTTAGAGATGCGCTTGAAAGTACGGGGATAGGAGCATATGAATGGAACGATAATCCCACGATTCGAAGCAAGGTATCTTCAATGGCTTCAGCTGAATACAATGCAGGCGGAAGTGATAAGGTTGTCAATATTATTGATGCAATGAAGGAACCTGATCTTAAGCAGTGGCTCATCGACATTGTGAAAAAAGATATGGGGCTTGGAGTGAAGATTATCATCAACAAGAAGGAGGAATAATCCATGCTTTGCAGAGAGGTTCAGAACTATATATCCACTGCAAAAGGTCTTCCGTTCTTCTACATCATTGGGGATGAAGACTATCAAGCGGCTTTAGAAGACTTAAAGCAGGCTGGCCTGTCTGTGGTTAGAATGAGCGACTTTTGCCCTAAGGAAGATAAATACCCTAGTGTAGATGAGCTTATTGATTATTTCCGCACATCAGACGTCGATTATAGAGATAACAAGTTCGTTGTTATAGGCCTTGGAGAGTATCTCGCTCTTCGTGGATCTGCAATTGCTGACAAAGAACTTCGAAGGTTGAAAACCACTACACTGGGAAATGCAAGAGCTGTTCTTCTGCTAAGAGGAGTAGCTGAGCAGGCAAAAAAGATCGTCAACGATGATAATAGAATGGTGGAGCAACAGCGCGTCTATTTAACTAAGACGCTTGGCACGAGTATCACGGTTACTAATGTCACTGATGATAATGGCATAGTTGCGAAGAAAGGCATTAAACCGTTGTTGCACACTTTGGAAGACGGCGCTTGCAATAATATAATGGCGAGCTCTTCTTTGCTGTTCAATCTTTCGATTATTCCGGTTTCTACTATCCAAGGAGCACATTCCATCATAAAGCTGATAATCAAAGACTTTGATCTGGATGAATCCATTGGATCATCGGAGCAGTGGGAACGGCTTTTGAAGGAACTTAGCAAGAATAACAAATCACTCGATGCCGTTTTCAAGAAGAATGGTATTGATGATGGTGTTCTAAATGACTTGGCCTATTATGTTTCTGGGCTTGAGTATAGAAACTGGCTTGCTTTCTTGTTCCTTAAAAAGAATGTAGATTTCATTCAAAACACGTATTTAAGAATGATTGTTGACTCTACGTCCAGCTTTGAGGATCTTAAAAAGAATCTTCTTGTTGGGATTGTTTCGTTGTCTCACACGGATTCACACTTCAGAAGCCTCTATGATGATCGTAAACGGCTTCTCAAGGAATTCCCTGAAGAGGACATAGCAATCTTTGTTAAAGCGAATGAGGTTTATCCGGAAGAGAGCATCTATCGTCTTACAGATAACACCTTGCTCGAAAGAAAAACAATTATCAAGTGGATTGCTCGACATGGAATTAACGATGCTCTTTCTTATGTGTATCCAGCATTATGGGAATATCTGAAGAAATACACATTCAATTGCCCCGTCTTGGCAGATGAGCTGACAGAATACTTTGATGCTTACAAGCAACAAAAACTCGCAAATACCGTTTCAGAAGCCTTTATTTCCCGCATGGAGGCATATGCTTCTCAACTGCTATATGCGAAGCTGCCAACTAGAGATAATGCCATCAAAGCGGTTCCCGACAAAAAGAATGCGTACTTGTATTGGATTGATGCTTTAGGCGTAGAGTATCTGTCGTATATAACTGCCCTTGCGAAAAGAAGAGGATTATCAATCCATATCGATATTACGCGCTCTGATCTACCTACCATAACTTCGATCAACAAGCAGTTTTATGAGCAGTGGCAGGGAGGTAAAAAGTACAAGGAAGAACAGTTAGATAATATTAAACACAAAGATAAGGGCGGGTATTTCTTTACCGATGATGAGGACCCCATCCATATCCCCGCAGAGCTTGAGGTCATTGAAAAAGCAATTAACACAGCCGCCATGGAATTGGGGATGCACCACTGCAAGTCCTTCGTAATCGCCAGCGACCATGGAGCTTCCAGGCTTGCAGTAATAAAGAAACAAGAAATCCCCTATGATACAGACACAAAGGGAGAGCATTCTGGAAGATGCTGCAAAGTATTTGATGGTTGCGATGCCCCGTATAAAGTTGAAGACAATGGGTTCATTGTTCTTTCCGATTATGGGAGATTTCGTGGCAGCCGTCCTGCAAATGTTGAGGTGCATGGTGGAGCCAGTCTGGAAGAAATAGTTGTGCCGGTTATAACTCTAACACTTAAGAAACAAACTAATGTACAGATTACTGTCCTGTACCCGGATAACATTATTGCAGATCGTCACAATGGAGTGACACTGACTTTGTATATTTCGGATGTGGAATCACCAGACAGCGTGCGAATAGTTGTTGATGATAAAACGTACCAAGGAAAGACGGAAAACGGCACACACTTTGTCTTTGAACTGCATGATATTAAACGTGCTAAGACAAAGCCTTTTAGCGCAGATGTCTTTGATGCATCTGATTTGATTGGCACTGTGTCATTTAGGGTTAAAGGTAAAACAGCTACCGTCAAGGATGACTTTGATTTTGGCGATGAGTTTTAAGGAGGAGCAGCATGGACATTTCCGAAAAACTTAGAGATAACTTTGATGAAATGGTCGTCTTTAAGGATCTAAAAAAGACCAATTTTTTCTCTACACTAAGCCTCCCTGCTTTTATGAGAGACTGGTTGCTGAAGAAATTCGAGGACGATGAAGGCAACTTCGATAAAGATGATTTAGCTAGGTTTGTTAAGAAGTTCATCCCGAGAAAAGATGATTGGACGGCAATCAAAAATGCAATCGTCATCGAAGGAAGAACCGTAAAGTTCCTGGCAAAGGTGTCCGTAAATATAGATATTAAAACGGGTGAAGTGTCCTTTGCGCTTCCCGATTTTGGTCTGGGATTCAAGGAAACAATTATCGAAAGCGATGTATGGGATTCCTGTAAGGAGGACTTGGTAAAAGGGAGAGATATATGGGGAATGGTCGAATTGGGGTATCGGTCTCCTGATGATTTCGATTTTTCATTTGAATATGAGCGAAAATCGTCAAAAGCCAAAAACTCCAAAGATGGAAAAATCAAATTGATTTCTTTTAAGAATTTCTGCCCGTATGAAATCGATCTTGATGACTACAAAGAAGCTCGTAAAGAGTTCACAACGGATGAGTGGATAGATGTAATTCTCGGCGCAGTGGATTACAATGCGGCTGGTTATGAAACCGAAGAAGAAAAGTTGACCATGATTACACGTCTTCTTCCATTCGTCGAGAAGCGCTTGAATCTAATTGAGCTGGCTCCAAAGGGTACGGGCAAGTCCTACTTGTTTGGTAATGTCAGCCGGTTTGGTTGGCTTTCAAGCGGCGGTGTAATGAGTCGCGCAAAAATGTTTTATGATCAGACCAAACGAAGAGAGGGTCTGATTTCCGGAAGTGATTTTGTAACATTAGATGAAGTGCAGACGATTTCCTTTACTGATACTGATGAGATGAGAGCTGCACTAAAGGGCTATTTGGAGCAGGGAACGTTTACTGTTGGAGACTATAAAGGTACAGCTGATGCGGGAATGATTCTATGCGGTAATATTCGTAAAGAAATAATGGATGCCGACGGTTATAGCAATATGTTTACTGAGCTGCCGGTGGTCTTCCACGAATCTGCGCTGATTGAAAGATTTCACGGATTTATTAAGGGCTGGAATATTCCCAGGATGAAGGATGATCTGAAGGTCAGTGGATGGGCGCTCAATTCGGAATATTTCTGTTCTATTATGCATGAGCTCCGTAGCGATATGACGTATAGAAGCATAGTTGATGAAATGATTATTGTTCCTGCAGGTGCTGACACTCGCGACACTGAGGCGGTGAAAAGAATTGCAACCGCGTATTTGAAATTGCTATTCCCCCATGTGCAGCATGCAGATGATATAACGCCACGAGAGTTCAAACGATATTGCTTTGATAGGGCAAGAAGAATGCGCGATACGATAAAATACCAGTTGGGATTGCTGGATGTCGAGTACGCAGGAAAGGATCTGCCGGCATTTAAGATCAACGGCATTGACGCTTAATATGGAAAAGAAGAAATGTTACGTATGTGGTAAAACGCCTCTGTCAAAGGATGAGATTGGCATCACAAAGAAGTTGATTGATAAGAAGACTTCAACCTTTTACTGTTTGTCTTGCCTAGCAGAGTATCTTGAAGTCACGGAAGACGAGCTGCTTGCGAAAATAGAGGAGTTTAAAAACGAAGGCTGTGTTCTTTTTAGGTGAGTAGACTTATGAAACAGTTTATATACGCCGATAACGCGGCAACAACAAAACTTGAAAAAACTGCCTTAGCGGCTATGTTGCCGTGGTTGTCAGATGAGTATGGAAATGCTTCCCAACCATACTCTTTTGCCCGTGCTCCCAAAAAGGCTCTTGCTGCAGCTAGACAGGTAATTGCTACAGCTATCAATGCTGAACCGGATGAAATATATTTCACCTCTGGTGGAACCGAGAGCGACAATTGGGCAATCAAAGGTTCTGCATTTTCGGATGCAGATAAACGAGCTACTATTACATCTTCTATTGAACATCATGCGATACTGCATGCTTGTGAAGCTATTGAACGTCTTGGTTATCCAGTGGCATATTTATCGCCAAATGAAAAAGGGGTTGTCTCCCCGGAAACGCTTGAAGCGATTATCACAACTAAGACGCGACTGGTCTCTGTCATGTTTTCCAATAACGAGATTGGAACAATTGAACCAATACAAGAACTTGCACAGGTGGCTCATAAATACGGCGCTGTTTTTCATACCGATGCTGTTCAAGCTGTTGGTCATGTGAGTATTGATGTCCAAGAACTTGGAGTAGATATGCTGTCGGCATCTGCACACAAGTTCAATGGACCAAAGGGTGTTGGTTTCCTTTACATCAGAAAAGGCATCGAGATTGCTCCATTCAACGATGGTGGAGCCCAGGAAAGCGGTCAACGTGCAGGAACAGAAAATATAGCCAGTATAGTTGGAATGGCCGAAGCTTTGAAAACTAATTATGATCACATAGTTGAAAACAAAAGACATCTTGCATCTCTTGAACAGGAACTATTGAATGGTATCTCAGATCTGGATTTTATTCGGAATGGAGCTGAAAGCCATGTTCCAGGGAATATTAGTCTTTCTTTCAAGAACGCAGATGGAGAGGCCATCTTACATAGACTGGATCTTATGGGAATATGTATCTCAACTGGCTCCGCCTGCGATAGCAACAACACCCAGATTTCCCATGTGATAAAGGCTATTAGAGTGCCACCGGAATACGCCAAAGGAACCATTCGAATATCTCTAGGCAAAGATAACACCAAAGAAGATGTTGATAGTATCGCTGCTTGCTTAACTAAAATTCTTAGAAAAGTTTAAACCTTTTATTCGTGCATTACAGGAGGCCACTTTGTAAATGGACAAAGACCCGAAACTTCGCCCGTTATATCTGGCTAAAATCTTATTTGAACGAACCGATGAGGATCATTATCTCACGACAGCACAATTGATGGAGATCCTCGAAAAGGAGTATGGTATCAAAGCGCACCGGCAAACAATTCCTGCCGATGTGGCAGCCCTACGCTCTTTTGGCATGGAAATCCAGGAAGTGATGTCTGCGCAGAAGCGCTACAACCTGATTAGTCGAGAGTACGACGTTGCAGAACTGAAGCTTCTGATCGACGCAGTAGAATCCTCCAAGTTCATCACAAAGAAAAAGAGTGAGGAACTGGTGGCTAAGCTCTCGAAGATGGCCGGCCAGAATCAGGCCGAGATCCTGAAACGGAATATCTCCCCAGAAGGCCGCATCAAATACGATAACGAGAGCATTTACCTGATTATTGACGGAATCAACGAGGCTATCAACGCCGGAAAAAAGATTTCCTTTCTGTACTTCAAGTACGATGTCCGCAAGGAGCCAAAGCTGCGCAACGAAGGGAAACCGTTCATTTTCAGCCCTCACCGGCTCGTCTGGAACGGCGACTTCTATTACATGGTTGGCGTCTTTGATAACGGCAAGCGCGTCGGGACCTTCCGCCTGGACCGGATCATGAGGCGTCCGGATATTCTGGAGGAAGATGCTCTTCCCTTCCCGGCAGGCTTTGATTTCGAGAAACATCTCCAGACAAGTTTCCGAATGTACGGAACCGACTACACGACGGTGGATCTCATCTGTAAGAACGATCTGATGGATGCGATCCTCGACAAGTTCGGTAAGGACGTCACCACCTACTGCTATGACATGGAGAACTTCCGTGTTGAGGTGGATGTCGTGGTCAGCAGTGTCTTCTTTAGCTGGGTGTTCGGCTTTGAAGGGGATGTCGTGATCAACGGGCCAGTTGAAGTGAAGGAAAAGTATAAAGAAATGGTCCTGAAAGTAGTTGAAGGGCTTTAAAT
The DNA here is from genome assembly GCA_012514255.1 of Bacteroidales bacterium. Next base: position 5,861 of record JAAZAP010000325.1, on the reverse strand, counting down.
GGGGAGGGAAGGTTATGAGCTGTGCTGGCTTCGTGCAGACAACAATTACTAATCTTGATACGGGCTTGTTCAATGAATGTCGCGATATTCTTGTTGATGAGTATTTGCCGTTATCTATAGCTCAGAAGGATGACTTGACAGTTCCTGTTCTGGCAGAGAAGCTGTGCGACTACTTCGAGAAAATTGAACTCAAAACGGGAAAGCCGTTTGAGAAAGCTGTAGAAAAATATACTGCAGATTTAGATTCTGTGGTTGGCGAGCGGATTGCAAAAGAACCAAAGCCAAGGAAAAACAAACCTACACCTCCTACTCCTCGCGCAAGAAAGTATTATGAGAAGGCTTGCTTCCTGAGAAAAAACAACAAAGAGACAAAACATGGATTACTTGATTATACCCGGATAATGCTTTGTCTTTATGCTGCGATTATTCAAAACAACTGCAAAGAAATAGATGACTTCAACTTATCAATGAATGGGATTAATCTAACCAAGACTATTGAAGCTTTAAGAAAAGAAACCGTATTGCTTGGGAAGAAACCGAAGTTTGAGACAAAGGATCCATACACATCTGATAGAAGTACGTTTATTCTGCTTGTCATCATGTTTTACTACATGAAGAGTAAAGAGATAGTGGGAGAATACTGATATGGCTAACGTAATAAACATACAGACATTAGATGAGCTGCGTAGATTCCTAAACGATAAAGGTATAATGGAAATAGCCTTAAGGGGTAAGAATAAGAAGTTTAAGACCTTTCAGAAAATTGCCCTAGATCAACTCCAGCAGAACGAGGTTTCAGAAAAGGTTCAGCAAGCCATCAATATCCTCAATAAGAATAACAATTTAAGTGAGAAAAGCTTGAAGATGCTGAACAGCGTTTCCAAGCTGAACAAGCTTAATCTCGTTTTGAGTGGATTGAATCTCTGCGCTACATGTGTGGGCTTTGCTATCATGTATGCAAAACTCGATAAAATGAGTGCCCAGATTGCCGAGATCGTCGCTGTATATAAACAAGGCGAAGCAATTCATGCTAACTATGAGTTTAAAAAGATCTTATCTGAACACTCCAATATGCTCGATTGCAGGAAAAAGCAGAGCTATTATACAGAAGACCAAATGAGAGAATTGGTCGCTGGCGAGTACAATGTTCTTGGCCTGCTTATTGACATCTTCCTTGCAGGCATTTCCACTAACAGAGAGGAGTTGTTATTTTCAATTCTTTCCTTGGCTCAGATGTTCAGTGTTTCCATACGCTATTTTGATGAAACATACTACTTTGAGAACAAAGACGCTATCGGTGACGGGGACCGGTGGCACATGGATCATGATAATTGGGTTGCCGTTTTTGACAGACTATCATCGCCTGCTTTCATAGATACCATCCAGGACTATGGTGTATTTGAAATTGGACTTAATACCGTAGAAAACGACTGCTTCTACATCAATTTCTATGACCAGATTAGGAGTCTTAAGCAGGATGTTGAAGATAATCAGGCAATGATTATTGCTATTGATGATCAGGATCTGTTCAGTGTGGTTATGCATAAGACAAGCGAGGAAGCACAGCAAGAAATAGAATCTGCTCTGAAAGAGGCGGATGTCCCATTAGATGCTTGCGCGGAAATACTTCGTGTTGCGGTTGCATGATAACAGAGGGATGCTATGGATATTGATGTTAAAAACGCATTAGGCAAAGCGCTTGCCTCATGCGAAGCAGTTGAAAAACGTACAGGAACGCCGGTAGTACAGGCTTTTGTAGGAGATATTTATTCGTTTATCTCTTCTGTGTCTACAGCTAATAGCGATGAGCGGTATGATTATTTCAACAAGGTCTACCTGAACGGTAAGTATCCATCTACAGCTCTCCAGACTAACCCATCTGGGAATATTCCTCATTCTCTGAAAATAATGGCACAAATCGATGCGAAAACATCGGCAAAAGGCGATCTGTTCGCAAATACAATCATCTCTTTCTTCTTAGTGCTTGGAAGATACTACTCGTCCAGCCAGTTTGATAGAAAAGATGTTGGGATCGCAGCTGTCACTGAGCAAATCAAGCTGATGAACGACTATGTCAAAGAAGCGGCACCTGCTGCTTCAAGCCGAAAAGAGACTTCACAGCAAGAAAAATCAAGTGTATCCACAAAGAGAGATACAGAGGCAAAGCCTGATGAAACCTCGTCTGATGTTTCAGACCAGAATGAGCCGGAAGAATCACTTGAAGAATTGCTTGAAAATCTGAACTCCCTGATTGGGCTGAAGGCTGTCAAGCAAGAAGTACAGCAGATAATAAACTTGATCAAAGTTCAGAAAAAGGGCGAAGAATTCGGTGAAAAGCTTCCCCCACTGTCGCTCCACCTTGTGTTCTTTGGGAATCCGGGCACTGGCAAAACTACGGTTGCGCGGCTTTTGGCAAAGATTTATAAATGCCTAGGAGTTCTATCAACCGGCCAGCTTGTTGAAGTTGATCGCGGCGGCTTAGTTGCAGGATATGTCGGTCAAACCGCCATTAAGACTCAGGAAGTAATAGACAAGGCTATGGGCGGAATACTGTTCATTGACGAAGCCTATTCTCTGACACACGGGAAAGGAGAAACTGACTTCGGCCAGGAAGCTGTCGATACTATCCTGAAAGCGATGGAGGATCACAGGGATGACTTTATCGTCATCGTTGCGGGTTACCCAGATTTGATGAGAGAGTTTGTTGCCTCCAACCCTGGCCTAAAGTCTCGTTTTAATCAGTTTATCAATTTCGAGGATTATACGCCGGAGGAACTAAAACAGATTTTTCTGTTCCAGTGTAAGAAACAAGGTCTTTCACTTACGGATGAGTGCGATGAGTATCTGACACAGCACTTTACGCTGATGTACAAGAACCGGGCTGATGATTACGCCAACGGCCGAGATGTGCGGAATTTCTTTGAGAAGGTGATTAAGGCCAGGGCAAATAGACTGGCATCGATTCTCGACACGGTTACACGCGAAGAATATATGACGATAGTTTTGAGTGATCTGCAAGAGGCTGCCATCGCTAACAAAACCATCTAAGGGTGAAGTTGAGCAATCATATAATCAAGAGGTCGAAGGACAGAGATGTCCTGAGGCCTCTTGTTTTACGTTGACGCCTGCAACCGTCAACGTGACCCTGTGGTCATGAAACCGCTTTGTAACCTATTGCGTTTTCAGAATTCCCATGTATAATAGCTATCGTAAGCAATCTGCTTAAGATAAAACCCGAAAGCGAGGTATTGAATATGCGCAGCAAGAGTATGGAACTCATGGAGCAGATCAGCAACTACATCGGAGATTATTACAGGCAGCATCATTCAACGCCTACCACCCGGGAGATTGCTACCGCAGTGGGCATCTCTCCTGCCAGCGGGTACAACTATCTCGTGGAAATGGATAAACGAGGGATGCTGTCCTACGAAAACGGTGAGATTACTGACCTTCCGAAGATCACCAAGACACAGACGGGGTATTTCTCAGCTCCCCTGGTCGGCAGCATCCGCTGCGGTGATCCGGAGACTGAGGAAGCCCAGGTAGAGATGTACGTCAGCCTTCCGGAAGCACTCTTCGGCAAAGGTGAGTTTTATCTCCTTCGCGCGGTCGGAGACTCTATGGAGGATGAAAACATCTCTGATGGAGACCTTGTGCTGATCAAAAAGCAGCCGGACTGTGAGGTAGGAGATATCGTGGTCGCCCTGGATGAGAACAACGAGAATACTCTGAAGGTGTATGGCGGCATCGATAAGCGCAGTAAGAAAGTGATTCTGAAATATGCCAACGAAAAGGTGTATCCGGGGAAAAGAATCCTAGTCAACGAGCTCGTAGTGCAGGGCGTTGCCAAACACGTCATCAAGGAGCTCTGACGGAAATGCGAGGGGCAAGTTGAAAAAGGTTTATGTGCAGGTTGACAGCGAACGGCTGGAAAACGGAGAGGTCGTGCCCTTAACCATCTCCTGGGCTGATGGTCGTATTTGGAATATTGACAGAGTGATCCACAGCTGTGTTTCGCTCGATGGGGAGTTTGAAGGAATTCGCTACACGGTTTTTATCGGTAGTGCGGAAAAATATATATACAGAGCTGGTCACGCATGGTACGTGATGGCTTGACAAGGAGGTGTTCTCAGTGAAGAGATTCACAACGAACGACGAGATCGAGAACCTCTGTGAAGCCATGATCAAGGACTTCTTCAAAAGCAAGCATTATACCAATGTGATGTGCGTAGATATTGAAGCCTTTGTCCAAGAGTATCTGGGGGTTCCAATCGTCTATGAAACCTTTGCAGAACCGGATCCCGGAAGGGTTGGGTTTCTGTCAGACGGGAAAAGACCGTTACTGGTCCGGAGAGGAAACAAAGTAGAGCAGGTCGTGTTCCCGGCAAGAACGGCAGTCATTGAGAAATATCTGCTGAATCAGAAAGAGAGCGCAAGGAGGCGTTTCTCTATCGCGCATGAAGGTGCGCATGATGTTCTGGGGAGACACATTCCCCTTCAGACAAGTCCGGCAGCTGCCTTCCATAGTGAGTTTGATCCTGAGATGAGATATACCCAGGACATGCTGAAGGAGATGCTGTCAATCAACGAGTGCTTTACAAACCGGGCGGCAGCCTGCTTTCTGATGCCGGCTTTCCTGGTTGCCCGTGTCCTGAAGCGTCACAACAATTCCAGGAAGGTAATCCTTTATGATGACGGCATTCTCTCTCAGGATCAGAAGCTGTTGATCCAAAAGATGGCCGATACACTGGGAGTGTCGTTTACAGCTTTCCATACGCGGTTGAGCGAGCTGGATTTGTTTGAGCGCAGGCCAGTTGAGGAATACCTGCATGAGGGGCTAAGATACGGAGGTGAGCTGCATGCAGGCAGTAATTGAACGTCATGTAACAGCCGGCCCGGATCTTCAGTATAAGCTGGAACAGTCCAGGAAACTGGCGGAGTCTCAGGAACTCCGGACGATTCGCTGCCCGAGCTGCGGATTTTATATGTTGGACGTCTACGGTCATGAGCATTATCTGATCCGCGTGAAGTGCAGGAAATGCAAGTTTGACGAAACAATCGACACGGCGCTGTTCAGGACCATGCGGCACAGACGGCTGAAGCTGTATCAAAAAAGGGTCCGCACAGATCACCCTGGTATCTGATTATGGAGAGGACATATATCTGCATTGACCTCAAGTCATACTATGCCTCTGTAGAATGTGTCCATCGGGGACTGGATCCGCTGAAGGCAAACCTGCTTGTGGCAGATCCGTCCCGGTCCGATCAGACGATCTGCCTGGCTGTCTCTCCTTCCCTGAAGGCCAAGGGAGTTCCCAGCCGTCCCCGACTTTTTGAGGCCAAGCAGGCGATCCGGCTGTACGAAGCGCAGCACCATACGAAGGTTGATTACATTATTGCCGTCCCGAGGATGGCGGAGTACGAAAGGATTTCCGCACAGATCTACGGAATCTATCTCCACTATGTGGCTCCGGAGGACGTGCATGTGTACTCCATCGATGAGTGCTTCATCGACTGTACGGCTTACCTGCATGCCTACCGCAAAGAGGCTGAGAAGCAAGGCACCAATCCGGCTCATCTGATGGCAATCACCATGATTCGGGAGGTGCTGAGAACCACCGGCATCACAGCGACGGTCGGGATCGGGACAAACCTGTATCTGGCTAAAGTTGCGATGGATATCGTAGCCAAGAAGCAACCTGCTGATAAGGATGGCGTCCGGATCGCGGAGCTGAACGAGGATTCTTATAAGTTTCTGCTCTGGGAGCATAAACCACTGACCGACTTCTGGCAGATCGGCCCGGGAAAAGCCAGACGGCTGCAGAAGGCATGCATGTTTACCATGGGTGACATCGCTCAGC
>JAAZAP010000324.1 GCA_012514255.1 Bacteroidales bacterium | reverse complement strand
GTGAGACCGAGAAAGAGAGCCACGATTATGCTCATGAAGATGTATACCGGTATGTTCTCATTTTCACGGAAGATATAGGTGTCTGATGAGGGATCCGCGATATACCGGATGATATATGAAAGGATCAGGCCCAGCAATGGTGCTTCGAGGAGGGTCAGGAGCAGATATTGCCTGTTTGCAATCTTGCTTTTGACATCACGCGAAAGGTATATCATTGCCTGTTTGAGCCATCCCGGCTTACGCAGGCTTGACCAGGGTTCCTGTGTCTCTTCTTCAATAACACATGGAGGGGAACTCTTCCTGAAGGCCTCAGCCCATTCAGCCGGGGAGATCTTTCTCCGGTCAGTATATCTGCCATACTCATCAACCACCTTCGTCTCAAGTATGTTGAAGAGTGTTTCCGGGTTGGCTGTGCCACAGGCCGGGCACTCTGCTATCCTGCTGTTGATGTGGGCCTCCAGGGTTTTGAAGTGGACAATGGAATCGAGCGGATTGCCGTAAAAGACCAGGTGTCCCTTCTGATCAAGCACCAGCACTTTGTCAAAGCTTTTAAATATCCCCGATGAGGGCTGATGGATGACGGTGATGACCAGCTTGCCTTTACCTGTAAGATCATGCAGCAGGTCAAGTACGTTTTCCGAATCGGCTGATGAGAGACCTGAGGTGGGCTCATCAAGGAACAACACAGAGGGTTCGCGTATCAGTTCAAGAGCAATATTCAGTCTTTTCCTCTGCCCGCCGCTGATGACCTTGTTCAGCGGTGATCCCACGCGGTAATTTCTCTTTTCGTACAGTCCCAGGGTCTGCAGTGACCTGTTGACCATTTCAGTTATCTCTTCTCGTCTCTTGCCCGCGAAGCACAGCGAAGCTGCATAGAAAAGGTTCTCAAACACTGTCAGTTCCTCTATGAGGAGGTCATCCTGGGGTACGTAGCCTACTACCCCGTCAAGTCTTTTGTCTCCTGAATGAATTGGTATGCTGTTGATCCTGACCTCTCCCGATTGGGGTTTAACAAGCCCTGTCAGCAGATTCAGAAGAGTGGTCTTTCCTGATCCGCTGGCACCCATTATACCTGTCAGCATGCCCTCGCCGGCCACGAAGCTGACATTGTTTATAGCCACTGTGCCGTCAGGGAAGCTGTAGCTTATATCCTCTGCAACAAAAGAGATAGGGTGTATATCTCTGCCTGAAGCGAAACGTGACGAAATATCGCTGTAATAGATGGTTGGTGAAGGAGGTGCCTGTACCGAACTGCCCGGTGCGAAAATATATACCTTATGGCATGCCAGCGGAAGGCCGTTAAGAAGAGCAGTTCCATCGCATGAGCATTTCAGGAAGTACAGATTGACGCTGTTCACCTTCAGGAAGACAACAAAGCTGTCTGTCTCCGGTCCGGAATATGCCGGTGGCCCTGTGTTTACCAGGAGCATTGCAGGATCATTGAATCCCGATCTCTCTTCCTCCATGACAAACTTCATCATGCTGGTGAACTCATCATGCGAGATCTTAAATACCTCTGCAATGGTATTTATGATGTTCATCCGCTGGGAGGTGTACTGTTTCCCCGAGTCAAGAAGCTCCAGGCAGCGCATCAGCACAATGACCCTCTGTTCCTGGGTTAGAGTTTTGTTAATCGTTTTGCAGTTGCTGAAGATCCTGATTGAATCTTTGACTGACGTGTCTGCCAGGTTTTTTTGTTCAACCTTCCGGCCCGGACCTGCGTTTTCGAGGAAGAGTGTCATGAATTCATCAGCGCTCTGGTGTGATAGCTGCTTACTGAGGAATGCTGACACAAAATCGCGTTCGCTTTGCAGCATGCCGTCATCCTGCTTGACTATCAGGGCGAACAATTCCATCATGGCCCGC
>JAAZAP010000323.1 GCA_012514255.1 Bacteroidales bacterium | reverse complement strand
TCAAACTGCCTGTTGAGAGCCTCCTTGTAACGGCGGGCGATCTCCTCCTTTTTGTTGAACGGAACGTAACCGATCTCGGTCCAGCGATTCTGTATCTCCTTTAGTTTTTCAAAGCTCTCACTGGGATCATCCCCCGGATCAAAAGCATCAAGCTCATCAATGATGGCAAGCTTCGCCTTCAGATTATCCTCGAATGATGTATCCCTGCCGGCGAAGTACTCCGACTTCCTGGTAAAGAATGTATCACATGCCTTACGGAACCGTCTCCATATCTTTTCCGAATACTTTTTGGGCACGGGACCGATCTCCTTCCACTCTTTCTGGAGTCTTATGAGCATATCGGATGTCTCCTTCCAGTCGCTGCTCTCCTGGAGGGCTTCTGCCTTCAGGCAAAGCTCTGTCTTGAGCTGCAGGTTTCTGACCTGTGTCTCCTTGTTCTCTGCGAAAAATGCACGTTTTTTCTCAAAGAATGTGTCACAGGCTGCCCTGAACCGCTGGTATATCTTGTTATTGTGCTTCTTGGGAGCAAATCCTATCGTTTTCCAGAGCTTCTGACATTCCATTATGGCATCCGATTTCTCCTTGAAATCAGCAAAGGTCAGTATCTCCCCGGAAGCTATCTCCTCCACTTTTTCACAAAGGGCGGTCTTTGCGTCCAGGTTCCGCTTTTGGTCCTCCTTCTGCTTCTCGAAATACTCATGATGCCTCTTGTTGACTTTTGTTGTGGCTTCGCGGAAACGCTCCCAGAGGTCATTCTTGTTCTCATGCGGCACCGGGCCTATCTCGCGCCACTGATTGTGGTATTCCTGGAGCAGCTTGAAGGCGTTGACGGCATTGGGTTCCAGCAGCAGCTCCTCAGCCTTCTCGCAAAGGGCTATCTTGGATTCCATGTTCTTCCTGAGGTCAAGGTCCCTCAGCTCCCGGTTTATCTTTATGTAATCATAAAAAATCTCTACAGCATGATGGTAATTCTCCCAGAGGTCCTTTACGGCTGACTGGGGCACCATTCCTGTGGCATGCCATTCATTCTGCAGGTTCCTGAATTCCTGAAATGTCTTGTTAATGGCTTCCTCACGGTTTACCAGGTCCTTGATCTGTTCAATAAGATCAAGTTTCTTTCGCAGGTTATCCTGTTTCTCGCTCTCCAGTATCCTGTTGAAATCACTCCTGCGGCTGCGCCAGGTGTCTAGTATGCCTTTTATCTGAATCTCAAGCTCATCCGGTTCAGGCCTGAAATCTTCAATATTCCCTCCCTCCTTGGCGTAGTTCAGTCGTTTTTCATTGAATTCAGTCTTGGTCTTCCTGTAAAAGAACTCTTTGATACGGGCAACATCGTCCATGATCTCTGCCGGGGGCCTGTTCTCTACTATCAGGGCCAGAGTCTCAACCAGCTCCTTCCTTGAAAATCCGCTGTAATCCACCGGCGGAAGCTCTATCTCGTCGTAATTGACCTTCTCATCTTCCTCGCGTGCCGACTCTTCATCATCTGACACCGTCTCACCGTCAGCCTCATGCTCATCCCCTGCCACAGTCTCATCCGTGATTTCCTTCTTATCCCCGGTCAAGCTCTCTGTTCCGGTTTCCTCCCCGGCTTCAGTCTCACTCTCCTCATCGGGTTCAGTCTTATCTTCGATGGAATCACCGGTAACAGCATTCTTCCCGGCTGAGGTCTCCGGGGCAGCTTCTTTCGTTTCCACTGAGGAGTCATCAGGAACAGCATCCTTCTCAGCTGAATCCTCCGGGGCAGCTTCTTTCGTTTCCACTGAGGAGTCATCAGGAACAGCATCCTTCTCAGCTGAATCCTCCGGGGCAGCTTCTTTCGTTTCCACTGAGGAGTCATCATGTACATCATTCTTCTCAGTATCTGCCTCAGCGGTGGTATCTCCCTCAGTGGCTTTCCCCCCTTTAATGTGAGTCTCCTCATTACCGGCAGTCTCACTCTGCTCTTCAACAGCAGACTCAGTCTTTTCGGTTACATTTTCAGGAGCAGCATCCTCTGCAGGAGTCAGGTCATTGGTCTGTGAATCCCCCGGAGCCTTGTCCCTGTTTGCATTTTCTTCCGTAGATTCTCTGGTTTCTTCAGTACCATCGAATTGTTCATTCTGAACAGAGTTTTCCGGATCTTTTGTAGTCATTATGAATCCTTTCTTCAGTGCATCATGTAAGGAGGAATTGCATTCAGTCTCCCCCCTTTTTTTCAAACCACGAAAATAATGGATTATCTGTAAAACTCAAACCATTACTTTATTTAAATGACCCGGCGGTTCCGTCTGGCCGCAAAATGCTTAAATTTGTCTGTTAAGACAAAGAACCTCTGAGCATGGAAACAAAGGATATCATTATTCTGGTTGTGGCATTTGCACTTGCCGGTTTCTCTCTTTACCGAAGATATGTGAAGCAGAAGAGTATGGGTGGTAAGGGCAGGTCTTCCGGCGGAATTGGTCCCAAAAGAAGTCTGAAGGATCAGCCCGATGATTACGAACCTTATGCCGGAAGAGCGGGGAGTGATCAGTTGCCCAGCTCGAGCTGATCCCTGATCAGCCTGTAGTATTTTCCTCTCAGTGCAGTAAGCTCTTGATGGGTTCCTGATTCTGTCACCACCCCTCCCCCGAGCACTGCTATCATATCTGCGTGGCGGACAGTGCTGAGCCTGTGAGCCACTATGACCACGGTCCTGCCTGCATAAAATCCTGCCAGGTTTTCAACAATCATCCTCTCATTGGAGGCATCCAGCGAGCTGGTTGCCTCATCAAGGAGAAGCAGCGAGGGCTGCTTGTAGACCACCCGGGCAATAAGTATTCGTTGACGTTGTCCCTGGCTCAGTCCGTGGCCGCCCTGCCCTACCTTTGTCAGCAGCCCTGAAGGCAAATTGCTGAGCAGGGGATTCAGGCTGGCCACACTGACTGCCATGGCTACTCTCTCCATGTCCGGATCATCTTCACCTGGAGCAATGTTGCCCAGAATGGTATCAGGGAATATATAACCCTCCTGCATTACGGCCCCGGTGTTTTTTCTCAGGGAGGAGATGCTTATCTCTTCCAGTCTTTTTCCTCCTATCGTCACAGATCCTTCTTCGGGAGGATAGAATCCCATAAGCATCTTCAGGAGGGTTGTCTTTCCGGATCCGCTCTCGCCAACAACGGCAGTTATTTTGCCGGCAGGGATTGTCAGGTTAAGATTATGCAGTACCCATGGTGAACCGGGGCCCTCATATCTGAATGAGAGATTCTTAATGTTAATGTCAGCCCGCTCAGGCATTGGCTCTCCTGCATAACCACTCTGCTCCTCAGGCTCCATCGCATGCACCTCGGCCAGTCGCTCCAGGCTGATCCTTGCATCCTGTGATGCTCTCATGAAATTCACAATCTGTGACACGGGTCCGTTGAGCTGGCCGGTGATGAACTGGACGGCAAGCATCATTCCCAGAGTCATTGAACCGTTGATCACCAGTGTTGCAGAGATGACGGTGATAATTATATTGACAGACTCATGGATCAGTGTTCCCCCGGCAGTCTGGAACTGGAGTATCCTGAGCCCTTTGAGGCGGGTACCGTATATCTTATGCTGCATCTTTTCCCACTCGCGCCTGTTGGAGGCTTCGTTGCCTGCAAGCTTGATCTCCTGCATGCCGTTCACAATGTTTATCATCCTGTCTCCGGCCTCTGCCATCTGCATGAACCGGATATTGTCAAGACGCTCACGCGCCGGCATGAAGAGGGTTACGTAAAGGATATATAACGCTGTCCCCCCCAGGAAAACCAATAGTACCGGAATGCTGTATATGCCAAGAACCACCCCGAACACCACGAAATTGAATAGGGAGAAGAGAATTGCAAGGCTCGAGGAGGTCAGGTAGTTCTCTATCCTGCTGTTATCATCAATCCGCTGAAGGATATCGCCGTTGAGCCTGGTGTCGAAGTATGCGATAGGCAGCCCCATCAGACGGGCAAGGAAGTCAGAGACGATGCGGATATTGAGCCGTGCACCCAGGTGGAGCAGCAGCCATCCGCGAAAGAACTCCACTGACAGTCTCCCAGCAGTGAGTGCCAGCTGACCGGCCAGTATGAGGTAGATGAACCTGAGATCACTGTTGGCAATACCCCTGTCTATGATGGCCTGCGTCATAAAGGGAAAGAGTAACTGGATACCGCTGGAGATAATCAGTCCGACGAAGAGCATCATTATCTGCCTGCGGTAAGGCTTCAGGTAAGGTGCCAGGAATCTGAAGCCTCCCATGGGAGGGGGATCATCTGTCAGAGCCATGAATTCAGGACCTGGTTCAAGCAACAGGGCCATACCTGCAGGCCCCTCTCCGGCCTCACCCGAAATCCAGCCCTGACTGAACTCTTCATGAGTCATCTTCAACCTGCCAATGGCCGGGTCACTTACCCAGACCATCCGGTCATTCACCCTGTTGACAACGATGAAGTGATTCTGCTTCCAGTGCACTATACAGGGCATAGGAGCCTCATCCTTCAGACGGCCGAAGGGTATCTTCACCCCTGCTGCCTTGAATCCGATGCTTTCGGCGGCCGATTTCAATCCAAGAAATGAAACACCCTCACGCGTTATCCATGCTCTTTTGCGGATGGTTTCCAGTGACAACCTCCTGCCATGACTGAGTGCTACCATGCTCAGGCAAGCCGGCCCGCAATCCATGGCATCATATTGTCTTACGAAAGGATAGGTCATCAGGTATGCAGAAAAGGAGATTTGAAGGTGTAAATATATCCAATTTATTCTCCCGCTCCTGATGAGCGGCAGGAAATGTGCCGATGGATATTTTTCAGGAATCGATTGCGGAAATTGTATATTTGCCAATTAAACCGCTTGCTTGGGATTATTCAAAAAGTATTCGGACTTTGACATCATTGATGGAATCAGGAGGCAGGATAACAAGATACTGACCTACCTTTATGATCACTATTTCGAAACGATCCGTGATTATCTTAAGAAGAACAGCGGAACGGATGATGATGTGCATGAGGTTCTACAGGAGACCGTGGTGATACTCTACAGGCAGGTCACCAATAACGAGTTGTCCCTGACAACAGACCTGAAGGGTTATTTCTTTGGCGTGGCACGAAACGTCTGGAATGCACAGCTCAGGTACCGGTCGCGACTTGTTTCCCTGGAAGCCGACGTGGCCGATCCCTCGGTGGCGGAGGAGGTGAACAATGCCCTCCTGGAGAGGATAGTCACGCGCTCCTTCGCACTTCTTGCAGAAGACTGTCAGCAGATACTGACACTCTACGGTGAGGGTTTGTCATACGAAGAGATTGCCCGAAGGATGGGCCTCAAGAACGAAGGATATGCCAGACGCAAGAAGTACCTCTGTAAGGAAGCCCTGATGGAAATAATCAAGACTGACCCGGAATATCAGGACCTTGGACCCCTGTAGACGATAGCCACCAGAATGGTTGCAGCAAGAAGGAAAATGAGCAGGCCCGTGTATAGCTTAATACTGTCATACCATAGCGGTGTATCATCGCCATAAATCACCAGGGCCGACCAGTAATAGGGATGAGACTGGCCCTGGGATGCAGTGCGGAGGAATTTCAGTCTCGCGTTGCGCAGTGCGGAGCTTTTGGTCTGGCCTCCTCTCATGTTCTTGTAAAAGGAGTGTATGACAGATGAGGCGGAGACATCATCCACTGCCCACATTGACATTACTGCCGAGCGGCTTCCGGCGTAGAGAAAACCGCGTGCCAGACTAAGTATACCCTCTCCGTTTACCAGCATGCCTGATCCGGTGTTACAGGAGCTGAGCACCACCATCATTGCCTGCAGGGGAAGGCTGTAGACCTCATATGTGTTGAGCATTCCATCATCCCTGCCTTCGCCCCCGACAGTGAACAGCATCTTTGAGAATGCAGGCCGACTGTCATCAACCAGCGTGTGCATGGCCAGGTGAATGATCTTGTAGTTTTTCGCTTCGCGCTTGAAAGCTTCTTCTGTTGCATCTGCACCTATGAATGCAGTTCCGCCGCATTGATCAACGGCATCCTCAGCCTCCAGGATCGCAAATGGCAGTTCGCGTATCTCACCCCTGAGAGCCGGCCATGAGATGAGCAGTGAATCGTCCAGCTCCATGCCTGCATAGGTGGGCGCAAAAGCCATCAGCCTGTTGTTGAGGCTTCTGCTTCGGTGCATCGTCTCAGAGGACAGTGTGACACTGTAGATATAGGAAAAGCGGTACTTCTTAAGTGCAAAGGGCGCTTCCCGGTATAACAGCCCGGGACTGCGAAACTCATCGGTAACAAGTGTCTCAAAGGGCAGGTATGACAGGATATTGTCAGGTGATATTACAATCTTGTCTCCTTTAAGATAGGGTTCGGCAGGTTCAAGCAGAATCCGGTAGAGATCGTATGCCAGATCCATATATTCATTGAACGGGCCACGCGATCCGCTTCTGACCGGTGGTGAGGAAAGCATATCACGGAATTTCTTCAGGGAAGCGAAAAAGACAGAATCAATCTCCCGGGTGATCACCTCACTCCTGCTGCTGTTGGAGACAAAAATGTAAAGCCGGTCATCTGTAAGAACATAACTGAGAAGGTTTGACCCGCGCCCTATTATCTTTCTGACATCCTCAAGAGGTGTTACCTCGGTTCTGAATTTCAGGTTGTAGTATGACGGATACTGTTCTTCAAAGATGCGGGCAAGGGAGTCACGGGATCTCAGGAGACGGAAAGTCACATTTTCCCATGTCACAAGTTTCTGTGAATCAGGTATCGCCTTCAGCTTCTCATTCACCATCAATTCTTTATAGAAACCTATCTCCCTGCGGATCTCGGAATCAAGCTGAGTAAGCTCTTCAGGTAGTGAAAAACGGGCAGCATTGAGCTCCCGGATGGAGGCAAGAAATCCTGCCACTTTGCTCCTCTCAATGAATTCAAAGAGCCCCCTGAGCGATTCACGATCCCGGTCAGCCTCATAAAGCCTGGCATAGTTATCAATGATCCCGGTATAGATATCCCTTGAATATGAGCTGAAACTGGTACGGCTCTCTTCCTCACTCATCTCCAGCCTCTGATGGTCATAAAGCGCTGTTATGGCAAGGCCTGTGGCAACAGCCTGCCTGAGGTAATCCGTTGACCCTCCCTCTCCGGCAAGAGCATTCAGAGCTGCATATCTGAGTTCAAGGAGACGTATATCATCTTCCGAAACTCCGTTTAATGACACTTCTTTACGGCTCTCCGGAGTATCCACTGCTGCGGGGAAGACTATATCTTCGGTTACATTCAGAATCTCAATGTACCTGCCGGCATCAGCCAGGGCCTGGGCATACATGCCTGCCACATACTTCTTTATCGGGACATCCCATGGATTCCTCCTCAAATAGCCGAAGCAATCAAGATATAATGCCAGTGACCTTTCCTTGTCATTTAAATTGGTACTGACAAAATTTGCTACTGACACCATCATCATGGTATATTCCCTGCTCTCAGATCCGTATGTACCGGCAACCCATCTCAGTCCTGCCTCCAGAACCTGCTCCCCTTCGCTGATCCTCCCTTCTTGAGCCAAGAAATCCGAATAGTTGATAAAAAGCAGAAATTTATCCTGTGTGCCATGGCCGTCGACGATGGCCAGACCATTCCTGAATTGCACCTCTGCCTCGCGGTCTTGACCCAGCCCGCGATGTACCTGGGCTACGGTATTATGCATCAGTATCCTTGAGGCAACACTTCCTGAGGGATCTCTGTCATAGATCCTGAGCGCTTCACGACAATAAACAAGTGATTTATTATACTCCTGAATACGGTAAAGGCTGAGACCAATAACGTGATAGAGGTCAGCAACTACTTTTGGCTGAATCTGCTCAGGATAAATCCCGGAAATTTTCAGGCCTGCTTCTGCTATCTCAATAGCATTACCTGAGTCATTGAGTTCAAGACAGATGCTGGCAAGATTGAGGTAATTGACTGCGAGGCCCGAGGAGTCAGTGCCTGATACAGCCCTCTTTGCCTCCAGGGCCCGAACACCAAACTCGTGAGCACGCGAATAGTCACCCGACCGGAGCAGCGAGACAGCCAGGTTGCTGAGCCCGTTGGCATACCTCCTGTCTGTAAGAGCCAGCTTCTCCCTGTAATGGGTGGATAAACCGAAACAGTCCTGCGCACGGGTGAACCTGTTCGACTGGTAGTGATTGACCCCTATAAAATAATATGCATCTGAAAGCAGGAGTGTATCCATGACCCTGGCACCGGTCAGAATCTTCTCAATCTCCCTGGCAAGTCTTTCGGGACTGGTTGAAAAAAAACGACCCTCGAGATGTGCTGACAGGGAATCAGTCAGCTCCCGCAACCTGACCTCACGGACAGTACCTGAGTCATATTCAGGGACAGCAGAACCTCCACCCTGAGCCGCACGGGGCAGACTGAAAAAGACTGTTGAAACAAGCAACAGAAAACCAATAAAGCCTGTCTTCAGACGCATCAGTGTGGTTCTTCTTTCTTCCATGGGCAAAAGTAGAAACAATCCTTCAGAATAGGCCCAATTTTTGTCATATTATACAGCATTGTAAATCAGTAAGTTGTACTTTTTTTGAAAAATAGTTCATTTTTTCGTGTCACAAATGGGCACTTTCTGACATGTACGGTATAAACAACAATTAAAACCCTGAATTATTAATTTAAAAGAAGAAATCATGAAAACCCTGAAAATTGAAAACTTCTCTGCTTTTGTTCTTTCAAATGAGGAAATGATTAATGTTCGCGGCGGCAATGGCGGCAAAACAGGTGATACCAGCGGTCCGACCAGGCCTCCCGTGATCATCGAGATTTGAATAGGATAACAGAGCCGGTATAGGCCGGCCAGTACATATTGCATTACCAGGATTTCTCTGCATAGAGGCTGAGGTCTCCTGTCACCTGGTGGCGCAAGCCTGCGTGGGTGAGATGCCGGAACGCCATATGGCAAACTATACATGACTATTTGATTAATAGTTTACTACAAGTGTGAAATAAATTACAGAAGATGAAGACGATCAATGTCAACAATGCCATTGAGAACTGGCTTGGCGGTCAATCAGACCAAGCCGGTATGGAATGGCTCATGAACGAGATGGAGAAAGACCCTGCCCTTGCAAGGGAAGTAACTCTGCGAAGAAGGACTGACGAAATACTGGCGGACCGTCAGGTCATGGAGCTGAGGGATAAACTGGGTGCCATAGAGAGAAGAAAACGTTCTGCCGGTACCGTGCGCAGGGCACTGATAAAGAGCACAAAATATGCTGCAGCGGTTGCTTTGATGGCAATAATTTCATCAGCACTCTACCTGTTGCTTATACCAGATCCATCGCATGATGAACTCTACTCCTCATACTATTCAAGGTACGAATCACCAGGAGCAGTCAGGTCTGCGGTAAGCCCGGGCAATACTCTCATGGAGAATGCCATAGCCTCTTACACTGCAAGAGAGTATGAAAAGGCAATAGTATTCCTTGAAGAGGTCATCAGGACGGGACAGGATGATATGGAATCCGTCTTTATGCATGGTATGGCCAATATGGAGGTAAAAAATTATCCCGTAGCGAGCGGGTCATTCACCAGAGTCATAGAACACAATGATAACCTATACCTGGAGGATGCCGAATGGTACCTTGGTCTCTGCTATATGATGACCGGCAATAAAGATAAGGCATTGAACCAGTTCAATGCGATTGCCAACTCGGGGAGCAGGTACAGGAAGCAGGCTGCCAGGCTCTCGCGCAAACTCAAATAAACTGTATCCAATAAAACTGTTCATATGTTCGAGATTCTTCGCAATGCCTGCAGAGAGACGGTTATGACAAAGGCGAACGGGCAGGAAAAACAGAACAAGATGATCACCAGACCTGATATACTTGAAGGTGTTTCTCATGAGGTGAGGACCCAGATGAACTCAATAGTAGCTTTCTCATACCTGATTAACAATGAAAGATTCAGTGACAATGAAAAGCGGGAGTTTTCTGAACAGATCATTACCTCATGCGAACAGCTGATAGGGTTGTTTGAAAATTTCTTTGACACGGCTGCCCTGGAAACAGGGACAGCAAGGGAGAATCTTCGTGAGACTGACATTACAAAACTTTTCGAGACTCTTGCCTCAGATTTCAGGGTTTTCATGAGGAAGAAGGGTAACGACAATGTGGTACTCATACAGGAAGATAACCTCCCGGAAAAGCTGATGCTGAAGCTTGATGCTACACGTGCTTCCAGGGTCGTAAGCAATCTCTTCAGAAATGCATTTGACAATACTTTTTCAGGGTTTATTAAAGTCGGGTGCACTTACAGCGATGACACAATAACATTTTCCGTAAAAGATTCTGGCCAGGATTTCTCAAGAAGCAGTGATCTGCTGCTTTCCGACAATCCTGAGATCCAACATTCCGAAAGTCAGGATACCTATTCCGCTATGAATTTAATCCTGGCCAGAAATCTTATTCTGGCAATGGAGGGCAAAATCAGGGTTGAGCCCAACG
>JAAZAP010000322.1 GCA_012514255.1 Bacteroidales bacterium | reverse complement strand
TCTCAGGGGGAAACATTTCAGTCATTGACAGCATCGGGAATATATGGATCACCCCCTCCGGCACTGACAAAGGATCACTGAAGCCGGAAGAGGTGGTCTGTGTTGCTCCTGACGGCGTCTTTGAGGGCCCGCTGAAGCCGTCCATGGAATACCCGCTTCACCGTGAGGTATATGAAGCCAGGCCTGATATCAGGGCACTGATACACGCTCATCCTCCGCTGCTTACCTCGTTCAGTATAGTTCATCGCATACCTGATACAACAATGATCAGGGAGTGGCGTGAGATATGCGGAACGGTCGGTTATGCCGGGTATGCCATCCCCGGGACCGATGCCATGGCAGATAAGGTAGCCACAGGGTTCAGAAGGGGTCATGAAATGGTCATAATGGAGAACCATGCCGTGGTAGCCGGAGGGAAAGACCTTGCAGAAGCACTGGCGCGCCTTGAGACCCTTGAGAACTGCGCCAGAACAACTCACGCTGCCGGATTCATCGGGGAGATAATTATGCCGGGTGATACGCAGAGCGACAATGGTGATCTGGTGTCAGGCATCAGCATGACTGATTCAATCCGGGATCTGCAGGCCGGGAGAAGAGACAGAGTGATAAGCCACGATGAGGAACTGCTTGCGGAAGAGATATGCAGGATGACAGTCCGCGCCTGCACCAGGGGCCTGATGTACGGCTTCAGCGGAACGGTATCTTCACGAACGGGGCACGGTGATTACCTCATTACTCCGGAAAGGATCTTAAGATGTGATATCAGAAAGCAGGATATTATCGTGGCCGGTTACGGAGACCTTACAGGTAATAATTCTTTTTCAGAGGTCGCAGACAGCGCATTGACAGGCGAAAGGACCGTGGCAGATAACGGTGCCGGCAGTTCATACTCCGACCAGACAGAATGGCTCCATGCAGAGATCTACAGGAGGTTTCCCTCTATTAATGCGGTAATCACAGCCCGTCCGCCATACCTCATGGCTTACGCGGTGACAGGCAGGGAGTTTGATGTCAGGACCATCCCCGAGAGCTGGCTGCTTTTGCAGGAGATGCCTGTCGTGCCTTTCGTGTCTCTTTCAGCAGGCCGGAGAGAGATATTTGATAAGCTCGGAGCTGGCTCACCGGCCCTGCTTATGACTAATGATTCGGTCCTTGTAACCGGAGGAAGCCTGCTTCAGGCCTTTGACCGTCTCGAGGTGGCTGAGATGACTGCAATGTCACTTATCCTGGGAAAATCCCTTGGCACCGTCATGACAATCTCAGAAGACAACATAGATGAGCTGAAGAGAAATTTCTTCAGCAAGTGAGATTCGAACAGGATAATATGGCAGTTATTCCCCGGGGAATCCGACTGTCTGTGCAAGTATTATAACCTGCAGTGGCTTCAGTCCCATCTCCGGCGCCAGTTTGTCACGCGGAACCATTGCCCTTATCACACAGGACATCTCTTCTGAAGCGCACCAGAGATAGACATTCTGTGCCATGAATCCCGTGTTGGCCCATGATGACAACAGGTCGGTGTCTGTGACCTGCTGTCCCTCCTTAAGACCTCTCCTGGCAAGATCAGCAACATAAACCAGGTTAACGGGCGCCGAAGCAGGGAAATCCTGTGTACCTGTCAGGGCACGAATGTCCCTGTCATGTATCTGTTTCAACCTGCAGGCTATGGCATCATAGAGGTAGAGTCCGCTCCTGAGGGCTACATAGACCTCCATCTCCTGCCTGTTGTGCGATGAAGGAGCGGTGCGCTTGCTGTCCGCCTCGCGATTGATTCCCCACGCAGCCCAGAGCAGGTCAGAGAGCTGCTGCAGTGAAAGCTCTTTTTCAGAAAACAACCTGGCAGAGCTCCTCGTGTCGAGGGCCTCCATCAGCGGCATGCCCCCTTTCCGTGATGGTGAAGGCAGTGAAATATCCTGTGCATTTATCATACCCGGAGTAATTAAGGGATTCAGTATCAGTATAAAAGCAAGATTAGTTATTGTTCTTTTCATATGTACCCGGTTTTGCCGATGAAGTTAGCAAAATGTCAGAATAATTTACGTTCCTGTCTGTGGGCATTGCGAACTATGAACCCATTGTCCTATATACTTGTTTAACGACATAACAACAGCCAAATGGAAATAATAGCCATAGTCGTTGCCGCCTTTATTGCCTTGATGCAGCCCTTCATGAACACGTGGCTCTTATCATAGCAGCTGTGGCTGCAGCTATGGCCGGAGCCCTGCTGGGCAACAGGCTGTTGAAGAAGATCACCCTTCGATTTATTCAGATAATTGTGGCAATAATGCTATTCATTATTGCATTAGCACTTGGCATGGGACTGATATAGAAATCACGACAGCGGATAACTCACTTCAACGATTAATTATCTGCTGATGCTATACGGATCAGTGCAGGCAATTAACCGGAATTTCTACCTGCCGGTCAGGAAAAATTGATAATTTTACCCTGCCGGTAACATAAATTTTTATCCGGTATGAGAGCTTACTGATCAGCAAAACCGAAGAGACCATGAGTATAGAACTAAAAAAAGATTATGCATACTCCCTGCTCGTACCCACCAGCATGGGTGTGCGAATTACCCCGGTGAACCACCAGCCGGTTCATTCAAGCGATACATTCTTCATGCAGGCCACCAGCGCCGAGACAAATGTTGCAAGCATAGCAAGCTACCTGGGGTTGCCGGTGAAGGTGCTCACAACTTTCGTCAAGGGAAGCCCCATAGCTCAGTTCATAAAGAACAACCTTGGCAGCAGGCATATGAACTATGAGGGCAAAGAGGTTGCACAGGGCGATCCGTGGGGCTACCGTCACCAGTTCAATATTGCAGACATGGGATATGGTTCGCGTGGCCCCCGTGTACATAATGACCGTGCCGGCGAAGTGGGACGGACGCTCAGCGTGAAGGACTTCGACCTCGACCGTATCTTCGGGAAAGAAGGAGTGCAGATTGTCCACCTCTCCGGTTTGATTGGGGCGCTCTCACCGGAAACCAGCACTTTCTGCCTTGAGCTGGCCCGGGAGGCAAAGAAGCACGGCACACGCATCTCATTTGACCTGAACTATCGCGCCTCCTTCTGGAAGGGACGCGAGGAAGAGCTGTCAGGGATCTTTCGTGAGATTGCCTCTGTGGCTGACATCCTGGTGGGCAACGAGGAGGACTTTCAGTTATGCCTGGGAATAGAAGGCCCCGAGGCAGGAGGGAAGGACATAGCATCCAAGGTTGAAAG
>JAAZAP010000321.1 GCA_012514255.1 Bacteroidales bacterium | reverse complement strand
ATTACAAAAAAAGTAAAAAAAAAGCATAAAACTCTTGCATGTAAATTTAAAAAATTATTTTTGCATTGTATTATGTAATACATAAAACATTTCAATATTTTTTATTTAAACCCCAAACACAAAACCAATCTATGAAAAGAAGAACTACTTTCTGGCCTGGGATGATAATGTTGTTGCTCGCCATGTTACTGAGCAGCAGTGTTGTCATTGCACAGAGAACCATTAGGGGCACGGTGACGGATGCGACAGACGGTCTTCCGCTACCTGCAGTAAGTGTAATCATTAAGGGGACAACCATTGGTACTGCGACGCAGGCTGATGGTTCATTCAGCCTTAATGTTCCGGAGGGCGCTGCCCTTCTCGAGGTAACTATGGTCGGGTATGTCAGCCAGTCTGTTGACATCCGAAACCAGGATGTTTTCAATATCTCCCTGGCGCAGGAGACTACAATCCTTGAAGAGATTGTGGTTACGGGTTACACCACCCAGTCGCGTGCGGAGATGACAACTTCGATCTCCAAGCTTGACACCAGGGTTCTGGAGAATGCTCCCCGTTCCAATGTTGCAACAGCTCTTCAGGGGACTATTGCCGGTCTGAAGGTGACTCAGACAAGCGGTCAGCCGGGGACTACTCCGAGCCTTGTGGTACGTGGAGGTACAAGTTTTGACGGAACCGGTAATCCTCTTATACTTGTTGACGGTGTGCCAAGCACATTTTATGCACTGAACTCTGATGACATTGAGTCCATTGAGGTTCTGAAGGATGCTGCCTCAACAGCCATCTACGGTGCCAGGGCTGCAAACGGCGTTATACTTGTTACCACGCGTAAGGGAAAGGCCGGAAAGGCGAATATCACCCTGAGAAGCAAATTCACCTTCAATAACAGGCCTGAGGATCCTATGGAGTATCTGAATGCTGCTGATTATGTGAAGTATAACAGACTGGCTGTTAAGGCGGCACAGGATGTAATGGGTTATGCATGGCTGAATCAGTTTCTTACCGGCAACAATGCAGCTGGGGTGGGCAACAACACCACCAACTCAATATACACCACCATGGTACTGACAGCAGAAAACGAATATCTTCTGAACTATGACGGCTGGCAGACAATGGAAGACCCGGTAAATCCAGGTACCACCCTCCTCTTTATGGAGAACAAGATGAATGAGCTCTTTTATCAGAAAAGCAATTCACAGGATTACACCCTCTCCTTTGACGGTGGCAATGACAGGGGGACCTATTACCTGGGCCTTGGTCTGCTGGATGACAACGGACTGGTTGTAGGTTCGGCATTCAAAAGGGTATCAGGGACATTCAATGCATCCTACAAGCTTACTGATGCACTCAAGGTTTCATCAAATATCTTCTATGGTCATTCAAACAGGAATCTGCCGTTCGACAGTGATTATAACCTGTTCCAGCGGACGGCAGGTCTGGCTCCCACTTCACGTATCTATAACAACAATCCTGACGGAAGCCTTTCAAATGAATACCAGCCTGGAACCTATCTCGGATTTGGTAACCCGCTTTATTACAAGGATAAGTTTGTCAGGTACAATCTCGAACAGCGACTCTCCGGGTCAGTTCAGTTTGATTACACCTTCCTGAATGACTTTACTTTCACTCTTCGTGGGAGCCACTTCTCGGTGAATAATACCAACGAATCGTTCAACAAGGCTTATCTTAATTCGGGAAGCCTTATTACTGCACGCAATGCATCAGCTTCACTTGACAGGACACTCCGTCACCAATTGACCGGGTTACTGAATTACAGAAAGTCAATTGCCAACCTTCATAATGTCAATGCCCTTCTCGGAGGTGAATATTTTACCGAGCGTGCTTTCAGCATGAGTGCCGGAACCCGTCTATCCCCGACCGATCTCATCTATACCATGAATACCGGGTCAGAGGCAAACGGTGTACCCAATTCATTCAGAACAGGGTATGAGATCGCTTCCCTTTTCGGGCAGGTCAATTATGATTTTGATTACAAGTATCTCGTCGGCCTGACCTTCCGTTATGACGGAACGTCGCGACTGGGGAACAACAAGTATGACTTCTTCCCCGGCATCTCACTGGGGTGGAATGCCCACAACGAAGATTTCTTCAAAAACTCGGTTGTCAGCGAGTACATCACCAGCCTGAAACCAAGGGTCAGCTATGGTGTCAACGGAAACATTGACATACTAAGCAACTTCGGCGTATTCGGAAGTTACGGGGCCACATCTGTTTACTACGGCCAGACCGGGTATGTCAACAATGGACTGCCCCTGCTTGACCTGAAATGGGAACGCTCAACCACTTTTAACTTCGGTCTTGACATGGGTCTGATAAATAACAGGGTGACCCTGATAGCTGATTTCTTTATCAGGGATGTGAAGGATAAGCTTGCAGGTCTCACACTACCTCTCTGGACAGGTTTTTCTTCAATCACCACAAACAACGGTACTCTTCAGAACCGCGGAGTTGAATTACAGCTCAATGCTGATGTGTTGAAGTCTTCTGACTTCACATGGAACCTGGGATTGACTTATTACAGGGTAAGGAACTATGCCAAGCAGCTTCCCGAGAACGGTGTTGACAAAAACAGGCAGGGCGGTACCGAGATCTATGATCCGGAGACCGGCGGCACTATCTATGTTGGCGGCCTGCAGGAAGGCGAAAGGGTTGGATATGATGTGATAACTGCCTACATCTTCGAAGGAGTCTACAAAACACAGGCAGACATTGACGCTCATGCCGGAAGGATTGTTGAGTTTGCACAGGACAAGGACACACGTTTCCTTGGTGACGCAATATGGAAAGATTTAAACGGTGACAACATTATCAACTATCTTGACCGTGAGGTCATTGGTAGAAGGACACCCAAATTCTCGGGAGGTCTCACTTCGGGACTTACCTACAAAAACCTGAATCTCTATGTCAGGAGTGACTTCACCGTGGGTCACATGATCATCAACGGCCGCAGGGTGAAGGGTATAGCACAGACACAGGGTAACCAGAATGGTCCCATCGAAATCAGGGATACCTGGACAGCTGAGAACCCGGATTCGGATATTCCGATCTTTACCCTGGTTGACAGGCAGAAGAACCACCTGGCAGGTGGCGGTGATCAGGGATCGATGAGCAGCAGCAGCTCCAGGATGTGGGAGAAGGGAGACTTTCTTGCACTCAGGGAGGTGACTCTGAGTTACGATCTTCCCGGAAGCAGAGTCAACAATCTCTTCCATGATCTTAAGGTATATGTTACCGCAGCCAACCTGGCGTATTTTAACGGTTTCTCCGGCAGTCTTCCTGAAGAATCAGGTGATGGTATTGATTACGGAAGATTTCCTCTTCCCCGTACATATACCCTGGGGTTAAGTTTAACTTTCTAAAAAAATAACACAGTAAGAAAATGAAAAAACTTATCATACTACTTGCAGGTGTCATCATGCTGAATGCATGCGAGCTCGACATGCAGCCTGAAAGTCAGCTTACCTACAACGGATTCTGGGAAAGCGAGGAGGCTGTCAAAGCTGCTCATACCGGCATAATGGCCGCATACAGGGGCTATGCCGGAACCTTCTGGCAGATGGGTGAACTGCGCTCCGACATATGGGGAGGCAACACCATCGAGTCGCCTTACGGAACAGACCTGATTGAAAACAATATCAGTTCAACTATTGTCCATTTCTCAAACTGGGCCAATTTCTACGGTTTCATCCATTACCTGAATGACTTCATCAAGAATGCTCCCGAAGTGGCATTTACGAAGCCTTCCGAGCTGAATCACCTTTTGGGTCAGGTTCACGGTATTCGTGCACATGTTTATTATACCATGCTACGAGCCTGGGGTGATGTTCCGATATCAACCGAACCTCTTCTGGAGGTCGACCTTGAAAAGCTGAAGAAGCCGCGTTCGCCGAAGAGCGAGGTGATGCAGCTTGTCAAGAGTGACATTGCCAAAAGCCTGGAGTATTTCGGAGATGACAATTCGCTCTGGCTGGGCAGGACTGTGTTCTGGTCAAAGGGAGCCACCCTGGCACTCAAGGGTGATGTATATCTCTGGTCAGGTAAGGTACTGAGCGGTGGCAATGCTGACTTCACTGAAGCCATTGCAGCTCTTGGATCCGTTACCGGATTTGAGCTTGTGTCTTATGACAAACTGTGGGGTCAGGGCAACGAGAACAATAAAGAGTTCATTTTTGCCTTTGATTATCAGAAGGACCAGGCCAGCAATTTCTATGGCAATTTCACCGGAAGGGCAGTGGACATCAGACCGATGTTTGACGACAGCGGTAATGCTATGACCGCCTATGTTATTAACGGTGCCAGCAGGTACGGTCCCACAGACAAGACCCTGTTGCTTATTGACGATCTAAATGATGCCAGGCGGAATACCTTCCTGAGACTTTATTCTGACGGGGTGGTTCATATTCCATATGTTGCAGACGAGTCAACCTACCAGGGTGCAGTGCTGAACAAGTTCCTCGGAATCGTTGATGTTGACAATCTCAGGAAAGATTACAACAATGTGCCTCTTTATCGCTATGCTGATGTGCTGCTGATGCTTGCCGAGGCTAAAAACAATCTGGGGCAGGATCCTTCAGCCGAGATCAACGCTGTTCGTCAGAGAGCCTACGGTGAAAACTACGGAGATCCATACATCTTCGCCAATGGTACCCAGGCTGTCAATGCCAAGGCCATTCTGGATGAAAGGATGAAAGAATTCATCGGTGAGGGCAAGAGATGGTGGGATCTGGTTCGTGCCGGAGGTACTTTTGTGTTTGACGAGATCGCAACTCTTGATCCGTCAGAGGCATACGAGATTTACTACTCGATCTCACAAAGCATGCTGGCCAATGATTCCGAACTGGTGCAGACAGAAGGTTACTAGCGTTCTGGTTTTAGTTGACCGGATTTAGGGTGACAGGCAGTTTTTCCCGGCTACCTGAAGGCCGGGAGGCTGCCTGTTTTTTTTCATCATTTTTTTTTAAAGCTTTGTATTTATGAGAACACCTCTTCTATTTCTGACCCTTCTTCTGGCAGCTGCGAAATGCGGAGATTCAGGGGAGGTGCATTCAGGATTT
>JAAZAP010000320.1 GCA_012514255.1 Bacteroidales bacterium | reverse complement strand
TCATGATGATAAGCCGGCCTTTAAGTCCCATAGCCCCGAATTATTTGTTAGTGTTGATCTGCGAAGATAACAACCTATTCACTTCAGTAGCCCTGCGCTGACAAAATGTTGAAAAAAAGGCCCCTTGCGGAGCCCTGATTAATGTATATAATACCTCTGCCGGTTCTCATCTACAGCGTTCCGAAGAGCCTGTCGCCGGCATCTCCCAGACCCGGCACGATATACCCATTCTCATCAAGATTACTGTCA
Organism: Bacteroidales bacterium; assembly: GCA_012514255.1. The sequence continues at coordinate 2,514 of JAAZAP010000320.1, read as the reverse complement.
AGTGCTGCCAGATAGATATCTATATCGGGATGCTCCTTTTCGACCCTCGTGACCCCTTCAGGTGCCCCTACTATGCAGACAAGCCTGATGGTTACCGCTCCTCTCTTCTTCACTGCCCCTATGGCAGCGCTTGCACTGCCACCGGTAGCCAGCATCGGATCCAGCACCATAACTATAGCTTCGGATATATCAGCAGGGAACTTGGCATAATACTCAGTAGGCACCAGGGTCTCATGATCACGCACAAGCCCTATATGACCCACACTTGCTGTGGTTATCAGACTGGTGATACCATCTACCATCCCCAGACCTGCACGCAGAACAGGCACAAGGATAATCTCTCTCGACAGTTCCCAGGTGACACAGGGGGCAAGAGGGGTTTCAACTACAACTTCCCGCATAGGCAGGTCCCTGGTTATCTCATATGCCATGAGACCTGCTATCTCATTGATATTCTGACGGAAATCCCTTGTTCCCGTCTCCTTGTTCCTGATGAGCGTCAGCTTATGCGTTATCAGGGGATGGTTGATCAGCTTTAGCATACAGCTATTAAGGCTACTCGTTAGGGTAGCCAACAGGGTTGTTGAGAAGCGGATACTGAGTGGCAGAGAGCGACAGCAGCTTCTTCAGACCTTCAATGTCCATTGATGCGCGGGGACGGGTCACCAGTCCTGCGCCGGCACAGAAAAGACTCACATTCTGTGATACAATGCCTGCATCCATGGCAGCCCAGCTCAGCTTACGTTCATTGTCATCACCCCTGAACCTTGAGATATCACTGACAAGCACAATCATCACCGGTGCATTGGCAAAGGTTGTCTGACGGTCAGAGACAAGCTTCCTGTTATCACCGGGAGCAACACCCTTAAGAGAATTGGTTCTGGCATCGTAGAGATAGGCTCCGGATTTCATTAACACGTAAACGTCAACATCCTGTGCATTAACAGCCGTTGGCGCTGTCCGCTTCCCGCTCTCGGGCCTGTTGATGCCGTTGGTAGCCCAGAGCAGGTCTGACAGATCCTGCAGTGACAGCTCCATGGAATTGAACGAGGTGGCCGAAGCCCTGTTCCCAAAGGCCTTCATTATGGTCAGACCACGGTCCATGTCCGGATTATTCAGCCTGATATCCTGCAGAGCCTGTCCGTTAATAGTCAATGTGATAAGCATTGTTAAAACAAGAGTGATTACGCTCCTCATTTTTTGGTTTCCTGTTTTGTGGTTATTTAATAAAATTGTAAGTTAATCCTACTCCAATTACTTCCTTGAACTGGGCACGCCTGCCCATCACCGGCTCACCCTCGCCACCCTCATCTACTTTTATGAGAATGTCATCATCATAGAGTAGCAAAGTGTTCACCGTGGCAGAGATAAATTCGTTGACCTTAAGTACCAGCAGCACTTCCCAGCTGATATCTATATTCTGAGGTTTCTTCAGATAGTTGGTGAAGAGGTCAAGCTTGGTAAGGAAGTTGACATTCTTCATTATCTCATCCTTCTTCCATGCTAGATTTGCATATGCACCCAACTCGGGCCTGAACTTCTTGCCGGGGTCAACCCCGAAAGCCCCGATGGAGGAGAGATGATCATCCATGACAATCGTATTCTTCGAGGTCAGAGGTGACAGGAACATCGAAAACTCAGGATTTGGCTTGTAGTCCATCCCCAGAGAAAAGAGCAGGTAGGCGGGAGCAAACAGATCCGATATCTTGTTGTCAGTATCGGGATAATTGAAACCGTTGTCCATCTGTGACCGGAAACTCATCAGTCCGGAATAATACCATTTCTCCGAAGCTTTTCGCCCGTATTTTGACTGGAAGTCAATACGGTCATCAGTCTTTACCCAGCCCAGATCATTGCCCTTCTGCAGCATTTTGCCGTAACCAATTACCAGGGCATTGTCCCATGCCGATTGATCCATCTTATAGTTCGCTGCCAGGTTTATCAGTCCGTTGAGGGCCACTGAGTTTTGACCTCCTGCTGCCCAGTTGGTAAATGATGCCTGTGACATGTTAAGGGCGAATACCCCGCTTTTATGCCAGCCCTCCGTGGTGTCTGCCTCCTGTCCATACACAACAGGCTGAACAAGTGCAAGCAATAATGCTGTAGTAAGTGTTATTACAGTATTTCTCATTTCATTTTTTTTTGCATTTATAACAAAAGCGCATTAATTGAGATTGATCCGTGTTAAAGATTGATTGGCTGTTTTTAGTTTTCGTCAAGTGTCCCGAACACTTGTCTGAGCAGTGGTGTGACCCTTGCCGAAACCTCCTTCCTTATCTTCAGTTCCTCACCCTCCAGCTTCAGGAATACGCCCTCCAGTGCCTTTGTAGTAAGGAAATCATCAAGATCGGTATTTACCGTATTGAAACCTGCCAGCCTTCCCGGTATGCTGTTGGCCACCGTGTTCCACTTGTCAGTCAGTGTGATCCACGACTCCTGGGCAGATACACCTGCAATTATCTCCTTGCCGGTTGAGGCACTTATCTTAGGCCTGTAAAGTGCATACAGCTCATT
>JAAZAP010000319.1 GCA_012514255.1 Bacteroidales bacterium | reverse complement strand
TAATGGAGAGCAGAAGGGTATTGTTTGTTTCACAGGAGATCATGCCCTATCTTGGTGAGACAAAGCTTTCAAAGATCAGCCGTGATCTGCCGCAGGGCATACAGGAAAGGGGGAAGGAGATACGGACTTTCATGCCCCGTTACGGTTTAATCAATGAAAGGAGAAACCAGCTTCACGAAGTTATTCGCCTTTCAGGGATGAACCTGATAATAGATGATACTGATCATCCGCTTATTATCAAGGTAGCCTCAATACAGTCGGCCCGTATGCAGGTCTACTTCATTGACAATGATGATTACTTTCACCGCAAACACACGGTGGCTGATGCCTCGGGGAACGAGTACGAGGATAATGATGAGAGGGCCATCTTTTTTGCGCGCGGGGTGATTGAGACGGTGCGCAAGCTGCGCTGGAGTCCTGACATAGTACACTGTCATGGCTGGCTTACATCACTGGTACCCCTTTATATTAAGAAGCTATATTCGGATGACCCGGTTTTCAGCAAGGTCAAATCAGTATATTCAGTTTACAATAACGGATTTAAAAAGCCGTTAAAATCTTCACTGTCCGATAAGCTGGTGGCAGACGGCATTGATGCCGGCGCCCTCGCAGCCATAAAGAAAGGGGCCGATTTTCTCAGCCTGACAACCCTGACCGTAGAGAATTCTGACGGTATTATTCTCGGGTGTGAGAAGATTGATGAAGAAGTGAAGAAAAAGGTCAAAGCCATGGGAAAGCCTCTTCTTGAGTACCAGCGAGAGGAGAATTATATAGATGCATACAATGATTTTTATGACAAACTCCTTCTGGAACCTGCAAAATAAAAACCACCGCTACCCCTTCAGGGGTAACCGGACAATTATAGTTCCCCTCTTTTCACTGCTTCTTGCAGCCCTCTCCTCCTGCTCACAGGATCCGGTAAAGATAGGCATTGAGCTGCTTCCCGGCAATGACTTCATAGAGATAGGGTCAACCGATACGATAGGGATCAGGGCTTATACCATGTACAATGATCTCACCCTTTCCACTGACTATACCAGGATGGTTGCCGGTTCTGTCTATGATGATTATTTCGGCACTACATATTGTGACCTGGTGACACAGCTCAGGGTTATGACCAAGTGGCCGGCCAGAGAGTTTGAGGTTGATTCCGTGCTCCTCACATTTATGCCTGCCAGGGTGTCGGGTAATGACAGCACCGCGATTCACTTTATCCGCCTCCTCGAGAGTGGCACATTGATCACTGACTCAACCGATTTCTATACCGGGCAGGATCCGGACACCATCACCTTCCTGGGCGAATACCGTCTGCCGGACCTTGAGGCCGGAAGCAGTGCCGTAATCAAGCTCCATAACTGGGTTGGCGAGTACCTGTTGAGAGATACAACAATGTTACTGCCGCCGTCAAGGTTTTACCAGGAGTATTTCAAGGGACTGTATGTAGCCATCAAAAGCGAGACGGAGCCGATCATGGTGGAGATGAATGCATCAGACCAGGTCAGCATTGACCCGCTCGGGATAACTATTTTCTACCACTCCGATACACTTAAGTATAATTATTCACTGGTGGCCACTCCCAGGGCAGTCAACTACAACAGGTTCACTCATGACCGCTCCACCGCAAGCCCTTCCCTGCAGATAACTCATGTCAATGATATGGTCCTTGATACCTCTGTATACCTGCAGAGCTACATGGGAGTCTATGTGAAGCTTGACATGCCGTCACTTGAATCATACAGAAACCTCCCCAACCTGGCCGTGAACAAGGCAAGGATAATTGCACCGGTACACCTTGATGATGAATACTTCCCCGAGAAGGATATTCCGACACAGATCTATGTACGTTACCGCAACAGCGAAGGAAGGGAGTTCCCCATTCCGGACCTCGTGCATGACGTCACATTCATGGATGGCAAATATTATTCAGACAAAGACAGCTACATCTTCAACATAACCTCATTTGTCCAGGCTTACCTTGGCGGGGAGATTGATGAACCATCAGTAGAACTCTATCTTCCTCTCTCTGCTGTTAAAAACGTGATCTTCAAGGCAAATACGAACGAACCGGCTTTTAGACTGGAGTTCGCGTATACATTGTATTGATTAGATAACATTATCGTTTTTTCATGTGTGGAATTGTAGGATATATAGGCTCCCGCCCTGCCCGTGACATAGTTATAAACGGGCTTAAGAGGCTGGAATACAGGGGTTATGACTCAGCGGGCATAGCCATCAGCAATGGTGACAGGACGGAGATATTCAAATGTGCCGGCAGGGTTCGGGACCTTGAAGAGATGGTCAGAAGCAAGGATTTTGACGGTTCCATTGCCATGGGACATACACGATGGGCCACGCACGGCGAGCCCAACGAGATCAACGCCCACCCGCAGGTATCATGCCGCGGGCATTTCATAGTTGTACACAACGGCATTATTGAGAACTATGCGCGTATCAAGCGGCACCTTGAGAGCCGTGACGTGAAGTTCTCAAGCCAGACTGACACCGAGGTCCTGGCTAACCTGATGGAACATCTGTACCTGGAGGGCGACCTTTCTGCTGAACAGGCAGTCATCATGGCATTGAACAAGGTGGAGGGAACATATGGCATAGCTGTCTACTGCCGCAATGAGCCGGGCAAACTCTTTGCTGCCAGACAGGGGTCCCCGCTGGTGATTGGCGTTGGCGACGGCGAAAATTTCATTGCCTCTGATGCCACCCCCATAGTTGAACATACCCAGAGGGTGATATACCTTAATGATGATGATCTTGCGGTGATCAGGAAGGATGAGATGATCCTGAAGGCCATCAGGAACAAGAGCGTAGAGCCCGAGGTGAAGGAAGTTGACCTCAAGCTGGGAGAGATAGACAAGGAAGGATTTCCGCACTTCATGCTCAAGGAGATCTTTGAACAGCCCAGGGCAATACATGATACCTTCAGGGGCAGGATACTGCCCAACCAGTCGGGACTGATGCTGGGAGGTCTTCACAATGTCTTTGACACCATTGCTGCAGCTGACAGGATCCTTATTGTGGCATGCGGCACCTCATGGCATGCCGGTCTTGTGGGAGAGTATATACTTGAGGAATTCTGCCGCATTCCCGTGGAGGTGGAGTATGCATCCGAGTTCAGGTATCGTGATCCGGTAATCAAGAAGGGCGACATAGTTCTTGCCATCAGCCAGAGCGGAGAGACTGCCGACACGCTGGCTGCCATACTCCTGGCAAAGGAGCGCGGGGCCATGGTGCTGGGCATATGCAATGTGGTAGGATCATCCATATCACGAGAGACCAACGCTGGCGTCTTTACCCATGCCGGACCGGAGATAGGGGTGGCCTCAACAAAAGCCTTCACCACCCAGGTGGTGACACTGGCAATGATAGCCTTTGAGATGGGCTACCGTAAAGGACTGATTGACGAAGCGCGCTACCGCGAACTGATACATGAGCTGACCTCGCTGCCTGACAAGGTGGAAAAGGCCCTGAAGATGAATGACCAGGCCCTGACCCTGGCAAATATCTACAAGGACTCTACAAATGCACTCTACCTGGGCAGGGGCCTGCTCTATCCGGTGGCACTGGAAGGGGCCCTCAAGCTCAAGGAGATATCATATATCCACGCAGAGGGCTATCCGGCGGCAGAGATGAAGCACGGACCAATAGCCCTGATAGATGAACATATGCCCGTGGTGGTGGTGGCTACCAAAGAGAACTCATACGAGAAAATTGTAAGCAACATCCAGGAGGTAAAGGCACGTAAAGGACAGATCATCGCCGTGGTCACCGAGGGAGACCAGGTGATAGGCCAGATGGCTGACCACGTTATGGAGGTGCCGGAAACCATCACGGTCTTTGCCCCGGTACTGGCCGTGGTGCCGTTACAACTGCTCTCATATCACATTGCTGTCCTTCGCGGATGCGATGTGGATCAGCCGAGAAACCTCGCAAAATCAGTTACTGTGGAATAAAATATACTGCGAATTATGGCAGATGGTTACAGAAGTCTTAGTATAGGTGAGATCCGCGGCCTGGAAGCAGCAGGCTGCAGGAGCAACTCATGGGAGAGTGTCTTTGTAAAGGACCCGTTCAATGCCGAGAGGATTCAAAACGTCACCTTCTCCGGGGTTGTAAGGCTGGGCCTCTTCAACGGGGTGGCCCGTGAGAGATGCGGACTGCCGCTGATGCACGGCATCAGGAATGCCCACATCCACAACTGCAACATAGCCGATAATGTCACAATAACTGACATCACCGGATTCATTGCCAATTATGACATCGGTGAGGGTGTGGTAATAAGAAACTGCGGTCATATATCGACAGAGGGCCGCACATCATTCGGTAACGGCACAAGCGTTGCCGTTCTTAATGAGACGGGAGGAAGGGAGGTGCCGATATGGGACCGGCTGACCTCGCACATGGCATACATCATCACTCTCTACAGGCACCGGCCGGCAGCCATAGGAGAGATAGAAAAAATGATAGCCGACTACTCGGAAAGCGTTAAGTCTGACCGCGGCGAGATTGGCTCCGGAGCCTATATTGCAGGGTGCGGAACCATCAAGAATGTGAGAATAGGTAACGGTGCCGTTATTGAGGATGTCTCAAGGCTGGCCGAGGGATCAGTCAACAGTACCTTCAAGGACCCTGTTGTCATCGGTAACGATGTGATAATGGATCACTTTATTATCTGCTCGGGATCAAAGGTCAATGATGCGGCTGTGATTGACAAGTGCTTTATAGGGCAGGGCTGCACCCTGTCCAAACAGTATTCTGCCGAAAACTCGCTCTTCTTCTCAAATTGCGGGGGGTACCACGGTGAGGCATGCTCCATCTTTGCAGGACCCTTCACAGTAACACACCATAAATCAACGCTGCTGATTGCGGGTATCTTCTCCTTCATGAACGCCGGCAGCGGCTCCAACCAGAGCAATCACATGTACAAGCTGGGTCCGATACACCAGGGGATCATGGAGAGAGGCTCGAAGACCACCTCTGACTCATATGTACTTTGGCCCTCGCGCATAGGACCCTTCACGCTGGTGGTAGGCCGCCATTACCATAATGTTGATACTACCCAGTTCCCCTTCTCATACCTTACCGAGGTGAGCTACGAGTCGCAACTTATACCCGGCATCAACCTGCGCTCGGTGGGAACCATACGTGATGCCCAGAAATGGCCGAAGCGCGATGTGCGAAAGGATTCGAAAAAACTTGACCAGATAAACTATAACCTGCTCAGCCCGTTCACTGTGGGCAAGATGATGAAGGGCAGGGAACTGCTCAAAAAGCTGCTGAAGGAAAACCCGGGGCAGGAGGTCATCTCCTTTGACAGGATGAGGATGAAAAGTTCCGCAGCCGAGAGAGGCATTGCACTCTACCAGATGGGCATCAACAAATTCATCGGCAACTCGGTGATCAAGAGACTTGAAGGCGCGGAATGCAGTAACGATGAGGAGATTCGCAAAAGGATGAAGCCCGGCAATGACAGGGGTACAGGCGACTGGATTGACATGTCAGGCCTGATAACGCCGCTCAGCTCCATCGAGGAACTGCTCTCAGCCATTGAAAACAGGGAGGTGAAAAGCGCGGATGCCATTAACAGGCATTTTGAGGCGATACACAGGCACTATTATGACCTTGAATGGAGCTGGGTCTATGACCGTCTGCCCGGGGAGACCGGCAAGCCCAATGAGGAGCTGACGGCTGACGATATCATCGCCATAGTGGAAAGATGGAAGAAGAGCGTGGTTGACCTTGACAGGATGCTTTACGAGGATGCCCGCAAGGAGTTCACCCTCTCATCCATGACAGGATTCGGCATTGACGGGGATGATGAGGTAAAGAAACGCGACTTTGAACAGGTGAGAGGCGATTTTGAAAGGAATGGCGTGGTGCTGGCCATCCTTGATCACATAAAGGTCAAGACCGACCTGGGGGATGAGCTCATCGGCCGGATGCGGAATATAGTATAAGAAGAGAAAAGTCAGCAGTAGGCAGTCAGCAGTAGGCAGTCATTCAATTACTTACAGACTACAGATTGCAGACTGCAGACTGCAGACTGGCTACCGCCAGCTATCTCTGCCCGTACATGTCCTCGTAATACTTCGCGTAATCACCGGAGATGATTGCAGTCAGCCATTGCTCATTGGCCAGGTACCAGTCAACGGTCAACTCCAGCCCCTGCTCAAATGTGACTGACGGTCTCCACCCGAGTTCATTCTGCAGCTTGCCGCTGTCAATAGCATAACGGAGGTCATGCCCTGCACGGTCAGTGACAAAAGTGATAAGCTTTTCTGAGCTTCCGCTCTCCCTGCCCAGCTTGCGGTCCATGATACTGCAGAGCAAACGTACCAGGTCAATATTCTTCCACTCGTTGTCACCACCCACGTTATAGGTCTCACCCGTTTTACCCTGATGGAAGATGACGTCAATGGCAGCCGCATGATCCTCAACGTATAGCCAGTCGCGGATGTTCTCGCCCTTACCGTAGACCGGGATCGGCCTCATGGTCTTTATATTGTTGATAGTCAGCGGAATGAGTTTTTCCGGGAACTGATTGGGACCGTAGTTGTTGGAGCAATTGGAGATCACGAAGGGCAGTTTGTAGGTATTGCCAAATGCTCTCACCATATGGTCTGAGCTGGCTTTGGAAGCCGAATATGGGCTGCGCGGGTCGTAGGCAGTCTGCTCGGTAAAGTATCCTCCGTGCTCAAGTGAACCGTACACCTCATCAGTGGAGATATGGTAGAACAGTTTGTCTGCACCGGTGGCAGGAACAACATCGCGAAATGCTGCCAGCAGGTTGACCGTGCCGAGGATGTTTGTATGGATGAACTCGTCGGGTGAGGTGATTGATCTGTCTACGTGTGATTCAGCAGCCAGGTGTATAACCCCGTCAAACCTGAACTCGCTGAAGAGGGCATTCACTGCGTTCTTGTCCACTATGTCAACCCTGCGGAAGGCATAGTTCGGTTCCCTGTCAATGTCGGTAAGGTTGCCGAGGTTACCCGCGTATGTGAGCTTGTCAGCATTGACCACGGTATAACCGGGGTATTTCTTCACAAACCGTCTGACGACGTGTGACCCGATAAATCCGGCCCCGCCGGTAATAAGTATTACTCTTTTCATTAATCCTTGTTTTTCAGCCTGTTCTCCCAACGCCATGCGGTCTCCATAGCTTCCTCAATGGTTATCTCCGTCTTCCATCCCAGTTCCCTGTTGGCCAGCGAGGGATCGGCCCATATCTTCTCAATATCGCCTGCCCTGCGGCCTGCGATTGAATATTTCAGCTTTACTCCTGTGGCCTTCTCGAATGCCGCAATGGCTTCAAGAACTGAGACGCCCTTGCCCATGCCGAGGTTAAAGACCTCGTAATTGTCCTTGTTGCGTCCGTCGAGCATCCTTTCCAGCGCCACCACGTGCGCCTTTGCCAGGTCAACAACATGGAGATAATCACGTATGCATGATCCGTCAGGAGTGTCATAATCGGTTCCGAAGACCTTCAGCTCCTCCCTGAGCCCTATGGCGGTCTGGGTGATGAAAGGCACCAGGTTCTCCGGCACGCCGCGCGGCAGCTCTCCTATGAATGCGGTGGGATGAGCTCCTATGGGATTGAAATATCTGAGTGAGACAGCCTTCTGCGTGGGTCTGGCAGCCATGGTGTCACGGATGATGATCTCACCGGCCTGTTTGGTGTAGCCATACGGCGAAGCAGCCTCCTTCACCGGTGATGCTTCCGTCACCGGCAGCGTGTCAGGCTGGCCGTAAACAGTGCATGATGATGAGAATACCAGCGCCGGGGTGTTATGCCTCTCCATTATCTCCAGCAGATTCATCAGCGAGACGAGATTGTTCCTGTAGTAGTCGAGCGGTTTCCTGACTGACTCGCCAACAGCCTTGTATGCTGCAAAGTGAATGATGGCATCTATCCTGCCCTCAGTCCTGAACAGCTCTTCGAGCTTCACCCTGTCGCAGAGGTCGTATTCATAGAATGCAGGCGTGACCCCGGTAATGGAGCGAATGCCTTCCAGCACCGAGATATCAGAGTTATAAAGGTTGTCAACTATCACCGTCTCATACCCGCCGGCAATGAGCTCCACGGCTGTGTGTGACCCGATATAGCCTGTGCCTCCTGTTACTATTACCTTCCTTCCCATCACAGACTCCAGTATGTCAGCCATTTCATCCTGTTCCTGTAGAGACCCTTAAGGTCTACAAGTATACCCTTCTCATTGAGCAGATCAAGAAAATACTTTTCATCCAGGTCGCGGTACTCTATGTGAGACACCGCCACAATGATAGCGTCATATTTTCCTTCAGGACCCTTTTTGAGGTCAATGCCGTACTCATGCTTCACCTCCTCAGGTGATGCTCCCGGATCAATCACATCTACTTCAACCCCGAAATCGAGCATTTCGTTAACCACGTCAATGACCTTTGAATTGCGTATATCCGTGACATCCTCCTTGAAGGTCATTCCCATTACCAGCACCCTTGACCTGTCAGGGCTCTTATGGGCTGCAATGAGCTTCTTCACCGTCTCCTTGCCGGCGTAGGCGCCCATGCTGTCATTGGTGAACCTGCCGGAATCAATCATCTGGGGATGGTATCCCATTGCCTTGGCCTTGTAGGAGAGGTAGTAGGGGTCTACGCCTATGCAGTGGCCTCCCACCAGCCCCGGGTAGAACCTGAGGAAATTCCACTTGGTGCCGGCGGCCTCAAGCACCTCGTATGTATTGATGCCCATCCTGTTGAATATGATGGACAGTTCGTTCATGAAGGCTATGTTGATGTCACGCTGGGTGTTCTCTATGATCTTGGCAGCCTCGGCCACCTTTATTGATGAGGCGCGGTGGACTCCAGCCTCTATTATCAGTTCATAGGTCTTTGCAATGTTTTCGGCCGATTCGTCATCGCAGCCGCTGGTCACCTTGACTATCTTCGTCAGCGTGTGGTTTTTGTCTCCCGGGTTGATGCGTTCGGGTGAGAACCCCACCTTGAAATCAACAGGGCATTTCAGACCGGAGTACCTTTCAAGCACCGGGATGCACTCCTCCTCGGTACAGCCCGGGTAGACCGTGGATTCATAAACCACATAATCGCCTTTCTTGAGGATGCGCCCCACCGTTTCAGATGCCTTCAGCACCGGTCCCAGGTCTGGCAGATTGTGCCTTGTCACCGGGGTGGGGACTGCTATGATGTGGAATGATGCCTCAACCAGATCCCCGGGGTCAGCGGTAAATTTAATGTCCGTTCCTTCAAATGCCTCACGTTCAAGCTCATTACTGGGGTCAACCCCTCTTCTCATCAGCTCCACGCGGTCAGGTCTTATATCAAAACCGACCACGCTGATCTTTTTCGCGAACTCAAGTGCTATAGGCAGACCAACATAACCGAGGCCTATGAGTGAGAGTTTTGTCTCCCTGTTTACAAGTTTATCGTACATATTCATTTTTTTATGAGGGGGTGATATTCTCCTGTCAGTACTGACAGTGCCGAATTTCTTATCTGGTAGACTGTTTCAATACTCTGGCGGGCATCCTCCACGCCATAGCCGTTGCCATTCAGTATCTCCCGATAGGTAACGGTATGCAGGTCGGTGAATCCTTCTGAGAATTCAAGTTCCTCACCGTCAACAGTGATATTCCTGTAGGTTCTCTTGCCCTTCTCCTTAACTGCTTCCGGGAGGTCATTGAAGTCGATGCTCAGGAACCATCTCACGCGTGCATTTTCAAGTTCAAGGTAACCGGAGGCCTTGTCACGTTCAAGAAGATGCACTCTGTTTGAAACCACCGGTCCGAAGATCCATCCCAGCATGTCAAAGAAATGGACCCCGATATTGGTGGCTATGCCGCCCGACTTGTTGACGTCGCCCTTCCAGGATATATGATACCAGTTGCCCCGGCTGGTGATGTATGTAAGATCAATGTCATGCTTCCTTCCTGCGGGGGCATTCATCATCTTTTCCCTCATCGCCATGATCACGGGGTGGTATCTCAACTGGAGGATATTGAAGATCCTCCGTCCGGTCTCTTTTTCTATCTCCTGCAGAGCGTCAATGTTCCAGGGATTGAGCACCACGGGTTTCTCGCAGATGGCGTCAGCCTGGTGGCGCAGGGCGAAGCGGATATGGGAGTCATGCAGGTAATTGGGAGAACAAATGCTCACGTAGTCAAGCTGCACGCCTACTCTCTTAAGTTTGTCCACATGCCTGTCAAACCTCTCGAACTCGACGAAGAAGTCGCTCCCGGGGAAGTAGCTGTCAAGTTTTCCCACGCAGTCAAATTTGTCAAGACTGGCCAGGAGGTTATTGCCGGTCTCCTTTATGGCCCTCAGGTGCCTGTCGGCTATATAGCCTGCGGTGCCTATGAGCCCGAAGTTCTTAGGTGTATTGTTCATAAGAATGATTTTACAAAGGCATCAATAAACTAAATAATTTTTGTCACTTCCCCGTCGGACAACCTGTATTCCTGACCGCTTTCCGGGCAGACGGCAATGCCGCTTTCGTTAAAAGAGAGCCGGTGACCGTATTCAGAGACCCATCCTGTCTGACGGCCGGGATTACCCACCACGAGGGCATATGGCTTCACCGGCCTGGTAATCACCGTCCCGGCACCGATAAGGCAGTACTCACCTATCTCATTGCCGCATACGATGGTAGCATTGGCGCCTATGGATGCTCCGCGCCGGACCATCGTGGTGACATACTGATCACGCCTGATTATGGCGCTGCGCGGGTTGGTTATGTTGGTGAATACCATTGAGGGTCCCAGGAACACATCGTCCTCACATATAACTCCCGTATATATTGATACATTGTTCTGGACCTTGACATTATTTCCCAGGACCACGCCCGGGGAGACAACCACGTTCTGTCCTATGTTGCATCCCTGGCCAATGACGGCATCCTTCATGATATGGCTGAAGTGCCATATTTTCGTTCCGCGGCCGATGGTGCATCCCTCATCTATAACCGCGGTATCATGTGCAAAATACTCTTTCTCCATCTTCTTTTCAGTTGAACTTTGACCTGATACATCCGGTGATATATGACAGCTGCTCCTCGTCCAGTTCGGTGTGCATGGGCAGTGAGAGCACCTCGCCTGAAAGCCTGTTGGTGACGGGGAAGTCGTCAGCCCTGTAACCCAGGTGAAGGTATGCTTTCTGAGTGTGAAGGGGCACCGGGTAGTAGATCATTGAGGGTATCCCTTCATTCTCAAGGCACTCTCTCAGGCTGTTGCGCCCGCCCCTGTCTATCCTGAGGGTATACTGGTGGAAGATATGTGTTGAGAAGGGAGATCGTAACGGCGTGGTGATCCCCGGCAATCCTGACAGCTCACGGTCATAGTACCCGGCTGCCATCAGGCGTGCTTCATTGAACCCATCAAGGTGACGCAGCTTGACCCTGAGGATAGCTGCCTGGATGGTGTCAAGACGCGAGTTGACCCCTATGTTGTCATGATAATACCTCACCTTCATGCCGTGGTTGGTGATACTGCGTATCAGCGCTGCCAGCTCATCATTGTCAGTGAAGAGCGCCCCGCCGTCGCCATAACAGCCCAGGTTCTTGGACGGGAAGAAGGAGGTACAGCCGATGGTGCCCATGGTGCCTGCTTTCTTTTCCATGCCGTCACTGAAACGGTATACGGAGCCGGTGGCCTGTGCCACATCCTCTATGATGAAAAGATCATTCTCGCGCGCCAGTTCCAGTATTGGTTCCATATCAGCGCACTGGCCGAAAAGGTGTACCGGAACTATCGCCCTGGTATTCGGGGTGATGGCCCTCCGGATAGCTTCAACGCTTATGTTGAAGGTGCCGGGATCAGGCTCCACAAGCACCGTCTTCAGCCCCAGCAGCTCTATCACCTCTACAGTGGCAATGAAGGTAAAATCAGTGGTTATAACCTCATCACCCGGCCTGAGCCCCAGGGCCATCATGGCTATCTGAAGCGCATCAGTGCAATTGCCACATGAGATCACATTGCGGACACCCAGGTAACGCTGAAGCTCCTCCTCAAAGAGACGCACCTCGGGGCCCTTGATGAAGGCCGTGGAGCTGATGACTCCTGCTACCGCACTGTCAATATCCGCCCTGAGCCTTTCATACTGCGACCGGAGGTCAACCATCTCTATCTTTTTCATCTTTTGTGTGTTCTCTCTAAAGCGAAGATAATAGATTTTATTTAACGCTTTTTCCGCGGGAGAACTCATGTTTCTTTTTTATCTTTGTTCAATATTCGTTATTCATGGCGAAGGACATCAGCGCTCACATCAGAGAACTTCTTTTCAGACATGACTGCGTCATTGTACCTGGCTTTGGTGCGTTCATAGGGAACTACTTTCCCTCACGCTCAGACCGGAAAGAGGGTCTCTTTGAACCTCCCTCAAGGAAGATAACCTTTAACCGTCATCTCACCGGCAATGACGGACTCCTGATAGGCCATGTCTCCTCCGTTCTTGATGTCGGTTACGGCGGGGCACGTGACCTGGTCAATGAGTGGTCCGAGGAGCTGAGGAGGAAGATCATGGCTGGCAAACCGGTCACTATAGACCTCCTGGGCGCCTTTTCACTGAATTATGAGGGTGTGATAGTATTTGAACCTGACCTGACCGTAAATTACCTGCTCTCATCATACGGTCTCAGTGCATACTACCGGCAGCCGGTCAGAGGTCTGGACGTGAGAAAGAAAGCACTTGAGAAACGCCATGAGTCCGCCGTCAGCCAGCCCTCCATGAGAAGCCTGCTGGCAAGGGCTGCAGTGATAGGACCGATACTGATAGCCCTGGCACTGGTGCCTTTTAATGACCGGATCTTCAAAAGCAATATAGAGGAGGCGAACCTTAACCCTCTGGCCAGGGCCGAGCTTGAGTTCAACCGTGAACAGATAGATGCCGAGAGAGCATCATCTGCTGCCGAATACCCCCTAACAGGGGACACTGCCGCAGGTACTGCCTCTGCGGAGGAGGGTGTCACCGGGCCTGCCACGGGTGAGCAGGCTGTTGCAGAGCCTGTTACAGTGGATAAGTCCGACACCTGGCAACCGGCAGAGGGGCAACAAGCCACCGGACAGATAACTGCCCGTCAACCCGCTGAAACAACTGTCGCTCCGAAGAGGGTGGAAGCTGAACCGGATGTTGTGCAGCCGGCTGTCGGCAGGACAGTAGCCGTGGTGGTTGAAGAGTACAGGTTCATGGTGATCCTCGGCAGCTTCCAGGATGAGGAGAATGCCCTTACCCTGGTGGAGCAACTCCGCCGGAAGGGATATGACCCGGAGATGGCCGGCGGGCCTGACGGCTACCTGAGGGTTAGCGCACAGGCATTTTCTACCCTTGATGAGGCAAAGGTTCTACTGGCAAAGATGCGCAGGGAGTTCCCCGGTGCATGGGTATACAAGGCAGGCAGCAGGCAGTAGTTCAGTAGGCAGTAGGCAGTAGGTCCCGATCCAGACATGTCTGGATCGTGGATCCTCGATCCGATAAATCGGATCGGGACAATAGGCAGTTGGCAGTCAGAAATCGCACATCCTAAGGCTTTCTTTGCTAGTTCACCGGGCTGCCGTTCTTGATTTTCTTTTCGGGCGTGACGAAGACCAGTTTGCCGTTCTCATCCTCGGCCAGGAGAATCATCCCCTTTGATTCGATACCCTTGATGGTGCGGGGTGCAAGGTTGACAATGACCGAGACAGACTTTCCCGGCAGTTCTTCAGCCGTAAAATGTTCGGCAATGCCTGAGACGATTGTACGCACATCAATGCCGGTATCAACCTTCAGCTTTATCAGCTTTGTTGTTTTGGGCACCTTCTCAGCCTCGAGTATAGTGGCGGTACGTATATCCATCCTGGTGAACTCGTCAAAGGTGACATCTTCCTTTTGGGGCAGTACAGTGGCAACAGCGCCCTCATTGGTCTTCCGGGTATCCAGAAGCTTCTGGATCTGTCTTTCTATCTCTGCATCTTCTATCTTGCTGAAGAGCAGCTCGCCCGAGGAGACCATGCGGCCCGGTGTCAGCAGGTCAGAGCGGCCCGCAGCATCCCAGTGCAGGCTGGCTATACCTAGCCATCCCCTCAGCCTGTCCATTGAGAATGGAAGGAACGGTTCAAGCAGTATGGCCAGGTTGGCAGTGATCTGAAGAGAGACATAGATGATTGTCTTTACTCGTTCAGGATCGGTCCTGACAACCTTCCACGGCTCGGTGTCAGCAAGGTACTTGTTGCCCAGACGTGCCAGGTTCATTGCCTCGGCCAGGGACTGACGGAAGCGGAAAGCCTCAAGGTTGCTTTCAACATTCTCACGGCAGGTCATGATTGACCTGACGGTTTCTTTATCATAGTCAGTCATCTCTCCCGGGACGGGTACTGATCCCTGGTAATAATTATTTGTCAACACCAGGGTGCGGTTGACAAAGTTACCAAGTATGGCAACAAGCTCATTGTTGTTGCGTGCCTGGAACTCCTTCCAGGTGAAGTCGTTATCCTTCGTCTCCGGGGCGCTGGCACATAGGGCATAGCGGAGCGAATCCTGCTTGCCGGGGAAATCCTCAAGGTACTCATGCAGCCAGACGGCCCAGTTTCTTGAGGTTGAGATCTTATCATTCTCCAGGTTGAGGAACTCGTTGGCAGGTACATTGTCGGGAAGGATATAGCTGCCCTCAGCCTTGAGCATAGCCGGGAAGATGATGCAGTGAAAGACTATGTTGTCCTTGCCTATAAAGTGAATCATGCGTGTCTCCGGATCCTTCCAGTATTTTTCCCAGTCAGGGGTCAGCTCCCTGGTAGCGGAGATATAGCCTATGGGTGCATCGAACCATACATAGAGCACCTTACCCTCTGCTCCCTCCACGGGAACGGGTACGCCCCAGTCGAGGTCACGGCTCACGGCCCTTGGCTGCAGGCCCTGGTCGAGCCACGACTTGCACTGGCCGTAGACATTGGTTTTCCATTCAGTATGCTCCTCGAGTATCCATTTCCTTATCCAGGGTTCATATTTATCAAGCGGAAGGTACCAGTGCAGTGTGTCACGCATAACGGGGGCGCTGCCACTGATGGTTGAGCGCGGATTGATGAGGTCTGTGGGGCTTAAGGAGGTACCGCACTTCTCGCACTGGTCGCCGTAAGCATTCTCATTGCCGCAGTAAGGGCAGGTGCCTGTGATATAACGGTCGGCCAGGAAGCACCCGGCCTCCTCGTCATAATACTGGCTTGAGGATTTCTCAACGAATTCGCCCTGGTCATAAAGCTTACGGAAGAACTGTGAGGCGGTCTCGTAGTGTATCTTGTTTGATGTACGCGAGTATATGTCAAAGGCAATGCCAAAATCGGCGAATGCCTTTTTGTTAAGCTCATGGTAATGGTCAACTACCTCTTGCGGGGTGATCCCCTCTTTCCTGGCCTTGAGTGTTATGGGTACACCATGCTCATCAGAGCCACAGATGGAGATGACATCCTCTCCACGCATCCGGAGGTACCGTGTATAAATGTCTGACGGTACGTAAACCCCTGCAAGGTGTCCTATATGGATAGGTCCGTTGGCATATGGGAGGGCTGATGTGACAATGTGGCGCTTGAACTTCTTCATCTGTGAAATGCGGTTGCTGGTTTTTAACCCGGCAAAGATAATGATTTTCAAAAAGCGCTGCGGGGCCTGTTATTCAACATGTCCGAAGGATGCAAGCACCTCGTGCATGTAAGTACGTGATACCGGCACCTCCGAGGGCGGTATGCTGTCAAGCTCAAGCAGCAGTCCCTCCTTCTCTCTGCGTATCAGCTTGACCTTCTTAATGTTAACGAGCCAGGAGCGGTGACATCTGATGATTGCCTCCTCCTTCAGCTCCTCCTCCAGCGTCCTAAGGGTGTTGCGGAGCATGAACCGGTGCAACCTCTCCTGCCCCTGGTAGCTGACGGTGACATAGTTGTCACTTCCCTGAAGGGTGAGCAGATCGGAGTGTTTCAATGACATCCTGAGCACACCCTTCTCGTCATGCAGGTGGATCATGGGGCGCTGCCCCGCTGTCTCGGGCTGCTCCATTATGACGGAGAGCCTCTCCTTGTTGTCACGCCATGAGAACCAGAGCCAGAGAAAGGTATAGGGCAGGAGGAGAGTCAGCGACGTGTTCTGCACTGATCTGCCAAGCAGCTCCGTGAAAGGGCGGCGGTCATCAAGTATCACTATCTCAAAGAGGGTAAAGAAAAGGGCCATGGCAAGTATCTCCGCAGCTACCCAGACCAGGTAGTGCCATATCTTCAGTTTGCCTCCCCTTTTGACGAAATGATACATTATGATCCGGCTGACGGCTACAATCAGTACGCCGGCAAGGATAACGCCGCTGGCGTAGAGCAGAAGAGTGGGCTTTGACACTTCAAACCAGGTGGCCACTCCAAAAGGCGTATACAGGTTAAGAAAGAGGAGCGCAAATCCTGCCGTGAAGAGTATCGTTGTAACGATATTCCTCTTCTCAGTAAGATAACCCGGTAACTTTTTGCTGAAATCGATATTCATTTTTCAGATCTCTGTACAAAAATAACACTTTTACCGACCTGCCGTTTTTCGGGAAGGCAGGGTACTGAAATTTATGCATGTAGAGCACTCGCACTGCATCTTATTGGATTTTCGGCCCGGGAAGCCGAATCAATTTTACCCCTGATCAGCTCTTTTCACCCCTCATAATGAATTTCAGGCCCATGGAGGAGCAGGAGGCACCTATTTTTTGGAGGCGCTGCCTTCAATGATTTTTTTTGCCTCAGGAAACCGTTTATGGGGTATAGTGAAACAGAGAGAGAGCTTACCCTCCATTTCAGGGAGGGGATAACCGGAGGGGTGATACCCGGCACCGGGGTGACCCTCTCGGTGCAGCGTTTCCGCTCAACAGGCAGCTACCTGTTTTCTGATGCGACACATGTCCCTGAAATGTTCCGCTTTCTCTTCCGGTCACGGGAGGCCGAGGAGCGAAACAGGGAGTTTAGCTATTATATTATGAGTCCCGGGAACTGCGACGGACGGGGACCAATTATCATGCTTCACGGGCTTAATGAAAGACGATGGGACAAGTATTTCCAATGGGGTATCAGCCTTGCGGAAGGAACAGGCAGGCCGGTTATTCTCTTTCCCCTGGCCTGGCACATGAACCGGTCACCTCGCAGCTGGGTAGACAGGCACCTGATGATGCCCCTGGTGGCAGCCCGCACATCGCTGCTGCCGGACACACGCCTGACAACCTTCGTCAATGTGGCGCTGAGCACCCGCATGACCATCTCGCCACAGCGATTCGTACTGTCAGGATACCAGACCATAAAGGACCTGGAGATACTCATCCGTCTGTTGCAGGAGGGCAGCGTACCCGGAATAGCATCCGGCGGTGCGGTTGATATCTTTGCCTATTCCATCGGGGCGCTGGCCACCCAGGTGATGATGCTCTCTGAATCCTCGCCGCTGCCGGATAATAGCCGCGTGATGCTCTTCTGCGGAGGCAGCGCCTTCAGCCTGATGAACGGTACCTCCAAACTGATAATGGACAGCAGGGCGTTCGAGAAACTGCTTTCATTCTACCTTGGCCTGCCGGCAGGCACAGGAAGAAGAACCCGCGACAGCCTGGCAGAACTGATGAATGACACTCCCGAGGGAAGGGCTTTCTATCATATGACCTCACTGCAGCGACTGGAATCACTGTCCGTAAGACCCTTCAGAAAGTGGGAGGGCCGGCTCCGGGCAGTGACCCTGACAGGCGACACTGTCATTCCTCCTGACGCGATCAGGAAGACCCTGCGCGGAGCTGACGTCCAGGTGTGGGACCCGGGATATCGCTTCACACATGAATCGCCATTCCCCCTTCTTGCAGGAGAGAGGACTGATGCTGTTGACCGCACCTTCGGCAGACTCTTTGAAACTGCAGCAGGATTTCTGTCGTGAAATGACTAATTTTGGTACATACGCCATACTGTACCAGAATGAAACTTGAATGAGCAGCAACCCATAAAAGGAAATGCTTGTGCAATTCATGTAAGTTCCATTCGACCAATGAAATATTAATCAAATAACGAATGAGATCACTGATCATCCCGCCATACCTGAAGAAGGGCGACCGCATAGAGATAATCACTCCCGCCAGTCCCATAGCAGAAGATATTGTTCATAAGGCTACCGTGAGGCTTGAAGAATCCGGCTTCCGTGTCACCACGGGTGAGCATGCCTTTGCCAGCTTCGGCCCGTTTGCCGGTACCGAAGCAGAGCGGCTGGCAGACATTCAGAAGGCTACCGATGACACCGACGTAAAGGCGGTGCTGTGCTCCCGGGGCGGCTACGGCATGTCAAGGATAATTGACCGCATTGACTTTACAGCCCTGCAGAGGAATCCCAAGTGGTACATTGGTTACAGCGATATAACCTCATTGCACCTGTGGCTCAACACGGTATGCGGCATCGCCTCGCTTCATGCCGAGATGCCATTGAACTACTCCAACCCTGACTGCCTGGCAGACAGTTATGATACGCTGGTCAAAGCCCTCACCGGTAATCCGGAGCCGGTGAGCTGGATCATGCAGAGCGAAGCTTCTTTTGAGGTCGAAGGAAGGGTCCTCGGAGGAAACATATCACTCATCTACAGCCTTAATGGCACACCCGCACAGCCTGATACTGATGGCGCGATACTCTTTATTGAGGAGATAGGAGAGAAGTTTTATCATCTTGACCGGATGCTCGTGGGGATGCGTATGGCCGGCCTGCTGAAGAACCTGTCAGCGCTGGTTGTAGGTGGGATGGAGAATATCACCGAGGGGGAGCATGTCTTCAACCAGACAGTGGAAGAGGTTGTGATGAATGTTGTGGGCGGCTACAGTTACCCTGTCCTTTTCAATTGCCCGGCAGGGCATATAAATGATAACAGGGCACTTTACCTGGGGCGTCCGGCCCGGCTCAGCCAGTCAGGCAGGGAGGTTGCCCTGAGCTGGCATTAGCCTGCTGACTGGTACTGCCGACTGGTACTGCTGACTGCTGACTGGTACTGCCGACTGATCAGAACGCTGCCAGCAGCAGGTTCAGGTCTTTTGATAGTATGCCGAATCTCTGGCCCAGCACCTCGTTGGTCAGGATACCGTTAAAGATGTACACTCCGTTTCTCAGGCCGTTGTTGAACCTGAGCATCGGGATTATCCCTCCGGCATCGGCTATCTCCTGCATGAGGGGCCTGAAGACGTTACTCAGGGCTATGGATGCAGTCTTGGGCACCCTTGAGGGCAGGTTCCATGCCGAATAGTGAATCACTCCATGTTTCTCATAGATAGGGTCTTTCACTGCCCTCGGCTCGGCTGTCTCCACGCATCCCCCGGTATCAACGCTCAAATCGATGATCACCGATCCCCGCTTCATCCCCTGGACCATATCTTCAGTCACGTAGAACCACGGCATGAGGATATCTGTTGAGAGTGCTCCTATGAGCACGTCAGCGGACTTCAGGGCTTTCTGCAACACCTGCGGATGGAAGGTGGAGGTATAAAGGCGTTGCCCCAGCAGGTTCTGGAAGTTGCGAAGACGGTGCACCGAGGTATCGAACACCCTGACTATGGCTCCCAGACCCAGGGCGGCACGCGCGGCATACTCGCCGGCAGTATTGGCTCCGATAATGATTACCTCCGTAGGGGTCACCCCGGTCACCCCCCCAAGCATAACTCCTTTGCCTCCCGAGGTGATGCTCAGGTACTCCGATGCCAGCAGCACCGAGGTGATACCGCTGATCTCGCTCATTGACTCCACCACGGGGAGTATGCCGTCACTGTCTTTGATCTTTTCACTTGCCAGCGCAGTCACCCTCCTGCGCATAAGCATAGACAGAGTATCCTCACTCATGGTGGCTGCGTTCATGAACGAGATGACCGTCTGTCCACCCTTGAGCCTGGAAGCCTCGGGGTGGGTGAAGGGGGCTATCTTGATCATTATGTCACAGCCATACACGATGTCAGGAGAGTCAGTTACCACAGCGCCGTTGTCACTGTATTCCACATCCGCGAAGCCGGCATCCTCACCGGCACCCCGTTCCATAAAGACCTCATTGCCCGCATCGGTGAGTATCTTAACGGCTTCGGGAGTGAGTGCAACACGCTTCTCCCCGTCCTGCAGGTCATGGGGTAACCCGATCGACATCTGCCTCCTGCCCACCGCTTTTTCTATCAGCTCCTCCCGGGGCATGAACGCACTTTTGGACGGCTCATTCATATGGCTTCGATTTAAAGGTTTAACGGAAGAAAAATCCCGGCAGACCAAAATTAAGATTTTAATTGCACAGATAACAGGATGAGGCCTATAAATCAACAGAAGGCTTGCGGCATGCCAAAAGAAGCCTGGCTGCCGTTTTTGCACTAACTGTCTGGCAGCTGTCAGTGAGCATCAGTGCCATGGTCAGTCTGTTACCAGGGGTTGGGAGGGGGCCTCAATTATCCTGGTGCCGTCAGGTTCAACGGTGATGGAGATGTGCAGTGTACCGTCAGGGAGCAGGGGTTCGATCAGCTCCGGCCACTCCATGAAACAGGGCGCTCCTGAAGCAAAGTATTCCTCTATGCCAAAGTCGAGCACCTCGGTGATCTTCTTTATCCTGTAAAAGTCAAAATGATATACAGGGCTCCCGCTGTGAATCCTGTACTCATTGATGAGAGTGAAGGTTGGGCTGGTGACGGTATCAGTCACTCCCATCTCGCTGCATAGCGCCCTGATGAGTGTTGTCTTGCCGGATCCCATCTGGCCATAGATGGCAAAGATGGTATGACCGGCTGTTTCCTTCAGGAACTGCCTTGCAGCTTCGCGCAACCGGCTCTTATCACCTACCACGATCCTCATGCTGCAAAAATAGCAAATCAGACCGGTTCCAGCGACACCAGCGGAAGGAGCATCTCCTGCATTGAGACGCCACCGTGCTGCAATGAGTCACGGTAGTGTGATACTATGTGGTTATAGTTGTTGGGATAAACAAGGAAATCACTGGCACAGGCGAATATATACCTTGATGATATATTGGTCATGGGCAGCCCCGCCTTTGAGGGAGTGGTGATCTCAAACACCTCACGCGGATTATAGTCGAGATTCCTGCCGGTCTTATAGCGCAGGTTCATCGATGTATACCTGTCGCCTATAACCTTCACCGGTTTCTGCACCCTGACTGATCCATGGTCAGTGGTGATGACCACGCGTGCTCCTTTGGCCGATACCAGCCTGAGCAGTTCCTTCAGAGGGGAGTGGATGAACCATGAGTGGGTCAGCGAAAGCCATGAGGCCTCGTCTGTTGTCATGTCACGGATGAGGTCAATCTCAGTACGGGCATGACTGAGGAGATCGACGAAGTTATAGACCAGCATGTTCAGATCATTGCCCAGGAGCCGGGGTATCTTCTCATTAAGGCTCCTTCCTTCAGCGTCAGAGCTCACCTTGTTGTAACTCCAGCTGCAATTGATACCTGCCCTCTGCAGGTTCTTGGCCAGCAGCTTCTCCTCATTCAGGTTCTTGCCCTCATCATCATTTTCATCAATCCAGAAATCAGGCATTATCTCCCCGATAGCAGCAGGCATCAGGCCTGCAAAGAGAGCGTTGCGGGAATATTGAGTGGTGGTGGGCAGGATACTCAGGTAAAGCTCCTCATCAACGGTACGCATTATCTGCCTCAGGTCACCGGCTATTGTCTGCCACTGGTCAAGACGCATGTTGTCAATGACTATGAAGAAGAGAGGTGAACCCTTGCTTATGAGGGGAAAGATCCTCCGTGTCAGCACTGCCGGAGAGATGAGAGGCCTGTCGTCAGCATCAGTTGAGATCCATCGCAGGTAGTTGGCAGAGATGTATTTTGCAAAGGCCCTGTTGGCATCGGCTTCCTGCATCCTTAGAACATCGCGCATGCCGGTGTCCGATGACCTGATAAGCTCGCCCTGCCAGAAGATGAGCCGGCGGTACAGCTCACACCATTGATCAAAGGAAGCGGCCGAGGAGATCATCCCTGACAGGGCGCCAAACTCTTCCCTGAAGACGGTGGTTGTCTGCCGGGTGACAATCTCTTCAATGTTGAGTATGCGTTTGAGGGTCATGAGAATCTGCTGCGGCTTGACGGGCTTGATGAGGTAATCAGCTATCTGTGAGCCTATCGCGGCATCCATGATATCCTCCTCCTCACTCTTGGTGATCATGACCACGGGGATAGTCGGTCTGACAGCCTTGATACGGCGCAGGGTCTCAATGCCACTAAGGCCGGGCATGTACTCATCAAGGAAGATGATATCATAGGCTTTTTCCCTGACCATGTTAATGGCGTCGTTGCCTGATTGGCAGGTGTCAGTCTCAAATCCTCTTTCATTGAGAAAGAGTATATGGGGCCTCAGAACCCCTATCTCATCATCAACCCATAATATTCGTATCTCTCTCATTGGAAGCCTATAACGTTACCGCAGGTTTTCATATTCCTTTGAGTGAAAGATAGCATATCTGTCGATATTCTTGTCTTCTTTAAATTTCTGCAGGTTGTCAGTACTGATCAACCAGAGGGTAAGGCCGGCTTCAGATGCCTGCCTGATGGTCTGCTCCGGGCTGAATTTCTTCAGCCAGCCGGCCGCCTCAGCAGCGTTATCAAACGGCCCGGTGGTGATAAGCAGGTAGCCTGCATCCACTGCAGTTCCTTCGGTATGATAATTTTTGTCAGTGAAATTATCAAGGTTGTAATTTATGACATCAAACACAATACGGTTCATGTCAGCACCCGTATTGGAGGCAATGATCATAACATGGTGAGCCTGAGCCGTATCAGCCAGATATATCTCTTCCGCTATGCGGGTATCCTCAGCTATCCTTATCTCAGGCTTTTCTCTGCGGAGGAATTCAATTATTTCTGCAGCTCTGCGTCCTTCTGCGGTAGCGGGGTATTTTGCCACCAGTGAGTCAAGTCTCTCCTTGTATGTCACCTCTCCCTCCAGGG
Source organism: Bacteroidales bacterium (assembly GCA_012514255.1). Next base: position 3,257 of record JAAZAP010000319.1, on the reverse strand, counting down.
CTCCGGCTGACATGGCTCCGAGAAGCATGAACCTGGGTATCAGTTCCTCTTCAGGATAAAGCCTTACAGCCTCGGCACATATGGCTTCCGCGTCAGCGTATCTCTCTTCAGTAAAGGCCTGGTATGCCTCCTCATAGCTTCGGGATGACCTGGCAGCCATCTCCCGGTGACGGTTCATCCATCCCGGATCGGAGAGGATGAGGGCATACTCCGAGTCAGGGAATGATCCAATGAGTTCGGCCCTGTGGCGGTCAGCCCTGGCGGGATCGCTGTTGCGGAGCAGGCGGTAGAGCTCATAGAGAGCTTCCGCCTTAATATTTTCATCAGTGCCTGTTACTGATGCCTTCTCCAGTGAGGCTGCCGCCGACAGGGTATCGCTGATGCGCGAGGCCAGGATTTTGCCTTCACCCAGGAGGGCTTCAGCGCTGCGCATGACTGAGACAATCCTGAGTGAGTCAGTCAGGGGCAGGTTGCGAAGGTAGTATTCTTTTGTGCGCTCTGGTGCCACGCCGGCGCTGTCGCTCTTTTCGGCCTCATCCTCATTATCTGCCTGCTGGCCGTTGCTGAATGCCGCACGGGCTTTGTTTGACCTCCTCCAGTTATCCTCCAGCTTCCTGTCGCCCCACCGGCGCCTGAACTCCGTACGACCGAAGGTGAGAGCTGCCTGGTTGTAAAAGTACCATCCGCCCTCAGCGGTGATGGCACCACGATAACGCTGCTCGTTCTCGTAGTACAGGCCCATGTTGTACCTGTCACTGCCGTCGCCCCTGCGCTCACTGGTCATCTGTTCCTCAACGGAACGGATGAGCCCGGCTATCAGGGCATCCCTCTCCGAGGCACTCATGTCCGCCACCCTCCGGAGGCTGTCTTCGGTAATGACTACAGAGTGATAGCTGGCATATTCCCCGAGGTCGGCAGCCCTGCGACTGATGAGATCATAACCGGGGAACCGGTTGTCAATGAGGTAAGAGGCGCTGTCATAATAGAGCCATGCCTTCATATAGTCAGGCTGACTATAGTAATGATCGGCGAGGGCAAGGTATGAACTGGCTTTTTGCCGGGTATTGACGGTGCTGCTGGCGGCCGACTGTGACCAAAGGCTTAGCGCTTCGTCAGTATTGCCCAGACGCTGTTCCAGCTCCCCCAGGGCGAAATAGATCTGATCAAGATAGTCCTTGTTCTTCGAGTCGCGGAGCATTTTGCGGAGCGATTTCATCAGATCGTCTGCATCGCCCTGCGAGATGTCACTGACGCCTGCCAGGTTGATGCCGGCGTTGAACTCCAGCTCATAGGGAGGATTCATCCTCATCACTTTTGTGAAGTGACGGGTTGACATGGCGTTGTCACCTGCTTCCCTGTAGACCTGTGCAAGGAGGAAGGTCCAGCGCACTTTCGTTTCGTTTCCCGAAGTCTGTTCAATTGCCCTTGAAAGAGGTATTACGGCCTCTCCGTAACGCTTCTGGCGCAGAGCGATATCAGCCTGGGTGGAGTAGTACATTGCCTTCAGCGGCCCGGACATGCTCTCCGGACCGGGGAGCTCATCCAGCAGGCGGGCAGCCTCGGCATAGTTGCCTTCTTCTGTTTGTATGCGTGCCATCCATATACCTGCCTCGGTGACGAGGTCAGGATCAGTGGCGATTGTTGTTACGAAAGAGAAGGATGCCCTTGCAGCCATGAAGTTCTTCTGGTAGAACTGTGCCCTGGCCATGAGCATATAAGAATCGTCCACCCACTCATTATACTCCCTTCTGTTGTAGAACTCCTCGTTCCTGTCATTGTCTACCCTGCGTCCCTTCTCCTCAGGCCGGGCAGTGATGGAGTAGAGGGCTATCACCTTTGATGCTTTCTGGATGGCTCTTTCCATGTCTGCCGAACCGGCGCGTGCCGATTCCTCCCTGGAGTACTCAAAGAGAGGGAGAAGGGTGGTGTAGTCATCACGGTGTGCTTCTCTGACCTTCTTCACCCCGGCCTTGTAGGCTTCGTTCCCGTTGAACCAGATATTGTATTTTGAGATCAGTGAGTTGTAAAAACGGCTCGCGCCGGTGTTCTTCTCGGCAGAACATCCGGCAAGAACCAGGGCAAAAAAGATGATAAGCCCTGCAATGTATTCCCTATGCCGTAATCTCAACAAATATGTTTTATACTCTTATAACTGTAGTGGCATCCCAAAAGTATCCAAAGTTAAGAAAAAGAGGTCAGAAAGGAGCACCATGCCCGGTGAGGGCGGCAGCAGGCTCATTTGACCTCAACTCTCTTCGTCGGGGCAATTTCCTCATTGCGCCTGTCAACCTGCCTCACAACCGTCTCTGCGAGGTTCATGAAGGCCACCCCGGTGACGGAGTCTTCAAGTGCTGCAGGCGTGCCGCTGTCACCACCGTCACATATGCTCTCAACTATGGGTATCTGCCCCAGCAGCATGGTGCCGCTCTCTGCGGCAAGCCTGCTGCCGCCCTCCCTGCCAAAGAGGTAATACTTCTTCCCGGGCAGCTCGGGAGCCTCGAAGAATGACATGTTCTCTACCAGTCCCAGTACCGGCACATTGATTGATTCACTGCGGAACATGGCTATCCCCTTGCGGGCGTCGGCAAGAGCCACCTCCTGCGGCGTGGTCACCACTATGGCTCCGGTGACAGGCACCTCCTGTACCAGGGTGAGGTGTATATCGCTTGTCCCGGGAGGAAGATCAAAGATGAGATAATCAAGTTCGCCCCAATCGCCCTGTCCTATCAGCTGTTTCAGGAAGCTGCTGGCCATGGGGCCGCGCCATATGACCGCATCTGATCCCTTGACGAAGAAACCGATGGAGAGGATCTTTACGCCATACTTTTCCATGGGAATGATCAGATCATTGCCGTTCTCCTTGCGCACCTCCGGACGATAGCTGCCGGCGTTGAACATTCGGGGCACTGATGGCCCGAAGATATCCGCGTCAAGCAGCCCCGTGGCATATCCCTTTCGCGCCAGTGCCACAGCCAGGTTGACTGCGATGGTCGATTTGCCCACTCCGCCCTTGCCTGAAGAGACGGCAATTATGTTCTTTACTCCCGGCAACACATCCCTCTTCGGGACTTTCATCTTCTCAACCGTTATCCTCGGTTTGACCTCAATGGAGGAGATGACGGTATCGGGACCGAGATGCTCCTTTACTGCCCTGACGCAGCTGCTTTTTATTGATGAGAGGAAGGGGTCATTGGATTTCTCGGGCACCAGCACGAGGGTTATTCCCTCAGCTGTTACGTTGATTTCACCAACCATGC
>JAAZAP010000318.1 GCA_012514255.1 Bacteroidales bacterium | reverse complement strand
TCCATAAATACCACCTTCATTTGAAATAGCAGCAGCTTCGGTAAAGCTTGTGCCTGGATATCTTGCAGTAAAGGTTATTGTGTAGCCAAGATTATCTATTATTACTCCAGCATTGTAAAATGCGGTATAATTTGAAACTACCCAGCTTTCTATCGCAATTAAAAGATGGCCATCTGAGATAAGATTACGGCTAACTCCGTTGCACGAGATATCAGCGGAACCATAAGTAAATTCTGGTGCCATATCAATATGATCAACTCTGGCAACTCCCGTTTGATTAGCCTGAATGGTAGAGAAGGAACCTGAAAGATTACCGTAAGGCTTAGCCTGTCCTTCAAAGATTCTTACCCCAAGATTATCAACATAAGCCAGCTCAGCAAAAAGAAGCCCCGTGGCAATACTTTCAAAGTTGGCTCCAAAGGAGTTCCAGTAGCTGGTATTCGTGGGCAGGACTCCAGAGAAGGTTCCCCCGGGCGCGTCAGTGCGTGCAACATAATAACTCCCGGAGTACTGGACAACATCAACCCTGGTTGCGGTGCCGTAATATGTGCTTGCACCGTTATATAATCCACGGTAGATTGTAGACGGACCTATTGCGCCTGCCGCTCCTGCGGCACCTGCCTCGCCTTTTATTCTTACCGGTGTGGTCCAGTTGCTAATCAGGGTGGTGCCATCGTACCTTTTCACTGCAGTTGTCAACCACAAAAATTCACCAGCGCCGGTTGCCGGCGGTGCCGTTGTCCATCCTGCAGGTGCAAGGTCCGTGGGAATGATTGAAGGAGGTGTTGATGTACTTCCATTCTTCGCGTATCGGTACTCGGTATAATTACCAGTATGATCCGCAAAAGCCGGTTGCCACGGCGTAGCTACTGCGCCTTCCTCCAGCTTAATGTTGTCAACCCAGATAGTGCCACTGCAATCTCGGAGATACAGCGCATATACCCTCAGTCTGTCATAAGTGAGCACTGTACTGGTAGCAAAAGTCAACGCTAAGCGGGTCCAGTCGCTGTCTTCCGGAGCATCATGTCCCGATATAGCAGTGCCGATATATGATATACCATTATAGTATTCTATGATAATAGATTTGAATGGATTGGTGCTGCCAGCGACCACATCTTGCGTCTTACGAAACAGGCTGAAGGTATATTGATACCCCCTTTTGACGCCGGTAAATTCATAGTAAGCCACCCTGGATTCATTCAGAGCGCCGACGACTTTTAAACATTGGGCTCCTGCAAATTTTTCATCCGTTACGAGAGTTACATTTGACGACCTTGTCCATTTTCTTGCACCATCCTCGAAGCCTGAGTTTTCTATCAGGTTTTCGTTTGCGGTCAATCCGTCTGCTCCAGGTGCTCCGTCCGCGCCTGCCGGACCCTGTTCACCATCTGCACCAGGTGTGCCCGGCAAGCCGTCAGCACCGTCAGCACCTTTAGCCGCTTTCTGCGTCCAGTATGATCCCTCAATAGGGGTGTGACCACTGGAAGGGGTTGGATTAATGTAAAGCCAGCTCTCACCTGCGTTAGTGACCTCATCACCGCGATAATAGACGTTAGTCGGATCGTAAGCTCCCCTGAAACATCCTACCGGGAAGGTAACTCCTCCCGAACTTTGGACCAGCGCCCCTTTAAGTGTTAGTTGATTAGCAGCAGTAACATTCCAGTCAAGGGAGCTGTTTGCATCTCCCATCATCAACTGGTTCTGGTCAAGGTCAAAATAGTTAAGTCCATCCTGTGACGTGATTCGGCCAGTTGTTATGTACCGGCCATTGATTGCTGTGGATCCATATGTCATCGAGATCCATCGGACATTGTCTTCAACAGAGTGAAGTATTCCGAGAAGGAAATGGTAATAATCCTCGTCCTCGTCAACCGTGATCTGTTCCTGAGACAAGATCACAATTCCTGCTGCATCACTCTTACTGCACCTGGCATAAATGTAATATGCTCCAGTACTTACAAGCGTATAGGTCGAAGCTCCTATATTCCAATTCTGTACAGTATCAGCGATTCCGTAATTCGCCAGCGATCCGGCTGAAATATGAATTGAATTTGGATCTCCGCCATAGTTTGGCTCAATGACGCTGTTAAACGAAAGCTGCTGACTTCTTGACCCTACCCTGAGCATCATGGTTTCAATACTCTCAGGCCTGATCTTCGTGCCATCAAAATACCCATCAGCGTCAAAGATCATATCCAAAATCTCAGACGAACTCCTGTAGTTACGCCAGGCCCTTGAAACATTAAGCAATCTGGTTGCAACGGCTTCGACAGACTTGTTAACGTCAACAATCTCTTCCTGTAGCCTCTTTGTGGTCTTCTTGGTTATCTTCTCTCCAAGCCTTATGCTTACTGTATACGGCTCATCCAGTTTCTCCGTAATTGACAGTACCCTCGTTGCGAGAAATGAAGATCCGTTGGTAAAATTGACATTCCTACCAACTGTCAAGGAAATTCCTGACGATGCGAACTGCACCGGGTAGGAATTCACCTGATAAGTACTCACATCGGAAGTAAGTCTTTCAATCTCTTCGTCAAGGGCTTCTTCAAGCTCTTCCTCCGCAGATGCCGTGTACTCTGACGGCATACTGATATTAAACAGAACTATCTGGTCATCAACTGTCGGAGCTAGCAATTCGTTAGGCAAAATGTACCCCGTACTCTCATCAATGATGATCTCAAACTCGTCTTCTTCCGGCCTGTATGACAATTCATACTCCCACCCCGCCAGGTTGCCTGTTTCAAAGTGGACTGAAAGTGTCTTCCCCTCAATGATCGATTCCAAGTCAAACGTGTATCCTGCTATCTGAAAGAAGTACACCCTGTAGGTTTCGTAAATGGGGTCTCCGCCTGGTTCTGTTCCAATCTGTATCCTGTTTCCGTCAGCGTCATACCTGTATCGTGTCTCATACCTTACTGACGAAATGGTCAATGCTGATTTCGGGTAAATGTGGTCAAAGATCAGTACCTTCGAATTGATCTCCACCGGAGTCATTCCCTCCCTGATATCTTTGTATCCATTCGGGCAAGTTGCTACCGGCAGGGTCAGGCGCCTTTGCACCACATGACTTGCCGATGATCCTGATGTATAATCCTGTGGAATGTTTCTCGTCGATCCAAAGGCATAGAACCTTGTGTAGTACCCTTCATCATTTCTCGTCACTGTAGGCACTCCCACGTTCGTTCCAACTGTCAATGCTACGGCAGTCGAATGAGCACAACGGCTCAAATGAATAACTGTGCTGCTAACCCACCATTCTGTATCCCATGCCTCGGCAATCATGTTCAGACCTTCAACGATATCTACCGCTTGGAACTGGATCGACTTCGAGCCAATTAAAGAAAGATCATAGTCAAAGCTGTATGCCTCCCCTGCCTCATCTGCTATGCTTGCAACGATTCTGTTCAGGAAGTCCGCTATAGTCCCTGTCAGCGACCAGTCCGATTCTCTCCTGACAACAACCCCACTATCAGTTTGAAGAAAGAAGAATGGCTTGTACGTCCATCCCATGACCTTCGAGTGAAACTTCGGCTCATACTTGTACTCTACCTCATTACTCCTTGCCGGGGTGTAAGGTTCAAATAATCGGTATGTCTCACCCTTATAAACCACATACGCCCCTTGCGGAAGCGTGTCACCCGTCGCCAGTGCAAATGAGAGCTTCACATAATCCGCGTTCATCAACTCGGCTACATGCTCGCACCCTTCGGTCTCAGGGACCGAAAGCAAGGTATTGTCCGCTATGTCATAAATGTTAAGCATCCGGCGTTCTGTTTACTGGATTTGGTTCATTAAAGACTACCGCCACCTTCCCTGCGTAAGTCATACTCGAAAGTGCAGTCGACCGAAGGTATAAGAGGTTATAGGTCATCTTATTCCTGACCGATCTGATGGTTAATGCACCTGCGTACAGCTGTGACATAAATTGATTGTACCTTGTCACGAAAGAGGTGCCATTCCCGGCAAAACAGAAGACCAGCGTCACATCCCTCTCATCCCTTTTAGGAGCCGTCGCAATCACTGACTTACCGTCCTGGGCCCTTGACTTGTTCTCAATGTATTCCTTCAACGGGACAGCCATAAGCAGCTTGTCCTCGCTTCCATCTTCAAGGAATACGCCCCACGTGGTCCACGCATCATATCCGTTGATATACAACATCCCCGTCATAATCCTCTCGTGTTTTCTTCGATTTTTGCAAGCCGGTCATCAACAGAATGCAACTTACTGGTGTTTCTCTCGATCTTCGCCAGGTAATCAATGCCCGAAAGAGAGATATCACGGATCTCCATGAGCTTGTCAACCGCCAATTGATTTGTCAGCTTCATGCTTGCTATATCTGCCTGAATAACCCTGCTACTGGCCGACACCTCTGCTCCATACATCTGCAGGGCTGTAAACCGGCCATTCAGCTCACTCGCTGTATCCTGTGACATTGTTTCGAAACCTCTCCTACTTGCCTCCTGCTCCTTCACATCGGCGAATATGTCGCTATAGGTCATAAGCGCCTCGTCAATCTGATCCGCGATTTGCTTGGCCTCGTCCTGAAACTGGTTCAACTGGTCATTGAATGTTCCTTCTTCGACTGAAGCCTGAATCCTGTCCGTCAAGTCTCTCAGCTTACTGTCGAAAAGATTTACCATCAGCGAATTCATGACAGCATCTCTGAACACCTTTCTCATGTACTCAGCGGTTTCACCGGCTTCCACCCTGCCATCCTCCATGAATGCCATGAACGAATCACGCATGCTGTCAAAGGTCAGGCCTGATAAGGCTTCCTGAAAACGTTCAGCGTTCTCTGAAAGCATCTCATCAATATCAACACCCTCCTCTCTTAGAGCCCTTAACCCTTCAAACAGTTTCTGGGCCTTCTCATCCAGCCTTCCTT
>JAAZAP010000317.1 GCA_012514255.1 Bacteroidales bacterium | reverse complement strand
TGGTGAAGAATACAAGCGGTAAATTACCCGAGAAAAGACCGGTACCTCCACGAACTTTCAGGCTCTTATCGCCAAATGTATCCCACACAAAACCTATGCGGGGAGAGAATATGAGATTTGCTGCAGGCCATTTTCCTGTATCGATATGACGACCGTCATAATCAAGGTCGTAAATAGCTTTGTTTGTCATCAAATCATTATTATCGAAGAAAAGCCCATCGATACGAAGTCCATACGAAAGTTTAAAATTTGCAGCAACGCTCCAGTCATCTTGCCCGTAAACTCCGATTTTGTTTGATCTTATACGAGCTGCAGGATTGCTCTCTCCATCATAACCATAAGTTAAGTTTACAATTTCAGGTGTTCCTTCGCTTAAGAAGTCGTCAAGACTTGTATAGCGATAGTATCCTGTACCATTACGCATATAGGCATTATCTGCCATTTTATATTCGTAGGCTACTCCACCTACAATTTTATGACTGCCTACATAGCGTGTTAGTTCGTCTTTGATATTCCAAACGTTGTTGTGAACAGCATTGTTCCATGTAAAAAGTTCATATCCCAATGATAAATAAGCTTGTCCGTCTTTCAAAATATCGATGAAAGGGAATTCATCGGAAGTAGATCCGCGGAGATCGTCAAGTTTTGAGAATGTTGCCAGAAACTGGTTGGATACGTTATCGGACAACCGGCTGTTTAAGTCAAAAGAGAACGAATGAACAAGATTGTTCATGGAATACATGGAGTTTGCATATGACATTGAGGCTTGTGAGAATCTTGCCTCAGACATACGGGTACCCCCGTCCATAGATGAAGCATTTGCAGGGTTCCAGTAGAGGTTTTTTGTGTAGTTATAACGCAAGGCCAGACGATGTTTGTCTGAGATATTCCAATCTAAACGCGCAAGAAGTTTGTAGTTGTTTTCATCAGCAGGGAAATTTGTAAACGATCCCGTACCATATCCATACTTACTTTCAACATAATCAGAAACTGTCTGAAGATCGCTTAATGTTGTGCGGGAAATATAATTGTCGGCATCGGCGACACCATCCGTTGAAGCTCTCCAACGATTGACAATGGTTGGTGTTTTAGCCATTTCACCGTTTACAAATAAGAACAATTTGTTTTTGATAATAGGTCCACCAAAAGTTAAACCATAGGTTGTATTGCGGTCAACCTCACGCGCACCTGCGATTTGCATACCATTAACAGCATCACCGCGCATGTTTTCATTTCTGTGATAAGTATAGGCACTGGCTTTAAAGGTATTTGTACCGGATTTTGTAATAGCGTTTACACCACCACCTATAAAGTTAGTCTGACGAACATCATATGGAGCGATTACAACCTGTAATTCTTCGATAGCTTCAATAGAAATTGGGTTGCCTCCACCGGGCAGGGCAGAACTCAAACCGAAGTTGTTGTTGAAATTCGCTCCATCCACTGTAAAGTTAGCCGTACGACCATCTGATCCTACAAAGCTCATACCATTCCCTCCGTAAGGTGAAAGGCGGGTAACATCTATAATACTGCGGCTTACTGTAGGCATATTAGCTATCTGGGTATTTGAGATATTTGTCACTGCACCGGTTTGCGTGGTACTGAATTTTGATGTCGCGTAACCGATCACGGTAACCTCCGTCATCTCGGTCGTGGTTGTTGCCATGGTCGAGTTCAGGGTTGTATTTTCCCCGAGCAACAGGGTAATCTCAGTGTAACTCTGGGTACTGTAGCCGATGAACGTTACATTGACCGTATAGGGGCCTCCGGGACGCATACCCTGGATTGAATACAAACCCTGGGTATTTGACGTGGCACCATAAAGGGTACCGGAAGGCACGTGGGTTGCAATTATCGTGGCACCCGGCAACGGCTGACCATCGGTCTCCGTAATCTTGCCAGTGAGAGTTGAGGTTGTCACCTGTCCCATGAGGGTGGCTGACCCGATAAGCAGGGACAACAGAATGAAAGTAATTTTTAGTTTTCGCATAATTGGATTAAGTTAGAAAAGTTATGGTTATTGTTCGTTTCAAAATATGTTGAAATTCAAATGGTTCAGGTTAGCACCCTGTCTTTCGGGGGCAGAAGGTTAAATTACATTTACGGGCAGAAATAGCCGGAATTGACATTTCGTAATTATTAACAACTTTTTAACGGTTTCTCAATAAGTTATCAGCAGGTTGATTATTAAATATTTCATTATATACCTCTTCTGTAGCGCCTTTATTTTCAGATATATAGGAGGCAGATGCCCTTCCTGAGGATTCAAGTGCCTCGTTATCATTGATATACTTATCAACAATTTTAGAAAATGTCTTAAAATCGGAGAATGAGACTGCTCCTCCTCTTTCAATCAGCTGGCCTGCCTCACGGAACCGCTGATGGTTGGGCCCGAACAGCACGGGGATACCCCAGCAGGCGGGCTCAAGAATGTTGTGGATTCCTCTTCCGAAGCCTCCCCCAACGGCTGCCACAGAAGCATACCGGTAGACAGACGAAAGCATCCCGATATTGTCAATGATCATCACCCTGCCGGAGACCTCTTTCCCCCTGTAATGCGAATAGCGCACCGTGCCAGAGGTTATTCTTCCTTCAATGCGTTCAAGGTGAGCCTCATCAATCTCGTGCGGAGCAATGATCCATTTCATTGCTGAAGAATTGCCATTGATATACCTTATTATAATATCCTCGTCCTCCTCCCAACTGGAACCCGCCACGAAGAGTTTCTCGCTCCCACGGAACTGTTCTATTACAGGCAGGTCGCGTGCCGCCGCCACTATCTGGCTGACCCTGTCGAAACGGGTATCGCCGGTAACAGTCCAGCTGTGATACCCTATGCTGTCGAGCAGTCTGCCCGACTGCTCTTCCTGGATGAATATGCGGGTGAAGACTGACAGCATCCTTGCGGCAAAACGGCCGTACCATCTGAAAAAATACTGGTCGGGCCTGAAGATGCCTGACACCAGGAAGGTGGGTATATTCCTTCGTTTCAGCTCGCACAGGTAATTGTACCAGAACTCATACTTTACTATAAGAACAAGATCGGGCTGAATCCTGCCAAGGAAGAACCTGACATTACCGGGCAGGTCAGCCGGCAGGTACATCACCACATCGGCGCCACTGTAATCTTTTCTTACATCATATCCCGAAGGTGAAAAGAATGTAACCACCACCTTCCATCCCGTCTGTTCACTCCTGATCTTTTCAATCACCGGCCTTCCCTGTTCAAATTCGCCCAGTGATGCGCAGTGCAGCCATACAACCCTGTCTTCGCCTTTGCTGAATGTCTTCAGCTTCTCTCTCCATCCGCGCCGGCCTCTCACCCACCTTCTGGCCTTTGCGCTGAAGGGTGAAGCCAGGGCAGCAAGCAAACCGTAAACAGCAATAAGGATAGTGTAGATGGTATTCATACCTCCGTTTTGGCGCCCCAAAGGTAATAAACTCATACTTTTGTATAAATTAAATTTTTGTTGCAATGATACGCCTGATAGCCCTCTTTATATCGGTTGTGCTGCAGATAGTTGCTGCGGGCATAGCCATAAGGTTCATGAAGATAACACGTTACCGTCTGTCGTGGATACTCCTTTCATCCGCGTTTGTGCTGATGGCTGTTCGTACCCTTATACAGCTCATAGAATATTTTCAGGGCAAGCCCTCCTTTGAGCTGATGATGGTGGATGAGTGGATGAACGTGCTGATCTCGGTAATGATAATAACCGGCGTTGTACTGATCAGGGAGATATTTTACTCACTGAAGAGGGCGGAGATTGACAGGGCACGGTCGGAACGAAGGCTCCTCAACGCTGTCATCAACACTGAAGAGACGGAGAAGAAGAGGTTTGCAAAGGACCTCCATGACGGCCTGGGACCGCTGCTCTCCACCGTCAAGATGTCTCTCTCTGCCCTTAACAGCAGGGTCACCGATCCTGTGGGAAAGGATATACTGCAGAATACCAACCACGTCGTAAATGAAGCTCTCAATACCATCAAGGAGATCTCCAACAACATGAGTCCTCATGTGCTAACCAACCTGGGGGTGGCCAGCGCCATCAGCACCTTCGCTGCCAAGGTCAACCGGATGCGCGGTATACTGATCGACTTCCGGACCAATATGGAGGGAGAACGGTTTGATGCCGACAAGGAGGTGGTGATCTACCGGGCGGCATGCGAGCTGATAAACAATGGCATGAAACATTCCGGCGCTTCAAAGATAGAGATGGAACTGCGCCGGCACCAAAAAATCATTACCTTGCAGTACCTCGACAATGGCAGGGGATTTGACATGGAGAAGCTTACATCAGAAGAGGCGGTGGGAATGGGCATCCCTAACATGGAGACAAGGGTCAGGTCCGTTGACGGTGTCTTTGTCATTGAGAGCGCCCGCGGGAAAGGAACCAGTGCCCTCATAAGGGTGGACAATCAGGATTGACGATTCCGGGATTTGAGATTTGCGAATTGGTAGAACATAAAGAATTGCTTTGGACATGGTTATGAAATACCTTTGAATTGTTCGTAGAACATAAAGAATTGTATGGAGAAGATAAGAATCGCCCTTGCTGATGATCACCAGCTCTTCCGTAATGGCCTCAAGATACTCCTCGGCGGCTACCCTGAATTCGAGGTGGTTGCTGAAGCCTCCAACGGCTCTGAGTTGCTCAGGATCCTGGAAAACTGCCCCGCCGATATCATCCTTATGGATATCAGCATGCCCGGGATGGACGGTGTGGAGGCCACATCACTCATCGCCCGCAGGTACCCCTCCGCCAGTGTCATCGCCCTCTCAATGTACGGTGAGGAAGAATACTACTACCGTATGGTTGACGCAGGGGCGAAGGGATTTGTGCTGAAGGACTCCGACATCTCCGACGTGTATGATGCCATCATCGCCGTTCACCGTGGCAGCAACTACTTTTCGCAGGAGCTGCTGTATCATGTCATCAGGCGGATCAAGAACAGGGAACAGGAGGAAAAGAGCTCCAGTCTTTCCAGGAGGGAGAAGGAGATACTGCTTAAGATCTGCGAGGGACTATCCAACCAGGAGATAGCTGACACCCTCTTCATAAGCAAGCGCACCGTTGACAAGCACCGCGCCAACCTGCTTGCCAAAACGGGCTCAAAAAACACCGCCAGCCTGATATTGTACGCCATAAGAAACAGGCTGATAGAGATATAAGATGAGCGACAGGCATGCACTCGGACCGAAGGGAGAAGAGCTTGCCGCTGAATTCCTCATCCGCAGCGGTTATACTATCCGGCACAGGAACTGGCGTTCAGGACGCACTGAGATAGATATCATCGCAGAAACCGACAGCCACATGGTTTTTGTGGAGGTCAAGAGCCGGTCAGCCGGTTATGCCGTCCATCCCGCCGAGGCGGTTAACGTCCCGAAACAGAGAACCATCATCTTCGCGGCATCAAATTATATAGATACATATGGCATCTGCAAGGAGGCAAGATTTGATATCATAACCGTTATCATCAGCCCATCAGGCAATGAGATAGACCATATTGAAAACGCCTACTATCCCACGATGTGAACCACACGGAACATACCGGTCATTCACCGGCTCAATCAGACGCACCTTCTGCAACAGTCCGCAAAGCACAATGTACCTTGCCTCTGTTAAAAAACATTTCCCCTTTAATAATAATTGAATATTTTAGTGCCTGCTGAATAACAACCAAACAGATATAAAAATGAAAAGATCATTGTCATTACTCTTTGCATTGGCTGTCGCTGCCATGCCCCTCCAGGCCCAGAAGGCAAAAAAACAGGCAGCATCCGAACCCGAGGGATTCAAATTCACCACCGTGGTCTCCAATCCCATCTCCCCGGTAAAGAACCAGTCGGCCACAGGTACTTGCTGGTGCTTCGCCACTACCTCCTTTATGGAGTCGGAGCTGCTCAGGATGGGCAAGGGCGAATATGATCTCTCAGAGATGTTCATAGTGAGAAAAACCTATGAAAACAGGATTCTTGACAACTACCTGCGGCAGGGCAAGGGTAACATCGGCCCGGGAAGCCTCTCCCCCTCGTGGCTCAGGGTATTCCGTGAGGACGGGATAGTCCCGCAGGATGCATACACTGGCATCAGCTATGACTCCCCGGTGCATAACCACCGTGAACTGCAGTCATACATCAATGCCGTGACAGCTGTTCCCGTTAAGATGAAACGTCTCAGCATGGAGTCGAACGAGGTCGCCGGAGCAATTCTTGACATCTACCTGGGAGAGGTTCCGGAAACATTCACCTTCAATGGCCAGAGCTATACCCCGAAATCATTTGCTGCCAGCCTTGGATTGAATATGGACGATTATGTACATATTACCTCTTTTACTCATTTCCCCTTTTACACCGAAGGGCTCATAGAGGTGCCCGACAACTGGGAGATGAACCGCTTTCACAATGTGCCGATTGACGAACTCATCCGGATCATGGACTATGCCCTGACTAACGGTTACACTGTCAACTGGGACGGCGATGTAAGTGAGAGGGGCTTCTCACATGCCAACGGCGTGGCAATCAATCCTGACATGTCAAAGATGGACATTTCGGCAATAACTGACAGGGCCCGTTTTGAGGGAATGCCTTCAGACCGTACACCCATACCGGGGATGTTTGACAAGCCACAGCCCGAGATAGAGGTCACACAGGAGATCCGTCAGAAGGGATACGAAACATTCGTTACTTCCGATGACCACCTGATGCATGTAACCGGAATTGTGAAGGACCAGAACGGCAATCAATACTATATTACAAAGAACTCCTGGGGCACTGACCGGAATCCTCATGGCGGCTACCTGAACATGTCAGAGAGCTACGTAAGGGCCAAGACGATATTCATCATGGTCCATAAGGATGCCATTCCCGAAGACATAAAGGCTAAGATGGGGATCTGAAATCTGTAGGTCCGGGGTCTGAATGGCCGAAGATCCAGGGATTCCGGCATTGACAGACTGCCAACTCCCAACTGCCAACTGCAGACTGCCGACTGTCCCGATCCGCCGATTGGCGGATCGAGGATCCTCGGTCACGGGAACCGCGACCGGGACCAACTGCCAACTGCCGACTGGACTCACCCTACCAGCAGGTTGCAACCGCGTATGTCAGCCGCATCAAAGCGGCCCTGTACTTCAAATTTTCCGCCCGGATGAATCCTGCCGAGATCGGCAGTGTCAATGAATGAACATGACCACAGGTTGGCCAGGTCAATGATGCTGATCCCTCCTGCTGCACCTGCCTCATCCGTACGTGACATCGGATCATGGCTGTCACGTATCAGCACCTTCATCCAGGGCGGAGTGCGAAAGAGGCCCTTACCTGTGGACCAGGCCTGGCTGAGCAGTTCAGTCATACCATATTCGGAGTGTACGGAGCCGACACCAAAGGCGCCACTGATGATCTCATGGACCTCTTCCCTGATCATCTCGCGCCGTCTGCCCTTCATGCCTCCTGTCTCCACGATGATCAGGTCAGAAAGATCACGCGGATGCTTCTCCGCCAGATCAAGCAGGGCATAGGTAACCCCGATCATCAGCACCTGCAGCCCTGCTGCCCGAGCCCTCTCAATGGCAAGAAAAAGGGCGTAATGATCATCACGGAAAAATCCGCCAATATCATGGCCTGAAAGTTGCATCAGCCTGTTAACCATATATATAAGAGAAGATCCCTCCCTTTCCAGGTATGATGGTAGCAATCCCATAACTGCATAACCTGAAGGCTTGCCGTAAAAAAGCCCGAATCCCTCTTCCAGGCTGCGGTCATAGAGAGAAAGGTCCTTTACATGATGCCTGCTCTGTCGCACTCCGGTAGTACCGCTGCTTACAAATATGCATTCCGCCGGCATATCTCCGGTCATCACAGTATGATCCCTGAAGAAGGATATGGGCATGAATGGAATGGAAAAGACTGAGCTGACTCTCTCAGGATCCACTCCAAGAAGGCTGAGATACTCCCTGTAGAGCGGACATCCTGCTGCCTGGAAGCGGAAAATCTCCAGGGCAAGGTGCTCAAAGGACTTATCGTCTGCTATGCCGAAGATCTCTGCCGGTGAGGGGACTTTCATGTTATCACGGGAATGTTGCCGAGCCATCGGGCTGCCATACCCACTCAAGTGTGCAGCTGGCATCGGGAGGCGAAGCTGTCGCATCAAGGATCACACTGATTATCCTCAGCTTGGCGTAGGTGGCATCGCGGTTTTTGATAATCCATACCTGGTTGGCTGACAGTGGCGCTGCCAGATCAACCCATGAATAGCTGCCAATACTCGTAAGCCCTTTGAAAGCGCTTTTTGCTTCGCTCTCCGACCCATATGTCCCCGCCAGTGCAAACGGCGGATCAAGAGTGTTGGCTGAGAGGAATACCACTACCGGGCCGCCGGTTGTGACCGGACCCGCCATCAGCTTTATGTCAGCCCTGTAGGCATCGGGAAGCGTGGGGACCGCCTTCGCCTCCTCGAAGGAGAGCCCCAGCGCATAATAATATGAGTCCGCCTCATACAGCTCATTGGTCAGTGTGATTGTTCCCTGTGTCTTCTGATCCTCGCGGCCGCAGCCCGCAAACATCACGAGCACAGCCAGAGCCGATATGAGATAATACTTCATCATTCACCCCTGATGGCAGTTATGCCTGGCAGTTTCTTGCCTTCCATATATTCCAGCATGGCTCCGCCGCCGGTGGAGACATAACTGATCCTGTCTGCCAGTCCCAGCAGGTTGACAGCAGCCACAGAGTCGCCACCGCCGACCAGTGAGAAGGCTCCATTGTCAGTGGCTTCAGCCACCGCCATGGCAATTCCCTTGGTGCCGTCATCGAACTTGTTCATCTCAAAGACACCCATCGGTCCGTTCCAGAGAATGGTTTTAGAGTCACCGATCACCTTTGAAAAGAGAGTGACGCTCTCTTCGCCGATGTCCAGTCCCATCCACCCGTCATTCACATTATCAATTGCGGAAATATATACATTGGCTTCCGGATCAAACCTGTCAGCATTGACACTGTCTACTGGAAAGATGAGGTTCACTCCTTTATCCCTGGCCTTTTCAATAATGCCTTTGGCCATCTCCAGCTTCTCGTCCTCGCAGAGCGAATTGCCTATCCTGCCCCCCATGACCTTGATAAAGGTATATGTCATGCCTCCTCCGATGATCAGGTTATCCACCCTTTCAAGCAAGTTTTCAATGATCCCTATCTTGTCTGACACCTTTGCTCCTCCCATTATGGCAGTGAAGGGTTTTTGCGTACTCTTCAGCACCCTGTCCATAGCCACCAGCTCACTGTTGATGAGGAAACCGAACATCCTTTTCTCTTCCGGGAAAAAGTCGGCTATCACCGCTGTGGTAGCATGTGCCCTGTGGGCAGTGCCAAAGGCATCATTGACGTACACATCAGCATATGTCGAAAGCTTACGGGCCATCTCCTTCTGCTTCACCTTCAGCTCTGCCTTGGCAGCTTTCTTCTCCTCCTCAGTGGCACTGTCGGGAAGGATGGGCTTGCCCTCCTCCTCGGGATAGAACCTGACGTTTTCGAGCATCATCACCTCTCCGGGCTTCAGCGCTGCCGCCATAACAGCTGCCTCTTCGCCAAGGGCATCAGGAGCAAAGGCCACCTTCATTCCCAGGTGCTTTTCCAGTACGGGGAGAACAGG
Organism: Bacteroidales bacterium; assembly: GCA_012514255.1. The sequence goes on along the minus strand of JAAZAP010000317.1, from coordinate 4,830 downwards.
CTTCAGCGAGTATTTCTCCATAATCCCCTGTGGCCGGCCGAGATGCGACATAAGTATAACCGAGCCGCCGTCAGCAGTGATCTTCTTTATGGTCTTAAGGGCCCCGCGGATACGTGTGTCATCGGTCACCTCATGCGTCTGCTTGTCAAGCGGCACGTTGAAATCAACCCTTACAATTGCCTTCAGCCCTTTAAAGTCAAAGTTGTCAATGATTTTCATAATCGGAATCGTTTAATTTTTGCTTATACAGGAATACAAAGTTAACCAATTTAGGAAACCTTATAGATTGCGGATTGTTCATTGTTCAAAATGAATAGTTTAATTTTAAAACAAGAATATGGCAACAACTACACTCAGCCGTATGTGCCGCTTCGGTCCGTAAATTCATTGTACTGGCAGCACTCTGAGCTACGGGCACTTAACGGAAGGAGACAGGGAGAAAACGCCAGACATCCTTCTGCGATTTCAGCAGTATCTGATAAAGCGTTGAGGATGCCGAAGCGGCATCTCGGTATACAGAATAAATCCTCCATTTTTTTACTACATTTGCTCTTCATCACGAGAAGGGCAGGATGGATTTCACACAGATACCCGGACAGAAGGCAGTCATTGACCGGCTCAGGCACTCCGTAGCGGAGAACAGGGTGAGTCATGCTTTGCTTTTTTACGGACCTCCCGGCAGCGGCAAGTTCGCCATCGCTCTGGCCTTTGCACGTTTTATCAGCTGTGAAAACCGCACTGCGGAAGATGCATGTGGCAAATGCCCATCATGTGTCAAATATGACAGGCTCATTCATCCTGACCTCCATTTTGTCTTCCCGGTGATAAAGAAGAAGTCAGGCACTGAGCCTGTGAGTGACACCTTCATCTCACAATGGCGCGAGATGGTACTCCGTTCTCCGTGGTTCACCCTCAGCACCTGGACAGAGGCCATGGAGGTGGCCAACGAGCAGGCACTGATACCCGTTGCCGAGGCAGCGGAGATAATCCGTAAACTCAGCCTGAAGTCGTTTGAATCAGACTTTAAGATCATGATCGTCTGGCTCCCTGAGAAGATGAATCCCGAGACGGCCAACAAGCTTCTCAAGATCATTGAGGAGCCTCCTGCCCGCACCCTCTTCATCCTGGTCTCGGAGGAGGATGATAAGCTCCTGCCTACAATTACTTCGCGCTGTCAGCACATACGTATACCAGCCATCGCCTCAGAGGAGCTGAGCGCTCACCTGGTAAAAAGCACCGGTATGGATCCCGTCAGGGCTTCGGAGATAGCTGCCATCGCCAACGGCAATATGGTCAGGGCCATGGAGCTCGCACGCGAGGACGGGAACACTGCTGTGCACCTCGATCGCTTCACACGACTGATGCGTACGGCATGGACCCGTGATATCCACTCCCTTGTCAGCTGGTCAGAAGAGACCGCTGCCCTGGGAAGGGAAAGACAGAAGAGCTTCCTCTCCTACGCTCTCAGACTGATCCGCGAGAATTTCATACTTAACTTCAACGGGAGGGAAAACCGCATTGTCTACCTCACCAGGGCAGAGGATGAGTTCTCAGAAAAGTTCCATCCCTTCATTAACGAAAAGAATATCAATGCCCTCAACAGTGAGTTTAACCTGGCATATGCCCACGTTGAGAGCAATGGTAACACCAAAATGATCTTTCTTGATCTTGCGCTCAAGACAATGAGACTGATCAGGTAACTGAAGGGATTACTTGAAAATAGCTCTTTTATTGCTAATTTTGCATTCACCTTGCATAAACCGGAAAAATTGATCTTCCGGCCGCAAACGGAAAAGTGTTGTTATGACTCATGAAGATATGCAGGTTCAACCCGGAGAGGAGCCGGTAAGACCTGAGACAAGATATACCCCGGGGACACATAAGCTGAGTGAATACAACTGGCTTGCCGATCTCCCGTTTGATGACCGCTGCAACGAGGTTATCGAGGTTCGCTTCAAGAATACCCGGAAAGGATTCTACCGCAATGTCAACGGACTCAGGCTTGAGGTTGATGACATAGTGGCTGTGGAGGCCTCTCCGGGTCACGATATCGGATATGTTTCCATGTCCGGATACCTCGTTCGTGAGCAGGTGAAGAAGATGAAGATCAGGCCTGTAGTTGAGGAGATGAAGAAGGTTTACCGCAAAGCGAGGCCTGTTGATCTTCAGAAATGGGAGGAGGCAAAGAAGCTCGAGGAATCCACCATGCTTCGTTCAAGGAAGATAGCAGAGAACCTGGGCCTGGCCATGAAGATAGGAGATGTTGAGTACCAGGGTGACAAGACCAAGGCTATCTTCTATTACCTGGCCGACGAGAGGGTTGATTTCAGGCAGCTTATCAAGGTGCTGGCCGAAGAGTTCCATGTCAGGATAGAGATGCGACAGATAGGCGCCCGCCAGGAGGCCGGCCGCATTGGCGGAATAGGTACCTGCGGAAGAGAACTCTGTTGCTCCACTCACCTTACCAACTTTATCTCGGTGACCACCTCACATGCCCGATACCAGGATCTGTCACTCAATCCCCAGAAACTTGCCGGGCAGTGCGGTAAGCTGAAGTGCTGTCTTAACTATGAGCTCGACTGCTACATTGATGCCCAGAAGGAATACCCTTCAAGGGAGGTATCGCTTGAGCTGGCCGGCGGGACAGCCTACTTCGTCAAGATGGAGGTACACACAGGCGTCTACTGGTACTCCACCAATCCGCACATAGCGGCTGACATGACCCCGGTGCCGGTGGAAAGGGTCCGCGAGATCATTCAGCTCAATCGCAAAGGCATCAAGCCGGAGAGCCTGCTGACCGGACAGGTCAGGAACAAAATAGGCAAAGGCAACGACCTGCTTCTGCAGAACAGCGGCCTGACCAGGTTTGAAACGAAAAGCCAGAGCCGCGAAGGAAAGGGGAAAAGAAGATCATTCCAAAGGAGAAATGAGAGGAAACAAAAGTAAGATCATCATTGCAGCAATAATGCTGACGGCAGCCGTGGCGGCATGTGACCGCAGCATATATTACTCTGAGAATTACACACTGGAAGGGGGAAACTGGAGCATGTTTGACCCGGCCAGGTATGCCTGTGACATAGATGACACAGTCAGAACCTATAACATGGAACTGTCACTGCGCACTTCAACCGAATACCCCTATCGGAACATCTACCTTTTCATGATGACAACCTTCCCCTCGGGTTCTGTTATGACAGATACCATTCATGCCATGGTGACTGATGAAAAGGGGCAATGGCTCGGCAAAGGCGCCGGCGATGTCCGCGCACTCACCATTCCCTATAAATCAAATGTTTACTTCCCGGAACGCGGTGAATATCACTTCAGGGTGGTCCACGGAATGCGTGATACGATACTGAAGGGTGTCTATGACATGGGGCTGAAGATCTCCCTCAGGGAGGGGAGCGCAAAATAACCGGAGCTTTGGGCAAGAACAAACATGCACGGTGGGCTGAGATGAAAGGGTTCGACCATGTGATCGAACCGTCATTCGATGAGGTCTTCAGGCTTGATCACAGCCTCAAGGGCAACTGGCACAGAGAATGGTTCAGAAACAACAACCCCATCACCCTGGAGCTTGGATGCGGCAAGGGTGAATACACCGTAGGACTGGCCAGCCGGTACCCCGACAGAAACTTCATCGGCATTGATATCAAGGGAGCCCGCATGTGGCGCGGAGCAAAGGAATCTCATAACCTCAGACTACCCAATGCTGCCTTTCTCCGTACCAGGATAGAATTTACCGGTTCATTCTTTTCTCCCGGCGAGGTTGATGAGATCTGGCTTACTTTTCCTGACCCCCAGATGAAGAGAAGCAGAGAAAAGAAGAGGCTCTCAGGACCTCATTTCCTCAACCTTTACAGGACCTACCTCAGGCACATGGGCCGGGTACACCTGAAGACCGACTGCCTGGAGCTGTACCAGTACACTGCGGAGCTCGTCCGGGTGAACGGGCTGGAAGTTATTACAAACGTCACCGACCTGCACCGCCAGATGCCCGAAGATCCGCTGCTGTCAATCAGAACATATTACGAGCAGATGTTCCTTAATCAGGGTGTGCCAATCACCTATCTTTCTTTCCTGCTGCCCAATGACAAAGAGATCATCAGCCCTGAAGGGCAATAACGAAGGCTTTTTCAGCCGCGTATATGAAGTCACCAGGCTGATACCCTATGGCAGGGTTACCTCCTACGGTGCCATTGCCAGGTACCTTGGCACCGGCAGCTCGGCAAGGATGGTGGGATGGGCACTCAACTCATCACACCACGGTCATGGATTCATCCCTGCACACCGTGTCCTGAACCGCAACGGAATTCTCACCGGCAAGCACCACTTCGGCACCTCATCTACCATGCAGCAACTCCTGGAGAACGAGGGCTTTACCGTGGAAGATGACCGCGTGGTGGAATTCCGCGAACGGTTCTGGGATCCGGCCTATGAACTATAGTCAACCTGATTGTGTTAAGGAATGAAGAATGGAAACTAAAGACTGATCCCTGCCCGCAGGGCATCAAGCATTTTTGAACGAAAGACCGCATAACCAAAAGATGCTCGTAGAGCATCAAGAATTGTAGATGATAACCACCCAAACAAAAGATGCTCGTAGAGCATCAAGAATTGTAGACCAATATGTACACAAAAGAAAACATTCTCAACGCCCTCCGGATGGTATCCCATCCTGAAAAGGGTAGTGACATCGTCAAACTGGGCATGGTTGGTGAAATCAACGTAACAGCTGAGGGAATAACCCTCGTGCTGGTGCCCGAGAAATCCAATGACCCCTTCCTCTCATCAATAAAAAGCAGCTGCGTCAGGGCAGTAAAGGAGCAT
>JAAZAP010000316.1 GCA_012514255.1 Bacteroidales bacterium | reverse complement strand
GACATTACCGAGAGCATCAAGTATGCCAAGCGCATACAGAGCAGCGTACTGCCTGACACGGCCCGGCTGGGAACGGTCTTCAAAGAAGCCTTCGTCTTCTTCCAACCCCGTGATATTGTCAGCGGCGACTTCTACTGGTTTGACTGGGTTGACAAGGACAGGTTCATGCTGGTTTGCTCAGACTCCACCGGTCACGGTGTCCCCGGCGCTTTCATGTCAATGATAGGAACAGCCCTTCTGCAGGATATTATCACCGTAAAGAAGATCACCCGGCCTTCACAGGTGCTCCATGAACTCGACAGGCAGATCTTTTCAACCCTTAATCAGAACCAGGAGCTTGAGGCCTCCAATGACGGGATGGATATAGTGGTCTGTGAATTTAACCTGAAAACCAGGCAACTGGTCTTCGCTTCAGCCATGAGGCCGGTGATACTGGTTATTGACGGAGAGCAGCACTATGTGCGCGGGAACCGCTCATCCGTGGGAGGCGAATCGGTGACTGAAAAGTTCTATGATGATCAGGAATACCATCTGCGTGAGGGAGATATGGTCTATCTCTTTACTGACGGCTACTGCGACCAGTTTGGTGGCGAGGGAGGAAAGAAGATGAAGATCAGCCGGCTGAAAACCCTCGTGGATGATATCTCGCCGTCAGATTCAGAAGGTCAGCTTAAACAGGTAAAAGAGTTCTTCTTTGATTGGATGGGAAGCCATGAGCAGGTTGATGATGTACTGTTCATGGGCGTCAGGGTCTGATCATTCGGAAGGGCAGGTGCCGTTCTCCCCGAGGACGAAAACACAGCTTGTGGCCGTGTTGCTGTCATGGCCACCCCTGTCCCTGATCCAAAAATCATAATAGAGAGTGTCAGTGGTATCGAAAAAGAGGTACATGATGGTCACATCTATCGTGCCCTTGATGATCTTGTTCTGTCCTGCCGCGTCAATGAACGGTATCCTGTATTCCGACGGGAAAAGCGGATCTAACGGACCAGCCAGCTCAAAGACCCCGTCAACCTTCCGATAGAGTTTAAGGAAGAGATTGCTTGAAGGGTCAACTCCTGGTGTCTGCGGAGGATCAAGCCCCAGATCGCCATCCCCGTCCTCAAAATAGAAGGAGAGATTGCCGGCCTTGGCCGGGTTGCCAAGGATATCAGTAGTATCATACTGGGTAAAGGTCCGGAACTCAATCCTGGGCTCCGGGGGAAGGCTCTCGGGCCTTTCACAAGCTGCCATAATAAGCAGCGCTGCTGTAACCAATATGATGATCCCCTGCTTCATTTACTGACAATATGCTCTGGCATCAAAAATCACACCAAATGTATCTATTTTTTTCTGAAATAGATTTTGACGGGTGCGCCTGTCAGAGGAAAACTCTCGCGGAGCCTGTTTTCCACGAACCTCTTGTAAGGGTCCTTTATATACTGGGGGTAATTGCAGAAGAAGGCAAAGGCGGGATAAGCACCCGGCAGCTGGGTCACATACTTGATCTTTATGTGTTTCCCCTTGATTGACGGAGGGGGAGTATCATTTATGATTTTCAGCATGACCTCATTAAGCTGTGAGGTGGAGATCTTTCTCCTGCGGTTTTCATAAACGCTCATGATCAGCTCCAGGATCCTGTGTACTCTCTGTCTGGTTATGGCTGAGATGAACAGCACGGGGTAATCAGTGAACGGGGCTGTCCTGGACCTCAGCTCCTCCTCAAACCTCTTCATGGTGGTGTGGTCTTTCTCAACCAGGTCCCACTTGTTCACCAGTATGATCACTCCCTTGTTGTTCTTCTGAATAATGTTCAGTATGCTGAGGTCCTGTGACTCCAGTCCACGGGTCGCATCTATGAGCAGCAGGCATAGGTTACTATCCTCTATTGCCCTTACCGATCTGAGGATAGAGTAAAACTCTATATCCTCATCCACTTTTGCTTTCTTACGCAGGCCTGCGGTGTCAATCAGCAGGAAGCGGTAATTGAACTTGTTGTAGAGACTGTGGATTGAGTCGCGCGTTGTTCCTGCCACCGGTGTGACGATGTTTCTTTCCTCTCCCAGAAGTGTATTGGCCAAAGATGACTTGCCGACATTGGGGCGGCCTACAACCGCCACTTTGGGTATCTCCTCACCTTCCTTTTCCGGAGTATCAGGCAGATGTCTCACTATCTCATCAAGCAGATCTCCTGTGCCGCTGCCGTTGACTGAACTGACAGGGAAGTAGTCGCCCAGTCCCAGTCCGTAAAACTCTGCCGCTTCCAGAAGGCGCTGGTTGTTGTCTACCTTGTTTACCACGGTGATGACCCTCTTGCTTACCTTCCGGAGCATTGAGGCCACTGACTTGTCGAGCTCATGGATGCCTGTTTCCACATCCACCATGAAGATGATCACGTCAGCCTCCTCAATGGCCAGCTTCACCTGTCTGTTTATCTCGCTTTCGAAGATATCGTCAGAGTTTTCCACGAAGCCGCCGGTATCGACAACGGAGAAATCCACCCCGTTCCATGTCACCCTGCCATAATGTCTGTCACGTGTCACACCGCTCTCTTCGTTCACTATGGCTGCACGGCTCTCCGTCAGACGGTTGAAGAGTGTTGACTTGCCCACGTTAGGCCTTCCTACTATTGCTGCTATTCTGCTCATGAGAAATTTATTCTATAAGTAGCCGAATTTTTTGAGCATGCGCGGGTTGTCACGCCACTCATGTGCCACCTTTACATACAATTCCAGGAAGACCTTTTTCCCGAGGAACTCCTCCATATCCTTCCTGGCGGCTGTCCCCACCTTCTTAAGCGTTGCTCCCCTGTGTCCGATGATGATACCCTTCTGGCTGTCGCGGGCTACATAAATTATGGCCGCAATCCGGTTAATCCCGGGCTCCTCGGTGTAACTCTCTATCTCAACCTCAACTGAATAGGGGATTTCCTTCTGGTATGTCTCAAAGATCTTACCCCTGATGATCTCAGTGACAAAGAACCGCTCATAACGGTCAGTGAGCTGATCTTCGGGGAAGTATGGCGGACCCTCGGGGAGGCGTCTGATAATCTCGCGAAGAAGCAGGTCTGTATTGAACCTGTTGATTGCTGATACCGGCAGCACAGGCACGCCGGGGGCCAGGGTGCTCCAGCTTTCAGTCAGCCTTTCCAGATCAGCCTGGTTGGTAAGGTCTATCTTGTTTATAACTATGATCTTCGGTACGGAAGAGGCAAGTATCCTATCAAGATATTCCCTGTTCTTTATAGCTGACTCCACCACATCGGTTACATATATTATCAGATCGGCATCGTCAAGGGCTGATTCAACGGACCTCATCATGGCTGACTGAAGCCTGTATTTGGGATTGAGGATGCCGGGGGTATCCGAATAGACTATCTGGTAACCCTCGCCGTTGAGTATGCCCATGATGCGGTGCCGGGTGGTCTGCGCCCTGGCGGTGGCAACAGAGAGTTTCTGGCCCACGAGCATGTTCATGAGGGTCGACTTTCCGACATTTGGATTACCAAGGATATTTACGAATCCGGACCTGTGTTCCATCTCATTTGGTTATTTGAATATGCCTCGCTTGAGCATGCTGATCTCCTTTTGTGTCAGTAGTCTCCAGTGTCCTCTCTGCAGGTTTTTCTTTGTAAGTCCGGCAAAACTAACCCTGTCAAGTTTTCTGACTTTGTAGCCAAGTTTCTCAAAGATGCGTCTGACGACCCTGTTCTGGCCGGAGTGTATCTCCACCCCCACCTGGGTATGATCGGCAGGATCGGTCCAGGAGATTGCATCAGCGCTTACCGTGCCGTCATCCAGGGCCACACCCTCAATGATCTTTTCCATGTCATGCCTTGTAATCTCTTTGTCAAGGAAGACATGGTAGATCTTGCCTGCCCCGTAGGAGGGGTGGGTGAGTTTGCCTGCAAGATCGCCGTCATTTGTCAGCAGCAGTACTCCGGTTGTTGCCTTGTCAAGCCTGCCCACCGGGTAGATGCGTTCCCTGGTGGCATCCCTGACCAGATCAAGCACTGTGTTTTCGGCATGTGGGTCCCTGACTGTTGTCACATATCCTTTCGGTTTATTGAGGAGGACATACACCTTTTTTCCCGGTGTCAGCCTTTTGCCTCTGTATTCGACCCTGTCACCGGGAAGCACCTTGATTCCCATATCGGCAACCTTCTTCCCGTTGACGGTGATATAACCCTGTCTGATCAGCTCGTCAGCTTCGCGCCTTGCGCAGACGCCGCTGTCAGCAATGTACTTATTGAGCCTGATCAGCTCTGGTTCCTTCTTCGGGGCGTTGCGACCGGGACTTATCCTTTTTTTGGAATTTGGCCCGGTATTGTTTCTTTTCGGGGTATTGGATCCGCTATTTTTTCGTTTTCCGGGTTCTGCCGCTCTTTTCTCCATCCTTTCACTTTTTCAGGGTGCAAATTTACAACTATTTACCGGTTTTCTCCCCGATCTTTTTTGCACCTTTGCATCTGACACCAAACAGAAATGACATGGCTCTGATAAAATCCATCTCTGGCATAAGGGGAACAATTGGCGGTATTCCGGGCGAGGCGCTGACGCCCGTGGATATTGTGAAATTTGCCTCGGCGTACGGTACCTGGCTCAGGAGACGTGGCCGTGGGTCACTCAGGGTTGTAACAGGCAGGGATGCGCGCGTTTCCGGTGAGATGGTAGCCGCTCTGGTTAACGCATCTCTGCGGAGTACGGGGATAGATGTTGTGAATATAGGGCTGGCTACCACACCCACGGTGGAGGTGGCGGTGACGACACTGGGCGCCGGTGGCGGCATTATCCTGACAGCAAGCCATAATCCTGCTCAGTGGAACGCCCTTAAGCTTCTGAATGAAAATGGAGAGTTCCTGAGTGATGCTGATGGAAGGGAGGTGCTTGGCCTGGCTGCTGCTGAAGATTTTGACTATGTCTCTTATGACCGGTTGGGCCGTGAGACGAGTGATGACTCCTGGACAGAGAAGCACATCAAGGCAGTTGCAGGCATGCCCCTGGTAGATACTGAAGCAATAGCCAAAGCCGGATTCAGGATAACTGTTGACGCTGTCAACTCGGTGGGCGGCATAGCCATACCTGCCCTTCTGAAAGCTCTTGGAGTGAAAGAAGTGATTGAGCTTTTCTGTGAGCCGACAGGTCTTTTCCCCCATAATCCCGAACCTCTTCCGGAACACCTGGCAGATCTCTCATCGACAGTAAGGGAGAGCGGAGCCGATCTTGGATTTGTGGTTGACCCGGATGTGGACAGGCTGGCAATAATATGTGAGGACGGATCAATGTTCGGCGAGGAGTACACCCTGGTCTCTGTGGCAGACTACGTGCTCAGTCATGTCAAGGGCCCTGCCGTTTCCAATATGTCTTCCACCAGGGCACTGAGAGATGTTACCGAAAAGCATGGTTGCAGTTATACCTCGGCGCCTGTGGGAGAAGTAAACGTGGTTGCCGAGATGAAGCGTACCGGGGCTGTCATCGGAGGTGAGGGCAATGGAGGAGTAATCTACCCCGCCCTGCACTATGGCCGCGATGCGCTTGCGGGCATAGCCCTCTTCCTCACGCACCTGGCCAGGGAGAAGCTGAAATGCAGCGAACTGAGGAAGAAGTATCCTGACTACTATATCGCAAAGAAAAAGATTGACCTGACAGGAGACATTGACATGACCCAGCTCTGCTCAGCCCTCATCAAAGCTTATCCTGATGCTGTGTGTGATACGCGTGACGGGATCAAGCTTGACCTCCCTTCGGGCTGGGTGCAGATAAGGAAGTCAAATACCGAACCTATTATGCGTATCTATGCGGAGGAAAAGTCTAAAGAACCGGCAGAAAAACTTGCCGCGGGAGTGATGGAGATTGTTAAAAATCTGTAAATCTTGTACCTTGCTTGAGATTAGTAACTTTTTTTGAACGGTTTTTGTTACCCTGTTGGTGGCTTAGTTAACGAAAGTTAATGTTTCCTTAAAATTTGTTCATTGAGCCTGAAATTATAATAATTTCACGGCTTGATTAAACTAAACAGAATATTCTTCAGATGAAAAGGACAATTATCATTACCTCAATCATTGTAGCAGTGGCTGTAATTGCCATGATCGTGATAAGCAAGCTTTTCGGCAAGGAAGATCCGGGCCTGCTGTTTGCTGAAGCAAGGCAGGGCGATTTCGAGGTGGTGGTTACCACCACCGGTGAACTACAGGCTGAGGTCTCCACAGATATCGAGGGTCCGGAAGGGCTAGGCAGTCGTAACATGAGGTTCGGAAACATAAAGATCTCTGACCTGGTTAACGAGGGCACGGAAGTAAAAGCCGGTGATTATGTTGCTACCCTTGACAGGTCAAGTGTTGACAATAACCTCAAGGATGAACTTGACAGGCTGGAGTCATATGAAACGGATCTTCTTAAGAAGCAGCTTGACACTACTATTACCCTTGGCAATCTGAGGGATGATCTTGTCAACCTCAAGTTCAATATGGAGGAGGCAGAAATAACCCTTGAACAGTCAAAGTATGAACCTCCCACAACCATCAGGCAGGCCAGGATATCACTTGACAAGGCTGAACGTGCCTATGAGCAGGCTCTCAGCAACTATGATCTGAAGGTAAGGCAGGCCAGGGCTGATATCAGGGATACGGAGATACAGGTGGGCAAGCAGAGGAGAAAGGTGACTGAGATGCAGGAGATAATAGAGAAATTTATTATCACTGCCCCCTCTGACGGGATGGTTATCTACAAAAGAGAATGGAACGGATCAAAGCGCAAGGTTGGTTCGGAGATCAGTCCCTGGGATCCGGTGGTGGCAACCCTTCCCGATCTCTCATCAATGATCTCAAAGACCTATGTCAATGAGATTGATGTGAGCAAGGTTAAGGCCGGACAGCCGGTCAGGCTTACCGTTGATGCTTTCCCGGAGAAGTCATACACGGGCGTGGTGATCAGCGTGGCAAACATCGGCGAGCAGCTTCCCAATACTGACGCCAAGGTCTTTGAGGTGATCACGAAGATAGACGGATCAGATCCTATCCTGAGACCTTCCATGACCACAGGGAACCAGATTGTGACCCAGACGTTCACTGATGTGGTATATGTACCCCTTGAGACCGTCTTCGCCACACCTGACAGCATACCTTTTGTATATATGAAAGACGGGTCACGCCAGGTTGTTGTTCTCGGGGAAGCCAATGAGAATGACATTATTGTGGAACAGGGGCTCAAGCCAG
>JAAZAP010000315.1 GCA_012514255.1 Bacteroidales bacterium | reverse complement strand
GCGCGGGGTGATGATACTGGGTGAGACCGGTGCCGGGAAATCGTCATTGACAGCCTCGTTTGCCCTTGAGGGTGCCGGTTTCCTGACCGATGATATCACACCGGTGGTTTATTCTGACGGTGACCCCATGATCTGGTCGCTACACGAGGTGATAAGGATCAGGCGCAGCACTGCTTTACAGCTAAGCATTGATCCCTCGGTATTGCGCGAGGCCGAGGCAGGCACGGGGAAGCAATACATGAAGGTAAAGCATGCCGGGGTTAGTCAGTTCCCGCTTGATGTGATCATTAAGATGGAGGTGGGAGATACCGATGTCCCACTGTTTGACCAGCCGCTGCCGGCTGACAGGTTCTCTTTTCTGCGGAGTGAGATATGTATGTCGGACCTGTTGGCCGGCATGCCTTATACGGAGAGGTCTTACCTGCTTCAGCTGCTACAGATAGTTGAGAAGGTTCATTTTATAAGGGTGATCAGGCCTTCCGAGATCAGGATAAAAGAGCTGCACGCCCTGGTAAGTGAGTATATTCGCACCTCTTTCAGCGGAGGGGTAAGGAGATGAGCCGAAAGCTCCTAAAGTTCACAGAGCTGCCGTTCCGTGAAAAATTACTTTTTCTCGAGGCTTTTCTGCTGCATCTGTGGGTCGGATTGCTGCTGACGATCATTCCTTTCAGTTGGATACCCAGACTGTTTTCCAATCCCGAACATGGGATGTCGGCTAAGGCGACTTCAGTTATAGATAACGGGTCACAAAAAGGAAAGACCGATTCTTTATCCCCTGCTACTGACTCCTTCGTTCTAAATCAAATAAAATCAGCGACCTCGCGCGCTTCTAAATCTTCCCCATGGAAAAACAAATGCCTGATCAGTTCGCTTGCTGCACGCTGCATGCTTAGGCGTCGACACATCAGTTCGCAGCTTTCTTTAGGCGTAGCCAGATCAGGAGATGGCAGGGTAATCGCTCACGCATGGTTAAAATCAGGCGATTGTGAGTTGGTACCACAAAACGGGGAATTCACCGCGCTGTTTCTCTTTTAGCGTTAAAGAACATTAAAAAAATACCTGCCTAATATTCTTTGTAAATTATTTATTTTGTATTACTTTGCATTCGAATAGGCGGAAATGAAAAATTCGGAAACAAAAAAGAAGCCATGGGCTAAGCCCGAGGTGGCTTTGCTGAACATCAAAAAGGATACATTCAGTGGCTCCACATACGGCAATGAAAAAGCCGGTAAGAGCAAAATTCCAACTCCCTGATCAAATCCGGGGACTCCTCTGGTTATATAATATCATTGTTTGAATGATTGCAGGCTTAGTCTGTTTTAATGATTCTGTACCTTCCGTTAATATTTTATTGGACCCCGGAGATAAGGGTGACCTCATCTATCATCCTGTTTCTGCAGTTGGGTTGACAGGTGCCTTCTATATACATCCCGCACTGCCGGCCTTACCGGAAGATCACTATTATGCAGATATAGACCGGGATATCGTTGTACTGATGTCAGGCTCAGTTTACAACAGGACAGAGCTAGACAGAAACACTGATATTCCAGGTCAGCTTGCAGATCCGCAGCTGGTAGCTGATCTATTCCTCCGGGAAGGTCATGGTTTTGTCGAAAAGCTGAACGGTGATTTTGCGATCTTTATCCTGAAACCAGATGAGAAGCAGGCCTTTCTGATCAGGGACCATCTTGGGATCTGTCCTGTGGCATGGGTTACTGAGGGTAAGACACTGTTGTTTTCATCAGACATTACTTCTCTGGCCCGGTACTTTTCGGATGGCAGGAATATTGATAGTGAATTTCTTCTCGGGTATTTCAAGTACACAGACTACCGCAAAACACCGGATGAAAGGATCAGGAAACTTCTTCCCGGCCATATCCTGCATTTCTCCGAGAGGGGTATTGAGCTAAAGAAATACTGGGAGCCTGAAAAAGTTCGTCTTGAAAGGGAAATGTCATATGACTCCATGTTGCATGACCTGAAGGCACTAGTAACGGATGCAGTAAGGATACGCAGTGACGATCGCTATACGGCAGGTGCCCATGTCAGCAGCGGGATAGATTCAGGTATTGTCTCTGCCCTTGCTCGTAAGGAGTATAGCCTTCAGAGCCACTTCTGTGGATTGTCATGGTCGCCTGCCGGTGATTTTGATTTCAGGGTAAAATACGATGAGCGGGAGCTGGTATTGATATCATGCGAGAATGCCGGAATCAGACCTCTGTTTTCCGAAATGGGTGAAGATGAATTCCCGAAGTACATATCGGCGTTCTATCACAACAGGGGTTATTTCTCAGAGGATGAAACATCGGACAGGGCTGTTGCGCTTGGCGTAAACCTCATCTTCAGTGGTTTCGGAGGTGACGAGTTCATCAGTACCGGCCACAGCGGGATCGACCTGGACCTGCTTCGGGGTCTGCGGTTCCGTACTTTCTTTCGCAAAAACAGCATCAAAAGTCCTAAGAAGTTCATAAGACATTTCCTCTTTTTTGTAGTGAATCCTTTGCTTGGTATTCTTGATCGCCGTACAAGGAGGGCCTTCAGGGATGATGCCACTTATTTAAAGAAATCCTATAGGAAAAGCAACAGGGAGGCGTTGCGGAATTTCTATTTTCATAAATCGAGACGTAGGATGCACCTGAATGTATTTGACTTTTACAATATCCCTGAAAGATGCGAGAGCTGGCATATTATGGGTTTCAGGAAAGGGATTTTATACCGATATCCCCTGCTGGATAAGAGGATAGTTGAATACATGCTATCAGTCCCCTCGGAGTTGCTTTGCAGGACTGGCCATTTCCGCCCTTTGCTTCGTGAGATCAGCAAGGGAATCGTTACGGAGGAGGTCCGCCTCAATGAAAGCAAGAATGATCCGGTATACTGGTCATGGATGGATGGGCTTTTTAAAAGCGCAGCGATCAGGGTTATGGATGAAATTAATATATGGCGCGGGAATACTGATCTGGATTTTGTTGACTTCGGTCTTCTGTCGGATGCTGTTGCTGCTTACAGATCGAAATCCGCCCCAGATGACGACATGGTTCTGTTCAGGACACTGGTCTATCTGAAGTCGATACATGAGTTTACGGGGGTGTACAGGCGGCAGATTACAACAGGTGCGGCTTGAAGATGCTAATCCGCCTATGATCCCTTTGATAATCGATCGGGGTCCGTGGACACATATATTGATTAGACTGAATAAATGATTACGGCTCCTCCAGAAGAACAGAAAATATGTGTCGCGTGCGGTATGTGCTGTGACGGCACATTGTTCCTCCACGCGCATCTGGATGCGGGGGAGCGGGGCAACCTGCCTGAGAAGATCGAGGAGAACAGTTACAGCAAGGATGGCAAGGATTATTTCAGCCTGCCATGCCTCTATTTTGACGTTAAGTGTACGATCTATGATCAGAAGAAAGCTAACGTATGCTCAGGATATCGCTGCCAGCTCCTGAAAGATTTCGCTGAGGGGAGATTAACTCCTGATGATGCCCTGGCGGTTGTAATTGATGCCGTGACCATGCGCGATCAGATACTGGTCCAGTTCAAGGCCTTTTCAGGCAGCAGCCATAAAATATATTTTAAAAAGTTGTTGCGTGAGATGGGAAAGATTCAGGAGTCTTTTGAGGAGGGCGCAACTGTCGATCCTGCTTTCGATATGCTTCTTGCCAGGTGCAATATCTTTGAGGCATTGCTCATCAGGCATTTCAGTCCAGCTAGGGAGTTTGATAAGATGATAATGAAGTAAGTTTACTTCATATTCTACGGAACTAAGGATTACGATAGCGGCTATTGACAACAGGATAATTTATGACAAGGATGAATGATGATCAGATGACGGCAGGACTGAATAATCAGAATACAAGGTATATCAGGAACAGTAAAACTATCTCAGGCCGTCTGCATGATGAGCTGGTGATGATGGACATAGAGCAGGGGAAATATTTCTCGCTCAATCCGGTTGCCACTCGAATATGGGATCTGCTTGAAAAACCGTATAGCCTTGAAGACCTTTGTCTGGCGCTGATGGACGAGTATGAGGTGGAAATTGAGCGATGCATGGTTGAAGTTAAGGAGCACCTGAATATGATGGTAAAGATGGGATTGATATCACTCAGATGAAGATAATGGTTAAATGGCTTCGGATATAGTAATGTTCAAGCAGAGTTTTACTAAAGAAATAAGCTAAAAATTGTTTGTATTTGAACTGATATTATATTAAATTTCCAAGGTTATTTCAGATTTTTTTAATTGTGTTCCGAAGCATGGCTTCGGTATGCAATTATGATATATTATTTTAAAACACCTTAAATATGAAAACCACTGATACATTTCCTAAAACCGCATCCAGGTACATAGCTGTCACAGTAGCCCTGCTTCTGGTCGCACAATCTCTGTCTTCACAGGACTGGTATGATGCAGGATGGCAGTATCGTGTTCCGATATCAATTACAAATGCCGGAGGGTCCCTGACGGACTTCCAGGTTCAGGTGACATTGGATGGTTCTTTTGCATGGGGTCATACGCTTGCAGGAGGAGCTGATTTAAGGTTCACCTCAGATGATGGAGAAACACCCGTTGATTTCTGGATAGAAAGCTGGAATTCAGGCACATCAGCCAGTATATGGGTTAAGGTGCCTTCAGTCGCTGCCAGTCCGGCTGCAACCACGATTTACATGTATTATAGTAACAGCAATGCTACGACTGCAAGTGATGGCTTCAGCACCTTTGAGTTTTTTGATGATTTCGAAGAGGATGGTCTCACAGTACCCAATCCTGCCCGATGGACTGCAAGCGGAGGTACATGGAGTATCGTTACTGACACTCAACATGACGGAACAACCGGGAAGGTTGCGAGGGGACAAATACCAATTAATCAAAAACATCTTTTACAGTCAGATTATTCAGGGACTGACTACGTTGTTGAAAGCTGGGGTCGCCAGATTGCAGGCAGGGTATGGGGTTTGGGTGTGCGGTCAACCAGCAGTTTAACAACTTATACACTTAATCTGTATGAGGATCTTAATGCCACCAATAACATCTATTATTACCGCTGGCTTAGTGGACAATCAACAATCAGCCCCTGGAATGGTGCAGTAGGCGTAATCAATCCCAATGTCTGGTATAAACTAAAAGTCAAAGCTCATGGCAGTTCATTTGACATTTACTTTAATGACAATCTGTTAACAACCGCGAGTAATAGTGACTTACCTTCTGGTGCTGTAGGATTGTTCGGCGAGTATGATCCTTCGCCACAGACTGCCGGGGATTATCAGTACAATGATATAAGGGTAAGAAAATATGCTGCCTCTGAACCAACCTCCGGTGTTGGGAGTGAGGAAGCATATCCCTATCCTCCCCTGACAGTCACGCTCGACAGCAAAACAGACTTATTGTGCTACGGCGATTCGGACGGAGAAATATATATCTCAGTTTCAGGAGGCACTGCGCCTTATACCTATGAGTGGACAGGGCCTGGCGGATATACATCAGACGATGAGGACATTACCGGGCTTATTGCCGGAGATTACTCGTTGTTTGTTTCCGCCTCTAACGGAAGCGTGGGGAGTCTGAACACAACAATCACCCAGCCCCCTGCCGTGTCAGTCAGCCATGTAGTTATAAGTCCGTATGACTGCCTTACCGGAACAGCCACTGTAGAGATCACTGCCACAGGGGGTACACCTCCTTACGTGGGCACCGGTGAATTCACCCAGTCTGTCGGTACAACCTATTACACTGTTACTGATGGCAACGGTTGCACAGGAGGTGTTTCGGTAATGGTTAATGCAGACGGGTCATGGCTTGATCCCGACTGGCTGTATCGTAAATCAGTCGAGGTTACCAACAGTACAGGTGCCACCCTCAGCGATTTCCAGGTTCAAGTTAGTCTGGATGGTACTTTTGATTTCGGCAAAACAAATGATGACGGCAGCGATATACGGGTTACGGCAAGTGACGGTACAACTCAGCTGCCCTATTGGATAGAGGAGTGGGACGAAGCAGGCACGGAGGCAATAATATGGGTCAAGGTGCCTTCTATTCCCGTTACTGGCACAAATATTTACCTCTACTACGGAAATAGTTCTGCAACAGACGAATCAAACGGAGACAATACATTTGAGTTCTTTGATGATTTCTCCACCTCGGTAACCCAACAGGAAGGATATTATGAGTTTGGTCCGGCAATAGCTAATATAATTCCGAGAACATGGGAGAGTACCGTAGCTCACACCCTCAGTGTTGTCAGGGCTCCCGACGGAGCAGCCTACGATTACTACGGGTACTATGGTCCG
The DNA here is from genome assembly GCA_012514255.1 of Bacteroidales bacterium. Next base: position 20,822 of record JAAZAP010000315.1, on the reverse strand, counting down.
CAGGGAAGCGGATATGTGGCCCTTGCCGGCAGTGATGACCTGATTAACTGGACAAAATTCCCATACAATCAGGATCCGCTTGCTGGCACAGTCAACCCGATTGCCATGGGCGGGGGAGAGAGATGGCCATCAGTGTACCTGAATGAGACTGACGGTGTGTATTATATGGTTCATACAATGGGGTACAATGCGACAAGCTATCTGGTCTACCGGACAAGTACTGACGGCTTAACATGGTCCGCTCCGACCACCATTATACAGGATGGCGTCAGAAACCAGAATCCCAGCCTTTTCTATGATACTGGCACAGGTGATTACTACTTATACTGGTACAGGGGTCAAAGCGGTTGGAGCATTATGGCGCGGCAGGCTGCAACAGTAGCCGGCCTGGTCTCCGCTACCAATCAAACCCTCATTGTTTCCAGTACCACTCTGGCTGCACCACAGGTTCTGTATTACGATGATACATATTTCCTGTCCACGGAAATCAATCCCGGTGGCATCTGGCAGGTGAGAATGTATTCCGGTCCCACTCCCACAGGACCGTTCACTGTTTTGCCCGGAAATCCAGTACTTGATGACGGTTGCGCCTGTCTCTTCCAGCACCTCTTCAACGGAAGCATATACGAATATTATTGCAAGGAAACGAGCGGGACGTGGACACTTGATATGCGTGTAGTGGATCCGGCTACTGGAAGAATATTGTATGAACAGGGAGAACTGGATGGTTCAAAATGGACAGCCGACGGTGGTACATGGACAGTACAGTCTGCCACTCAGCCAGATGGGACAACAGGCCTTGTTGCACAGGGGATCACTACGGCTAATCAGATATTGAAGTCTTCATTTTCGGGCAGCGATTTTATTCTTGAAGGATACGGAAGACAGCTCGCTGATCGTGTCTGGGGCCTGGGCACAAGAGTAACAGACAGGCAGAACCTTTATTCCTTGAATCTTTATGAAAACCTGGATAACGATCCTCTGCATAATTTGCATTTTTATACATGGTATAACGGAGGGGTGACACAGGATGTGTATGATGATCTCGGCATTATAGACCTGAACACCTGGTACAAACTTAAAATTGCCGCCCACGGAAGTTCTTTCGACCTGTATTTTAACGACACATACCGGACTACATCTTCTGATGCCACTTTCTCCTCAGGCTCGGTTGCCCTTTACGGTGAGAATGGCACAACCGCCCAGTATGATGATATTCGTGTTCGAAAATACGCAGAGAATGAACCCTCGGCCACTCCCGGTGATGAAGAGTCTCCGGGCCAGTGGACCGGAACAGTGGATACAGACTGGAACAATCCATCTAACTGGAGCGACGGGGTGCCCGGGCCATGTTCTGTCATAGCCATTTCAGGATCACCCTCAAATCAACCGGTCATTACTTCCACTGCAACGCAGCAAGTCTTTAGCCTGATGATTCCTGAAGGGTCATCTCTTACTATTGACCCAGGAGCCTCACTCACAGTTGACGGTGATCTGATAAGCAACGGAGGCCTCATGATAAAATCGGCTGCCTATGTGGAGCCAGCCGGACTGACATCCTCCGGATCATTGATTGTCAGGGGCTCAAGTTCAGGAACAGTTACCTTCAACCGCTTCTTAAGGCCAGATGCCATTACCGGTGACCTGCATTTATTTTCCTCTCCTGTTGGGAGTTTGGATATTCCTGATTTTCTGACCACTTATGATGCAAAGATCGATTTTCTGAGAGTATGGGATGAAGAGGCTGCTGTTTGGGCTGAAGTTACGACGGGCAATTTTGAGAGTGGGAAAGGATACAACGTCTACCAGGCCACCGGCAGTGACGGTGACTTTTCCTTTACAGGTTCTGTTGTCAGCAGTGCTACTGTCATTGCCACCTCGCCCTATGCAGAGCCCTATGATTTAAGGAATGGAACAGATCCTTACGGAGTTGAAGGCGATCACAGTTCAGTGACATGGGCATCAGGGCGGAGCTGGGACAATTACGGTGGTGGTGGCTGGAACCTTCTGGGCAACCCGTTTACCTCGGCCATGGATGCCTCAATATTCATCAGCACAAACCTGAGCAGTTTTGATCCGTACTATCAGGCGCTGTATGTTTATGACGGCATAGGCGGGATATACAAGTATTCAGCTGTTTCCATACCTGGTTATCCGGAAGGAGCAGACAGCCACGGCAGTATTGTTCAGGCGGGCCAGGGCTTTATGGTTCTGGCAAACAACAACGGTGCTGAATTTGATTTTGCTTCCTCGATGCAGACGCACAGCACAGGTACAGTTTTATTAAAGTCAGCCGTTACGGACGATCCCTGGCCAGGGCTGCAGCTCAAGGTAAAATACGATGATAATGAGCGTCAGACTCTTATTGTGTATAATGACAACATGAGTGTCGGTCTTGATCCGGGGTATGACATAGGACTTCTCAGCGCCGGTTCAGGGGTTGAGATATACACAACGCTTGTTGGCAAGGATGAGGGGGTGAACCTTGCCCGCCAGGCACTTCCAGTATCAGGCGCCGATAAGACTGTTATACCGGTTGGCATAGATACTGAACAGGGTGGAGAGGTTACATTCTCAGCCTTCACGGTGCCACTTGGCAGTAACAGGTTCTGGCTTGAGGACCGCGTTGCCGGAGTCTTTACGGATCTGACGACAAAGAGTTATACGGTTACCCTACCGGCGAAGAGCTATGGTACAGGGCGGTTCTTCATCCTGGCGTCGACGAATACACCGACGGGATCTGATGATCCGGAGGCTGATGATACAGGTCTTAGGATCTGGAATGCCTATGACAGGATCATCATCAAGGGCAGTGTCAGTGATAGGGCTGTGTGCGAGGTCTATGATGTCAGGGGTCAGAAGGTAATCGAAACAAGGCTTGAAGACGGTGAGATGAATACGATCACGCTGCCTCCGGGTAAGCACGGTGTCTACCTTGTGAGGGTAACTGACGGACTAAAGGTTACAACGCATAAGGTTGCTGTTTTATAATCATTGGGATTTTACACGGGAGGCTCATTAATTGAGCCTCCTTTAGTTCTCACCTGTTGCATATGTCTTCTCATCTGCCAATGTGGTTCATTTATCAAAAACTTTTGCTGCTTAACTGAAATTAGATTAACTTTTAAAGCTTTGATATGACATTTCCATTTACTGGGAAAAGGTAGTATGTTGTGCTTTTGGTTATGAGTACTTTCAAAAAGATTTTGCCATGAAGACATCAATGAGCTATTCCAGAATTACTTTAATGGTTCTTATAATTATCGCGACAGAACTGCTGACATCGCAAAAGATGTCTGCGCAAGAATTGTATGATTTAGGCTGGATGTACCGTTTGCCAGTGACTGTCAGCAATACAACCGGTGGCACTCTTACGGACTATCAGTTTAGGGTAACTCTTGACGATTCATTTGCCTGGAACCACTGCAACAGTAGCGGATCCGACATCCGTTTTACCTTATCGGATGGACAAACAGAACTGCCATACTGGTTTGAGAACTGGACCTACGAAACATCCTCAACCATATGGGTTAAAATAACCTCACTTCCAGCAGGTGTAACAGGTATCTACATGTATTACGGTAACAGCTCGGCTATCACAAGTACAGCAAGCGGAGAAGCTACATTTCTGTTCTTTGATGACTTTGAAAGTGACCTTAGTAAATGGACTGCGGTGGGAATAAGTGGTTCAGCCTATAGCATTGTTGCGGATGGCGGAAGTGATGTTTTAAGTATCAGAGGGGCTGACTCTCATAATGGCTTTCTTGTTAACTCTGTGAGTTTTGATGATTTTATATTCGAGACAAAAGTCAGAACAACCCAGGATAATGGGTCAACTTGTGTTCCTGAAGTGGGATTTCGTTATTCAAGTACTTTAACAAGATACATCACCCAGCTTCGGCACAGTCCAACTGATGATATTCTCATTAGGAAATACTACAATGGCGCCACACAGTTTACGCTTGAAACGGATTATAGTTATGTCCTTGGCAACGAGTACTATGACTACAGAATTTTAGCAAACGGGAACACGGTCAGGCTCTATTTGAACCATGAACTGGTGTCAGAACCGACAAATGAAGGTACAGATGTTCTTTCCGGTTATTTGTGTCTTCAAAATTATTTTAGCGATTATCCGGTTTATTATGATGATGTGCGGGTCCGAACTTTTGCAGATCCTGAACCTTCGACAGCATGGGACATAAGCAACGAACAGGCAAACCCTGATTTCCTGACGGTTAATTTCACCACGGACAATATTTTATGTTATGGGGGTAATGATGGTTCTGTAAACCTCACCGTAACCAATGGTACAGCGCCTTATGATTATTCTTTAACCGGTGCCATGGAACTTGACGGTACCAGTGAAAACAATGAGTTCGTTATTTCCAGCCTCATAGCGGGGTCATATAATATCCAATTAGAAGACACATACAATAAGACGGGAGAACAAAGCTTTGTAATTTCCCAACCTGAAGCCCTTTCTTTGAATTATACAATAAACGATCCTGTTGATTGCAATACTCCCCTGGCTACAGTTAACATAACTGCTACAGGAGGGACGGGGACACATCCTTTTAATGGGGAGGGAGAGTTTACCCAGGGGATCGGAACGACAGAGTATACTGTCAGAGACGAAAACGGCTGTGAGGCGAGTATATCAGTAACAGTTAGTCCGACAGGGTCATGGCTTAGCCCCGGCTGGTTGTACCGTATTCCTGTAACCATATCAAATACGGATGGAGTCCTGCTTGAAGATTATCAGGTACAAGTTGATCTGTCAGCATCAGTTGATTTTGATAAGACAGGTGATTCAGGCAGCGACATCAGGTTCACCTCTGATGATGGCATCACCCAGATCCCATTCTGGATTGAAGCATGGGATGAAACCGAAGGGAGTGAACAGGCTGTTTTCTGGATAAAAGTATCCTCGATTCCTGCCGAAGGGGAGGCAACGGTATACCTCTATTACGGAAATCCTTCAGCAGGAAATGCTTCAAGTGGAGGGAACACGTTTGACTTCTTTGATGATTTCAGCGGTTATGCTGAGACTGTCTCCAATGATGCAGCCATAGGAAAAGCCATTAGTTGGATGAAGGTGGCACAGGATGTTTACACTGTTGGGGGTAGCGCGACAGGTGTTGCCAACAGTTACAACTACCCCTCCGGTCCCTGGTCAGGCCCTGATTACCAGGAAGTCACGGGATATATCGTTCCAACAATGTTTGATCAGTATCACTCAACGGGTGAAACAGAGCTTAGAAGCAGGGCGATTCAAATGGCGGACTGGCTGGTTGATGTGCAAAATGCAGATGGCACATGGGAGGTATCTATCTTTAATACCGGCCAGGTGATGGATGGTCTGCTCAGAGCATATGATGAGTTGATTGGCTCGAGTGATGAGGGTGAGCGTACAAAGGCTGCAGGCTATCTGGAAGCGGCAACAGAGGCAGGTGAGTTTTTGGTTAGTACTCAGGAGACCGATGGGTCTTGGAATAATGACAGATGCTATAATGGATTTCCGCATGCATACCACAGCAGGATTGACTGGCCTCTGCTCAGACTGTGGCAACGAATAGGAGATAACCGTTACCTGACTGCCACAATAGCAAATCTGAATTGGATACTTTCACTCGAAGCAGGTACAAGTGGCTGGTTTAACAATAACGGCCTGAGTCTATCAACAAATACGTATCCGGTTACACATACTATAGGGTACTGTGCTGAAGGGCTTCTGGAATGCGGATTAATACTGACTTCAAACATTAATCAGGATATTGCCGCTTTAGGGCAAAGTTGTATCGCTGCGGCACAAAGAACAGCTGACGCCCTATTGGGTCAGATTGATGCCAACGGGTCACTCTCCGGAGGTGCATACAATTCAGACTGGACTCCTCATACAACAGATGAATGCCTAACCGGGTCTGCCCAGATGAGTATTGTCTGGACACGATTATATCATCATACTGATGTCAGCGACTACCTTAATGCAGCAAGAGCAATGAACAGGTACCTTGTCACAGTACAGGGAAATTCAACTGACACAGGCATTGACGGGGGCATTGCCGGATCAGACCCAATTTCCGGGTATTACACACCTAATAAAATACTTCCATGGGCAACGAAGTTCTTCATTGATGCCTTGTATTATGAAAGTCTTTACGGTGAAGATTATCAGATACCCGGCATCGATCCGGATAAATGGATATTTCCTTCCGGAGGTCAATATTTCAGCATTGATAATAATATGCTGCTGTTTGATGCTGCCGGGTCGTTTTCGAGTCCGTATCCAACGATGCGGGCACAGAAAGATGGTATTGACTATACTTTTTCAGACGGCATTATCGAATATGAATTCATGAGTGATCTCCTCAGTGGACAGTTGGGTGTTTATTACAGAGGCACTACCCCTGAATCTGATTATTGTTACACATTGAATCCTAACACTACAGCTGCTGAATGGCGATTTATCAGGAGGAATAATGCAACCACAAGCGTACTTACAGACGGTGGCTCCTTTGCCCTTAGCACATGGTATGACATCAAGGCTGTAATAGATGGATCTGCACATTCCTTCTACGGAACAGGTAGTGCTGATATTACTGGTCCTGCTGATGCCACATTCTCCTCCGGAACATGCGGTTTGATGGGATGGAGCACTGGTGCAAGGGCATGGGTTGATAATTTCAGAATAAGAAAATATGCTGACTCTGAACCATCAGTTACTGTTGGTGATGAAGAGTCACCCGGGCAATGGACCGGAGATGAGGATGCGGACTGGAACAATGCATCTAACTGGGCTGATGATGTCGTACCAGGTCCATGCTCCATTGTCACAATAAGTCCTTCACCTACACAGCCGCTTATCTCCGGAACCGGAAATGTTTGCTATGGCCTGATGATCATGTCCGGATCAACTATCACGGTTGATGACGGAGGGGAGCTTACCGTAGGTGGCAATCTTGAAAACAACGGTAATCTGATTATTGAATCGGCTGCCTACGTGGAGCCTGACGGACTGATTTCGAGCGGCTCATTGATAGTTAAAGGTACAGGCACCGGAACGGTTACCTTTAACCGTTTCCTGAGGCCGGAGTCAAGCACGGGCGACAAGCACCTGTTCTCCTCACCTGTTGGCGGCCTGTCTATTCCTGATTTTCTGACCACCTATGATGCCAAGGTCGATTTTCTAAGAGTATGGGATGAAGACGACGCTGTCTGGTCGGAGGTTACAACAGAATACTTTCAAAGCGGGAAAGGTTACAACGTCTACCAGGCTACTAACAGTGACGGTGAATTCTCCTTCACGGGGTCTGTTGTCAGCAACGCTACCTATGTTGCCAGTTCACCATATGCCTTAGATTATGATAGCCGGGTTGATTATGATGACACTGATCCATGGGGTGAATTTATTACTGACCTGGACTACTGGGCACCAGGCAGGGGTTGGACGTCTGGTTGGGGAGGTGGCGGCTGGAACCTGCTAGGCAACCCGTTTACCTCGGCCATGGATGCCTCACTGTTTATCAGTACAAACCTGAACAGCTTTGATCCTTACTACCAAGCACTGTATGTTTATGACGGCATCGCCGGTTTATACAAATATTCAGCTGAATCTATTCCTGGTTATCCGGAAGGAGCAGACAGCCATGGTAGTATTGTTCAGGCTGGCCAGGGCTTTATGGTTCTGGCTAATAACAACGGTGCTGAATTTGATTTTACTTCCTCGATGCAGACGCACAGTACAGGTACTGTTTTATTAAAGTCAGCGGTAACGGACGACCCCTGGCCCGGGGTACAGCTCAAGGCAAAATACGGGGAAAAGGAGCATCAGACACTGATAGTATATAATGACAATATGAGTGTTGGTCTTGATCCGGGTTATGACATAGGTCTTCTCAGTGCTGGTTCAGGGGTTGAGATATACACAACGCTTGTTGGCAAGGATGAGGGTGTAAACCTTGCCCGTCAGGCACTGCCGGTGACGGGAGCAGACAGGATCACAGTAGCAGTGGGCGTTGACAGCGAACAGGGCGGAGAGGTTACATTCACAGCCTTCACGGTGCCACTTGGCAGTAACAAGTTCTGGCTTGAGGACCGTACTGCCGGGGTCTTTACGGATCTGACGACAAAGAGTTATACGGTTACCCTACCGGCGAAGAGCTATGGTACAGGGCGGTTCTTCATCGTAGCGTCGACGAATACACCGACGGGATCGGATGATGCGGAGGCTGAAGATAGAGGTCTTCGGATATGGAGTGCATATGGCAGGATCATCATCAAGGGTAGTGTCAGTGATAAAGCTGTGTGTGAAATATTTGACATGCAGGGAACAAGGATAATTGAGCGTCTTCTTTCAGACGGCGAATTGAATACTGTAGATTTACCTTCAGGCCTCCGAGGTGTCTTTTACATAAGAGTAATTGATGGGGTCAGAGTGACTACAGCTAAAGTAGCAGTGCTGTGATATCGTAACAATAATAAGGTACTATTCGAATTAAGCTATTCATAATATTAAACTTTGAATTATTGCCGTCCGGGCTGTAAATTAGGATTTGCGTCAAAAGATTAACTAAGAGCATGATCTGTTCATCAATGAATAGATCAGGTTTGTCACATTTCATTTGTATTATTTCTGTTGCCGGTTTACCTTTAAGATTTAAGGTTCCTCAAAATAGTATTGAGGAGTTTTGCAGAATAGTAACTGAAGAGCACTGTCTTGAACTAGGTAGACCATGAAAACCGCAATTTTAAACAGAAAACTGGTCTTGAGAATCTTGGCTATTTTATTCTTAAGCCTTCTAGCGACTAATAGTGGTGTATCACAACCATGGTATAACACTGGTTGGCTATATCGTCTTCCTGTTTCAATAACAAATACAGGTGAATCGTTGGCAGAACATCAGGTCAAAGTCTCTCTTGATATTTCCATTCCCTGGAGCCATGTCAATAGTGATGGTTCTGACATTAGGTTTACATCGTCAGATGGCGTTACTGAATTATCTTTTTGGCTGGAAAACTGGACTTACGGAACCTCAGGCACATTATGGGTAAGGATACCACTTCTTTCAGAAGCGAGTGACAATATCATTTATATGTATTATGGCAATGATCAGGCTGAAAACGCATCGGATGGTGATCTTACATTCGAATTCTTTGATGATTTCAGTGGTTATGTTCAAACTCAGATAATAACTCATGAAGCTGCAATATCAAAAGCGATTAGCTGGATTAAAGTTGCTCAGGATGTTTATGTTGACGGGATTGATGCAACTGGTGTTGCCAATCATTACTCCTACCCTTCCGGACCGTGGTCCGGTCCGGATTATCAGGAAGTTACTGGATATACCATCCCCACTGTCTTTGATCAATATCATTCACTGGAAGATGCAAACCTTAGATCCAGGGCAATTCAGATGTCAGACTGGCTGGTTCGAATGCAAAATGCAGATGGTACATGGGAGGTTTCCATATATAATACAGGGCAGGTGATCGACGGGCTGCTAAGAGCCTATGATGAGTTGATAATATCAGAGGATGAAGATGAACGTGCCAAAGCTGCCGGATACCTCTCGGCAGCAACAGAAGCAGGAGATTTTCTGGTGAGTACACAGGAGGCTGATGGATCATGGAATAATGCCAGGTGCTTTAATGGATTTCCGCATGCCTATCACAGCAGGATGGACTGGCCAATGCTCAGGTTATGGCAGAGAACGGGCAATGACGCCTATTTAACTGCAACAGTAGAAAATCTTTATTGGATATTGAGCCTGGAAGAAAACAACACCGGGTGGTTTAATAATAATGGATTACAGTTATCACAGAATACTCGTCCAATAACACATGCTATTGGTTACTGTGCGGAAGGACTGCTGGAATCGGGGTTAATTCTGCTGTCAGAGGCAACAGGTGCTAATGATACGCTTTTGACAATTGCAGCTAACTGTGTTGATGCAGCAACAAGAACGGCAGATGCTTTATTAGGACAGATTCAGGCAGATGGATCCTTCACAGGAGGAGCGTATTATTCGGACTGGATTACCGATGAACCTGATGAGTGCCTGACAGGATCAGCACAGATGAGTATCGTATGGTCCAGGTTGTACTATCATACAAATAACCAGAATTACCTGGATGCCTCAAGAGCAATGAACAGGTATCTTGTAAGTGTACAGGGTAATTCAGCAAATACCGGAATTGACGGTGGCATTGCAGGATCAGATCCTATCAACGGCTTCTATTCCTCAAATCAGATTTTGCCCTGGGCTACAAAATTTTTCATTGATGCCCTTTACCTGGAGAACCTCTATGGCGGTGATTACGAGTACTCTGTCACCGGTATTGATCCGGACAAATGGATTACAGTTGGGAGTCCAATATTGGAATTTGTAAAAGTAAATGATAATGATGCCCTGAGCATAATTGGGAATGATTCACATGACTTTTTCATCACTACAGTGAATACTGGTTTTACAGATTTTATTCTTGAGACCAATGTAATGTTGAGTGAGGATCAGAGTCCCCAATGTGTACCTGAAGTGGGGTTCAGATATACCGATATTGCCAACAGGTATATTACTCAGCTCCGCGGAGGACCCACAACCAATGACCTGTTTCTGAGAAAATACCACGAGGGTACCTGGTATATAAACTCTTCAACACCTTACGATTATTCAGCCGACCTGTACTATAAATTCAGGATATCAGCAACAGGGAATGCAATTACCTTGTTCTTTAATGATATTGAGGTGGCTAGTCCGACAAATGCCGGAGGAGATGTTTTGTCGGGAGGAATCTGTCTTCAAAACTGGGGGAATGACTACCCTGTTTACTTTGACGATGTGCGTATTCGAAAAATTGCTCTTGCAGAACCTGAAGCTATTGTCGGTACTGTTGAGGAAGGTATAATCAGGTGGGAGGGAACATTAAGCAGCGCCTGGGAGGTTGCTGGAAATTGGACTTCAACAGTGCCGGGCTTAACGGATGATGTTGTAATTGTTGGTGCCGATTTTGCTCCTCAGATTACAGCAAATGCTGAATGCAACAATCTGATCATTGAGTCTGCAGCCAGTCTTATAGTGGCTTCTGAAGGAGGCTTGACAATAGAAAACGATCTCACAATTAACGGATCGTTGATTGTCAACTCTGCTATGGCATCAAGCGGATCGCTGATTGTTAACGGCACAGCCACGGGCAATATAACATATAACAGGCAGCTTAAACCGGGCTCTGATGCAACGTCTGACTGGCACTTGGCAGCGGCGCCTGTGGCAACGAACTCCGATGCGAATACTGGAAAGGTCAACACGGTTTTTCAATGGTCAGAGATTGCCGGTGCATGGTCTACTACCGACATCACCTCTGCCCTGCCGGGCCATGGGTACAACATCCGCCAGGAGGAGGCCAGCGACGGAGTGATATCTTTCACCGGTCCCATCGTCAACAGCGACCTGACAGTGGCCGCATCATCTCCTTACGCAGACGCCATAGCCCCTGATGAGAGTTATTTTGACCGGGCTTATGTCTCCGGCAGAAGCCTGGAGAACCTCGGCGGCAGAGGATGGAACCTGCCTGGTAATCCTTTTCCTTCTGCCATCAACGCTTCTGCATTTATAAACGCCAATTACAACGCCACGCCCTCCCTTAGCCAGTTTGATCCAAACTACGTTGCACTTTACCTGTTCGACGGCACCTCCAGGCGATACTACTATGTGGCCAACTATACCGGGTGGCCGTCGGGGACAGACCTCAGCGCGACACATATACAGGCCGGACAGGGATTCTTTGTCCTGGCCATGAATGATAACTCGGAGTTCCTGTTTACCCGCGCGATGCAGGAGCACAGCACCGCCACCGCCATGCTCAAGTCGGGCGGGACGGACGACCGCTGGCCGGGACTGCAACTGAAAGTTACTCATCCTACAGGGGAGGTGATTACCACGGTGGTATACAATCAGGAGACGACCACGGGCGTTGACCCGGGTTATGACATAGGGTTATTCAAGTCGGGCCAGGATGTTGAGCTCTATACCATCCTGCCGGCCAGTGACAACGGCATCAACTACACCCGGCAGGCACTGCCGCTCTCCGTGGCTGATACTATTGTTGTCCCGGTAGGTGTAGACACCGAGGATGGCGGCGAAGTAGTATTCTCAGCCGTTACGGTACCGGCCGGCACTAATAAGTTCTGGCTCGAGGACCGTACGGCAGGCACCTTCACCGACCTGAGCAGCAGCACATATACCGTCACCCTGCCTGCAGAGAGCTACGGCACCGGACGGTTCTATATCATAGCCTCGACAAATACTCCAACGGGCGTGAACCTTCCTGAACAGGAGACCGGATTACGTATATGGAGCTCATTCGGCAAGATCATCATCAAAGGTCCGGTCACCAATGGATCGCTCTGCGAGCTGTTCGACCTTCAGGGTAACAGGATCCTGAAAACACACCTTACTGACGGTGACCTCAATACGGTATCCCTGCCGGCCGGAACGGGTGGGGTATGCCTGGTGCGGGTGACCGACGGGGTGAAGGTGACCTCAAAGAAGGTTATCGTTCTGTAGAGGAGAGGTATCGCAATATAATAACTTCCGCGCCCGCTCTGCATGGTGACAGAGCGGGCGCATCTTCCTTCCCGAAAGGATAAATGCGAAAATGCGACTGATTTCATAACGGGCCGGAGCGTTGAGCTTCGTCTCCCCGCCATACGATGCACAAATATCTGTTCATAGTCAAGACCTTTAAGCTGCTGCGCGATCACCAGCCCTGGAAGCTGGCGCTGATCTTCCTGCTGACACTGCTGCAGGGGGTGACGTCGGGCTTCTCGATAGTGCTGCTGATACCGCTCCTGCAGCTGCTCAGCATAGGCACATCTGATGGGGAGCCGGAGGGCGTCGCCCTCTTCATACAGAACCTGGCTGACAGGGCCGGCATCAGCCTCACCATCGGCAGCGTGCTGGTGATATACATGGTGCTGCTAACGCTGATAGCACTGCTGCAGTACCGCAAGTCGATACTCGACGCCCGCTACCAGCAGACATTCATCTATACGCTGCGCCGCAGTCTCTTCCGCAAGATCATCATGGCCGACTGGCAGCTGCTGAACATGCGCAGCAAGACCAACCACCTGCAGGTGCTGACCCGCGAGGTGCCCAACCTGGCAAACTATTACTTCTTCTACCTCAAGCTGTTGACGACAGTGATAATGACGGCGGCATACACGGTCTACGCGATGCTGGTCTCTGCAGGTTTCACACTGATCATCATCGGCGTTGGCATACTGGTCTTCTTTTCTCTCCGACGGTTCCTCGCGCGGTCGTTCCGCCTGGGGCAGGGGTACGTCGACTCGTACAACAGGCTGCTGAAATACATCGACGACTTCTGGCAGACGGTTAAGATAGCCAAGGTGCACAGCTCGGAGGATTATTACTTCAACCGCTTCGACGAGGCGAGCACCTCGCTGCTCGACATGGAATACAGGATGCAGAGGAACTGGTCGTTGCCCCAGCTGATACAGCGCATCGTGGGACTGGTGGTGCTGGTGGGGATAGTATGGTTCGGCTACTGGTCGGGCACGGTGCCGATGGCCTCGTTCGTCATACTGATACTGCTCTTCTCGCGCATTTTCCCGCAGCTGATAGCGATCAATACAGACGTCAACATGATAGTCTCTAACGTGCCGTCGGTAAAGCTGGTGATGCAGCTGGATGAAGAGCTTCCGGAGCCTGGCGTGGCTGGCGGTGGCTTTCATGATGCTGTTGGGCTGAAGAAGGAGATCAGGCTCGAGGATGTCAGCTTTGCCTATCCTGACGGGGAAAAGCTTTTTGAACGTTTCAGTGCGGTCATAAGGGCCAATACCATCACCGGGATCGTGGGGCAGTCGGGACGCGGGAAAACAACCCTGATAGATCTTATTGCGGGGTTGCAGAAACCCTCTGCGGGGCGAGTGCTGATTGACGGTGTGGCACTGGGTGATGAGTTGCTGCCGCAATGGAAGGCGGGGCTGGGATACCTGCCGCAGGATCCGTTCTTCATTGACGGCACGCTGAGGGAGAACCTGGTGTGGGACAGCGGTCAGGGGGGCAGGGGTGAGAATCGTCCTGGCGGAAGCCCGGGTGGCGACGGGATTGGTACCAGTGGCGCTGCTCAAGGTGGCGGCGGGATTTCGGATGAGGAGGTTATGGAGGCGCTGGAGCAGGTCAACGCTGCGCACCTGGTGAAGCGGTTCAGGAAGGGTCTGGATGCCTTCCTGGTGAATTACCATACTTCATTTTCCGGCGGCGAATGCCAACGACTGGCGCTGGCGAGGGTGCTGCTGCGAAGACCGTCAGTGCTGCTGCTCGACGAGGCTACTTCGTCGCTCGATGCAGAGAACGAAGCCACCGTCATGGAGGTGCTGGCACAGCTGAAGGAGCGGATAACGATCGTCTTTGTGACCCACCGTGAGTCGGTGGTGAGGTGGTTTGATGAGGTGATAAAGATCTGAGCCTTCATCAGTTCAGTTCGCAGATGGGAGCAGAATGATGTCTGGGTCAGATAAAGAAGGTCGCGGTGAGAAATTGAATTACAATGCAACTGCATAAATAATCAAAAAATGGTTATAAATGCAGGTATAATGTATGATTGATAAGGGATACCTGAATTTGCATTACTAATGAGTCACTATCACGAAGTTGAAAACATAATCGTTTTCGATCAACTTTCCCAAAATAGCATAATAAATTGCGATTGCAGCTCGATATAATCTATATTTGTACTTTAAAATAACAGGATATATTAAAGTAGAACTTTAAATTATCATGTTTCTCAGAGAGCAAATATTCAACGGAAAAGATGCTGAGAGTGTATTCCTGTGGGGGGCAAGGCAGACCGGGAAGAGCACGCTTCTCAAGATGATGTATCCCGAGGTTCTTTATTTTGATCTCCTGCTGTCAGATGTATTCAATCGTTTTTTAAGCAACCCGGCTCTACTGCGTGAAACAGTAGAAGTCGACAACTCCTCATCGCTGGTTATCATAGATGAAATTCAGAGAATACCTTCGTTGCTTAATGAGGTACAATGGCTTATTGTCAACAGGAACAGGCAGTTTATTCTCAGCGGGTCAAGTCCCCGTAAAATAGTAAGATCAGGTGGCAATCTGTTAGGGGGCAGGGCGCTGCGGTATGAACTTTATCCGCTTATTTACAGGGAAATACCGGATTTTGATCTATTACGGGCGTTGAACAACGGACTTCTGCCAAGGATGTACCTGTCTGACAGGCCGGCCAGATTGTTGTCTGCCTATGTTGGGAGTTATCTTCGGGATGAAATAATGGCTGAAGCCAGGATCAGGAATATTTCATCGTTTTCCCGGTTCCTGGAGGTTGCGGCATTTTCAAACGGCGAGATAGTAAATTATTCAAATATCGCCTCCGACTGCGGTGTCAGCAGTCCCACGATAAAAGAGTATTTTCAGATTCTGGAGGATACCATGACAGGCAGATACCTCCCGTCATACCAGAAGAAGCCGAAACGAAGGGTTATCGTTGCGCCAAAGTTTTGGTTCTTTGATATTGGAATTGCGAATTATCTGCTCAAGAGAGGTACTATAGTGGCAGGTAGTGAGGCATTTGGAAAAGCCTTCGAGCACTTCATATATCATGAGCTATATTCTCACAGTCATTATTCGGGTATAAATTATCCGTTGTCTTTCTGGCGCACAACCTCAAAAACTGAAGTTGACTTTATTCTCGGCGACAATGAGGTGGCAGTTGAAGTTAAGGCAACTGAACTTGCAAATGAGAAGCATCTTAAAGGACTTAAAATCTTTGCGGATGAATATAAAACAAAAAGACTCATTCTGGTGTCAAATGATACTCTTCCGCGGAAAACAGGGAACATATCAATCCTGCCCTGGAGAGTGTTCCTGGAGGAGCTTTGGGCCGGGGATATTATTAAATAGAGGCGTCAGGGTATCATGAAAACATAATTGTTTTCAATTGTAACCGAAAATAAACATAATAATTTGCTATTTAGGCTATAAGAAAAATCAATGAGTAAAAGGATTTATCTGTGCAGTCCGCACATGGGTGGCAGGGAGATGAAATATGTTCAGGAGGCATTTGACTCCAACTGGATAGCTCCGCTGGGGCCGAATGTTGACGGTTTCGAGAGGGAGCTGTGCTCTGCCACGGGGGCGAAGCATGTTGCGGCTCTCTCTTCCGGGACGGCCGCCATCCACCTGTCGCTGATAATGCTGGGTGTCAAGGCCGGCGATTATGTGATAGGACAGTCGTTCACCTTCTCGGCGACGGTCAACCCGATAGCTTACCTGGGGGCTATACCGGTTCTGGTTGATAGTGAGCCGGGGACGTGGAATATGGATCCGGAATTGCTTGAAGAGGCCATTCGGAAGGTTAAAGGAGAAAGGTTAAAGGATAAAGTAGCAGGAGAGATAAAGGCGATTGTTGTTGCGCATCTGTATGGGATGCCGGCAAGGATGAAGGAGATCATGGCCGTGGCGGATAAGTACGGGATACCCGTGATCGAGGATGCCGCGGAGGCTCTGGGATCGGAGTATATGGGCCGGCGAGTGGGCTGTAACAGCAAGTTCGGGATTTTGTCGTTCAACGGCAACAAGATAATTACCACAAGCGGTGGCGGGGCGCTGATATCGGATGATGCTGCCATGATTGAGCGGGCCAGGTTCCTTGCTACCCAGGCACGTGACCCGGCGCCGCACTATCAGCACAGCGTCATCGGGTACAACTACCGGATGAGCAACGTGGTGGCCGGTGTTGGCCGGGGACAGCTCGAGGTGCTTGACCTCCGCGTCAGGCAGCACAGGGAGTTCAACGCCTGGTACCGCGAGCTGCTGAAGGATGTTCCCGGCGTTACTTTCCAGTCGGAGCCGTCGCCCGACTTCTATTCGAACTTCTGGCTCACATGCATAGTGATTGAACCCGCCGTGGCCGGTACCGACCGCGAGAAGCTTCGCCTTGCGTTTGAGGCGGCAGATATTGAGTCGCGTCCCCTCTGGAAGCCGATGCACCTGCAACCCGTCTTCGCCGGTTGCCCGGCATATGTCAACGGCACATCCGAAGCGCTGTTCACCAACGGCCTCTGCCTGCCGAGCGGATCGAACATTGATGATGCGGGACGTGAGAGGATTGCGGAGGTGCTGAGGCGGGCATTTAAAGTCTGAAGGTCTGATCCGCCAGTGGGCGGACAAGTGTCTGCAGGTCTGTCGCTTCGCTCCTGTCCTGCAGTCCTGCGGTCCGAAGGACATATTAAATGAGACTCCGGGTGCCGTTACTTGCTTGTCTTTACCCCAGGTTATTAGTATCTTTATTTTTCGTTAATCAGTTGAAATATTGTAAGAAACTGCACATAATAAAAGCCTGCCTGAAGAATTCCGGAAGTATTTCTGGGATGTTGATTATGATGAGCTCTCCTTGGAGAAGTATCCGAAGTTCATTGCTGAACGCATTATGAACTATGGCGACCTTGATGCAGTTAAATGGCTTCAGTCGGTTCTTGAAAAGGAATTTATCAGGTCTGTTGTTTTGAAAAGTCGGAACCTGACTCCCAAAACGAAGAATTACTGGGAGCTGATATTGAATATCAAGCGAGACAGACTCACCAACCATGGCAGGAGAGCTTCAATTGATGACTTCGTGCATTATAATGGTGTCAGGCTGGCCGACATGAGAGACATCGCCTCAATGAAGCTTGAGGCAATTGCCGGCAGGGGTAGTAAAAAGGATTTTGTGGACCTTTATTTTCTGCTCAATCATTTTTCTCTTGAAGAAATATTTTCATTTCATGCACTCAAATACGGTATAGGGTTAAACAATCAGTACCATCACCTGAAATCGCTTGTATATTTTGCTGATGCCGATTCGGACGCAATGCCCCTGATGACAAGTCCATTGAAATGGGACAGTGTCAAATCCAGGATCAGAAGCTGTGTCAGCCAACTCCAGAAAAGCCTGTAAACATTTATGCCAAAGAAAGTTTTCGTCAGCGGCTGTTTCGATATGCTCCACTCGGGTCATGTGGCTTTCTTTGAGGAGGCGGCCACGCATGGCGACCTGTACGTGGGTATCGGATCAGACCGCACAATTAATGATTTAAAGGGACGGCGCACCGTCAACGGCGAGCGCGAGAGGCTTTACATGATACAGTCGCTCCGGTTCGTGAAGGATGCGCGGATCAACAGCGGCTCCGGGCTGATCGATTTCGAGGAGGAGCTGCGGGAGATCCGTCCCGATATCTTTTTTGTCAATGAGGATGGCTATACACCGGATAAGAAGCGGCTCTGCGACGAGATGGGAATAGAGCTGGTGGTGAGCCGGCGTGTGCCGGTGGCAGGACTGCCTCCACGATCGACTACGGCCCTGCGCAGCGAGTGCCGCATACCGTACCGTCTTGACCTGGCCGGAGGATGGCTTGACCAGCCGTATGTCTCGAAATTCTGGCCGGGGGCGGTCCTGACGATTTCGATCGAGCCCGACCTGGAGTTCAACGACCGCAGCGGGATGTCGAGCTCCACCCGCAAGAAGGCAGTTGAGCTGTGGCATACGGACATACCCGAGGGTGACCCGCACCTGCTGGCGCGGACTTTGTTTTGTTTGGAGAATCCTCCCGGGACCACTTACGTCAGCGGCTCGCAGGATGCGATAGGGATAGTCTTTCCCGGGCTGAACCGGCTTGATTATGCTGTCGGCGAGTACTGGCCGGAGAAGATCACCACCGTGAATGACCCGGAGGTGCTCGACTGGCTGGAGCAGCGGTTATGGTTCATCACCCTGCCGCCGCGGGTAGGGGGGTTCAATGTGCTGGATGAGACGAATATTTCCGTTGAGGGGGCACGCGCGCTTGCCGATGCGGCTGACAGGGTGTGGTCTTCTATTCTTGCCCGCGACATCGAGGGGCTGGGAAGGTGGTACCGGGCCTCCTTCGAGGCGCAGGTGGCGATGTTCCCGCTGATGAAGAGCAGGGTGGTTGCCGAGACCATCAGGCATTACCGCGACAAGGCGCTGGGATGGAAGCTGGCCGGCGCCGGTGGCGGCGGGTACCTCGCGCTGGTGTCTGACCGGCCGGTTGAGAATGCGATAAGGATCCGAATCAGAAGGGAAAGAACTGCTTGAATAGCTGAAAGTCTGCAGTAGGCAGTACCAGTCGGCAGTCTAAAGTATCATGACTCGATTGCAAATGTGTGCCATAATACCGAAATACAATTGTAAAAATGTGATTTATTACATTTATTCGTTTGAATATTTGTATATTTGAACAGAAATGCAAGGATGAATAGGTCGAAATTTAGTGATCTCGTTGCCTGGAAGAACTCACCTGATCGTAAGCCCCTGATCATCAGGGGAGCCAGGCAGACGGGCAAGACCTGGCTCATGAAAGAGTTTGGCAGGAGGCACTATGCCAAAACGGTATATCTAAATTTCGAAAAGAACAAGAGACTTGCAGGACTGTTTACTGATGACTTTGACATATCACGTGTCATCACGGCATTACAGGCTGAGTCAGGATTGACTGTCACAGCTCAGGACACACTGCTGCTTTTTGATGAAATCCAGGCAGTACCTGAGGCCATTACAGCTCTTAAGTATTTCAATGAGGATGGTCCTGATTATCATGTTATTGCAGCTGGCTCTCTCCTTGGTCTTGCCATTCATAAGGGAACCTCCTTTCCGGTAGGCAAGGTTGCATTTATGAATCTATATCCGATGACATTTACGGAGTTTCTTGATGCTACAGGAGACAGTGCGCTTGCTGAGATGCTCCATTCAGGCGATTGGAAACTGATTACGGCTTTCAAAACCAAATTTATTGAACGCTTGCGGCAATACTACTTCGTTGGCGGTATGCCTGAACCAGTGGCCCAGTTTGCCGGAGATCAGGATTTTACAAAAGTGAGGGATCTGCAGAAACAGATATTGGAAACCTACGAGCTAGATTTTTCCAAACATGCCCCTGCTGACATAATCCCACGTATCCGCATGTTATGGAACTCCATACCCTCTCAGCTTGCCAGGGAGAACCGCAAATTCATTTATGGCGCTGTAAGGGAGGGATCCAGGGCTAAGGATTATGAAATGGCCCTGTCATGGCTGATCGATTGCAGACAGGTACATCAGGTCAACAGGGCTTCAAAACCTGCTATGCCTCTTATAGCATATGAAGAGCGAAGCGCATTTAAGCTCTTCCTGGTAGATATTGGCTTACTGGCTGCCATGGGCGATCTTGATGTCAGGACACTTCTGGAAGGGAATGCCGTGTTCAGTGAGTTTAAGGGAGCTCTGACGGAACAGTATGTGCATCAGCAACTAGCAGGCAGTGAGGCTTTTTCAGTTTGGTACTGGTCGGCTGAACGTGCTCCGGCCGAGGTAGATTTTCTCCTGCAATATAAGAACATCATTGTGCCAGTGGAGGTGAAATCTGAGGAGAACCTTCACTCAAAAAGCCTGAAGTCTTATCGGGACAGGTTCAGCCCTCGTGTTTCACTCCGCACATCGATGTCCGACTACCGTCGCGAAGAGTGGCTTGTCAACATCCCTCTCTACGCATTGAGCGAGACAGACGCCATCCTTGACAGGTATGTCAGCGGTGAGCTTTTATAATCCGTGAATTGTAGTAATTTTACGTGAAATAGCGATATGGCAAAAGTTGCATTAATAACCGGCGTGACCGGGCAGGATGGCGACTACCTGAGCGAATACCTCCTGAAAAAGGGATATACCGTGCACGGCATCAAGCGTCGTGCCTCAATGTTCAACACCGAGAGGATAGACCACATCTACCAGGATCCGCACCTGGAGCAGCG
>JAAZAP010000314.1 GCA_012514255.1 Bacteroidales bacterium | reverse complement strand
TGTTATTCATCAGTCTCCTGCTGTCAAAGGCGAGAGCCAGCAGCCAGAGTATCAGCGCAACCGGGAACGCGAGCAGTATGAAGGTGATGCTCGATATCCATACCCAAAGTGACTTTATTACATTCATTGCTTAATTCTTTTATGCATTATTGCGGCAACCCATGCCAGGCCTGCACCTGCAGCCACGCCCAGAAAGGCACCTCCAATCACATCCCCGGGATAATGCACCCCCAGGTATATCCTTGAATATGATACCAGGGTGGCCCATATGAAAACAGACCACGAAAACCAGCTCTTCTTCAGCAGTATTGCAGAGAAGGCTGATACCCCGAAACTGTTTGCTGCATGTCCGGAGACAAAACCGTACATCCCTGCACAGTAACCGTTGACGGTATGAACCATGCCTGTCAGGGCAGGCTCATGACACGGTCTGGGCCTTACGGTGAGATTCTTAATGAGGGTGGATCCCTGATCATCTATCAGCACCAGTACCGGTACCAGCACCAGTGGTATCCAGGCCCGCTTCCCATACCTTTTGATGACCATCCAGATGATTGCCAGGTATAGAGGGATCCATACCACCTTCATGCTCACAATCCACATCACCTCATCAAGAAAGGGAGTATGAAGAGCATTGAGAAAGAGAAATATATTACGGTCCAGCTCAATCATGATCAGCTGTTTATGGCTCTCCAGAGCATATCTTTCAGCGGCACAAGTCCCGTTTCGCTTATTGCAGAGATGAAGACAACCGGTATGCCGGAAGGGAGAAGGGGCCTTATCTCATCGGTCAGCTCCTCATCCAGGAGGTCACATTTGGAAATGGCCATGACCCGCTTTTTGTCAAGCAGTTCCGGGTTATATTTCCGCAGTTCCTCAACAAGGATGCGGTACTCTTTTGCTATGTCATCCGAGTCTGCGGGGATCATGAAGAGCAGGACCGAGTTACGCTCTATGTGTCTCAGGAACCTGTGCCCGAGACCCTTCCCTTCCGCTGCACCCTCTATTATTCCCGGAATGTCTGCCATCACAAACGACTTTTCGTCACGGTAGCTCACTATCCCGAGGTTCGGGGTAAGGGTGGTAAAGGGATAGTTGTCTATCCTGGGTTTCGCTTCGCTGACCATTGAAAGAAGTGTTGATTTCCCGGCGTTGGGGAAACCCACAAGTCCCACGTCTGCCAGCACCTTCAGCTCAAGAATGAACCACCCTTCCTGGTATGGTTCGCCCGGCTGGGCAAACCGTGGTGTCTGAAAGGTGGCTGATTTGAAGTGGGTGTTGCCCAGTCCTCCCCGGCCGCCTTTGACAAGGATCTTCTCTTCTCCATCATGGGTTATCTCGAAGAGGATTTTTTCAGACTCCTCTTCCCTGGCCACTGTTCCGAGAGGGACCTCAATGATGACATCTGCCCCGGCAGCCCCGCTTTTCTGATTGGACGATCCTGATCCGCCGTGACCCGCGAAGAGATGCTTCTCATATTTCAGGTGAAGAAGCGTCCAGAGCTGAGAGTTACCTCTTACGATTACGTCGCCTCCCTTGCCGCCGTCGCCACCGTCAGGACCGCCCTTAGGATTGAATTTTTCACGTCTGAGGTGTGCCGAACCGGCGCCCCCCTTTCCTGAGCGGCTAAAGATCTTTACGTAATCAATGAAGTTAGTCTCAGCCATTGGCTATACTATCATTTCTATCTGTCTGCAGAGACGCCCGAAGATATCCTCAATGGAGCCTACGCCGTCAATACTCCTCGAAACGCCCGTTTCTCTTCCGAATTCAATGACAGGTTCTGTTTTTGCGCGATAGACGGC
>JAAZAP010000313.1 GCA_012514255.1 Bacteroidales bacterium | reverse complement strand
TCAGGTCAGCAGGTGTCGGTTGTGAGGCAGGTTCCTGATCCTTTACGGGTTCGTCGGTTATCAGTTCAAGAAGCTCTTCGGATTCATATTCAGGTACGGGCGCCGGTTCATAATCCATGGCAGGCACCGGTTCAGTTTCAATCTCCGTTATCGGCTCCTGCTCCTGCTCATGATCAGCTTCCATGACAGGTTCTGGCGCCGGTTCAGCCTCCGGCTCGGTTTCCATCACCGGCTCCGGCGTTGGCTCAGGTTCCGGTGTGATTTCCTGCTCGGTTTCTATCACAGGCTCAGGTATTGGTTCAGCTTCGGGCTTGGTCTCCACCACAGGTTCAGGTACTGGTTCAGCTTCCCGCTCAGGCTCAGGGACTGTCTCTTCAGCCGGTTCTTCAGCTGTCGACAGCTCCGGTTCAGGTGATGCAGCCAGTGTCTCCAGGTTAATCTGTTCCAGTTCCCTGATCCTTGCCTGCAACTCAGCCAGCAGTTCCTCACGGGTCCGTTCCCTGCACTCTTCGCTCTCAGGCACGGTGACAGTTAACACTTCCTGCCCGGTGCCCTGTGCCGGCGTCTCCTCCCCGATCACCGTTGCAACAATCTCTTCAGGCTCAGGCGCTGCCGGTGTTTCTGCGGGCGCCGGCTCCGACTCTCCGGGGGACGGTTCTTCCGGAGATATTATCTCCTCCACTGCCGGGACAGGTTCTTCTGAGGAAGTAATCGCCTCCACTGCCGGGACAGGTTCTTCCGGGGAACTAATCTCCTCCACTGCCATGATCTGCTCTTCTGAAGGGGCAATCTCCGCCTCTGCCGGGACAGGTTCTTCCGTAGATGTTATCTCCGTCTCTGCCGGGACAGGTTCTTCTGAGGAAGTAATCGCCTCCACTGCAGAAGCAGGTTCTTCCGGGGAACTAATCTCCTCCACTGCCATGATCTGCTCTTCTGAAGGGGCAATCTCCGCCTCTGCCGGAGCAGCCTGCCTTTTTTCATCAGCCTCAATAAGTGTAGCCGAGAGTGGGACAGTGGCATCAGTGAGGGGTATACCCGTGGTGGCGGCATCATCACCCTGTAATGTGAACAGATAATGGTACAGCACCTCCCTGTCATTCACTGACAGAGCTGACGTTTTCAGCTGCGGATTAAATCTTATGTCTGAGTTTTCCTGCAGCCCTCTGAGGAGAAGCAGATGTGCCGAATGGAACCAGGGGAAGAGCTCCAGCAACTCCCTCAATCCATCCAGGTCACCGGGACCCGGGAGATCGATGCCTGCAATGAACCTGTTGAATTCGTTCCTGTTCATGAGCAGTGCTACCAGTTGACAAAGGCCCTGTTAAAAATATCTTCAGTAAGCATCTTGACTATCTCGTCCGTCAGGCCGGGAGCAACATCCTCAAAGAGAAGAGTGCTGTTATAATCCTGGTACCTGGTGAAGGTCTGATCAAAGCTCAATTCCGAGTCAAAGCTGTTGGTGTATATGACTCTTACGGAGATGGAGAACCGGTTCATCGCCGCCTGATCATCGCCGCTCACTGTAAGAGGTTGCGTCTTATAGTCGGTTATCTCACCCTCAAAGCTTAAGTCGCCTCCGCTGGTGGCGATATCCAGGTTGGTCTGAGCACGGCACATGTCAATCAGTGCATCCGTGACAGTCTGGTTCAGCCCGGGCACCACCATGCTGGCCCTGTTCTGAAATGTTTCCACGCTGATAGTTTCGGCTTCAATGGGTATGGACGCTCCCGTGAAGGAGTATTTGATCTTCACCCCGCAGCCTGCAATTGCTGCCAGGAGCAGCAGAGACAATACTGTTCTTATAATCCTATGCATCAAGCCCGTACTCCTTTATTTTCCGGTATAGAGTTCTTTCGGAAATGCCCAGCTCAGCGGCTGCAAGCTTCCTTTTGCCATTGTTCTTGTCAAGCGCCTTTTTGATCAGTTCCTTTTCACGATCAATGAGCGAGAGTGATTCTTCTATAACCTCTTCGGTATCTTCTATCACCCTGTTCTCCCTGGATGAGACGTAACCAACCTGGACGGGTGACACCTGGTCAAGGGGTTCTCCGGGCATTCCTCCCTGGCCGTAGATGTTGCGCGCAGCTGCTGATCCGCTTTGGGGTGCGTTCTTGCTGTACAGATTGCGCAACGCCCTGGCCCCGCTCTCCGTAAGATTACCCGGCTCGCTGCTGAGCAGGTCATATACGAGGTCCTTCAGGTCATGCATGTCACTCTTCATGTCAAAGAGTACCTTGTACAGGATCTCTCTTTCGCTGCCAAACCCCTTCTCATCCTGCCTGGTTCTTACCGGAACAGGTAGTCGGTCACTCTGGAAGTCAGGAAGATACCTGGAGAGAATGGCTGCAGTCACATCACGTTCTTTTTCAATTACCGAGATCTGTTCGGTGATATTCTTCAGCTGTCTCACATTCCCTGGCCAGTAATAATTCAGCAGCATCTCCCTGGCCTGGCTGTCAGGCCTGATAGCCGGCATCCGGTATTTTTCAGCAAAATCAACTGCGAACTTCCGGAACAGGAGGATAATATCCTCTCCTCTCTCTCTCAGCGGGGGGATACGCACGGGCACCGTATTGAGCCTGTAGAAGAGATCCTCGCGGAATCTGCCCGAGTTCACTGCCTGTACTATATCCACGTTGGTTGCAGTTATGACTCTGACATCTGTCTTCTGCACCCTTGATGAGCCCACCCTTATGAATTCGCCCGACTCCAGCACCCTAAGCAGCCTTACCTGTGTGGAGAGGGGCAGTTCAGCCACCTCATCGAGAAAGATAGTACCCCCGTTGGCCACCTCGAAATAGCCTTTTCTACTGTCTGTTGCGCCGGTAAATGCTCCTTTCTCGTGGCCGAATAGTTCCGAATCAATTGTTCCCTCGGGTATGGCGCCACAGTTAACT
>JAAZAP010000312.1 GCA_012514255.1 Bacteroidales bacterium | reverse complement strand
TGAGGACGGCACCGTCTATCGCGGCTGGTCGTTCGGCGCACCGGTGGCTGCCGCCGGGGAGGTGGTCTTCAACACGGCCATGACAGGCTACCCCGAGAGCCTGACTGACCCCTCCTACAGGGGACATATACTCTGCCTCTCCTACCCGCTGGTGGGCAACTACGGAGCACCGGGAAAAAACGAACAGGACGACCTGTTCATGTTTTACGAATCGTCTGGTGTGCATATCTCCGCTTTGATTGTCTCAGATTATTCCTTTGAGTACAGCCACTGGAACGCCATTGAGAGCCTCGATGAGTGGTTAAGGCGGAGCAATGTGCCCGGAATCTTCGGCATTGACACCAGGGCGCTGACAAAACGTATCCGCGAGAAGGGCGCCATGCTGGGCAAGGTGGAACCTGAAGGGATGACAACAGAGTTCTATGACCCTAACAAGGTCAACCTGGTGGCCGAGGTGAGTACCTCAACTCGCAGGGTGTACGGCAACGGGAAATACCGGATAATGCTGGTCGACTGCGGGGTAAAGTACAATATCATCCGCAACCTGCTGAAGCGCGATACCACAATCATCAGGGTGCCGTGGGACTATGATTTCAGTGGGGAGGAGTATGACGGGCTGTTCCTGACCAATGGTCCGGGTGATCCCAAGATGTGCCGGACTGCGATAGATAATATAAGGATGTCTCTTGATGATGAGCGTCCTATCTTTGGCATCTGCCTGGGCAATCAGCTGATGGCGCTGGCGGCAGGAGCTGATACTTACAAGCTCCGTTACGGCCACCGCAGCCATAACCAACCGGTGCAGATGGTGGGCACTGACAGGGCATACATCACCTCGCAGAACCACGGTTTTGCCGTGAACAATAACACCCTGCCGGCCGGATGGGTGCCGTTGTTCGTCAACGTGAATGACAATACCAACGAGGGGATGAAGCATATCTCCAAACCCTTCTTCTCAACCCAGTTCCACCCCGAGGCCTCCGGCGGACCCACGGATACTGATTTCCTGTTTGATCTCTTTATTGAGAATATTGCTCAGGGATCAGGCAAGAGGCAAAAGGCAAGAGGCAAAAGGCAATAGAGGGCCGATATGGCAGCTGGCGGAGACGTTGCCAGATTACAGGGAATGCAATAGCGTTGACAGTAATAGCTCATAGAGCTAAAAGAATTGTAGAATCCATGCCCCAACCAAAGATCAGGATGGTCGCAGGCCATCAGGAATTGTAACACCCGGGTAACCTATTCCCCCGCCCGCATGATCCTCTCCACCAGATTCTGCGGGGAATAACCGCTGCCAAAACCATCAGTCAATTCCTCCATCCGCTCCCTGATCAATCCCGTGCCTGGATTTCCTATACTTCCGGTATGGGTGTACTCTGACACATATGGAACAGCATACGAACCTGATCCCGCCTTTTTGGCTACCTCACCATATGCCACCCTGAAGGGAACGCCTTCGCGGACCATCCTGTTTGCCTCCTCCACGGAGAAGATATCATTATATCGGGTATCGCTCAGAATATCCTTCCTGACTACCAGTCCCTCCAATGCACCGCGGATAACATGTACCAGTTCTGTTATACCATCAAAGGCATCAAAAAGCACTGACTTCAGCTCCTGGTAATCGCGGTTATAGCCGGGAGGCTGTCCGGCAGTCATCAGGGTCACCTCGCCCGGCACTGCCTGCAGCATGTTGCAGCGGGCCCTGATAAGCTCGAACAGGTCAGGGTTCTTCTTCTGTGGCATTATTGATGATCCGGTGGTGAGGTCGTCAGAGAGAGCGACAAACTGATAACCTGGTGACATGAACAGGATCACGTCCGAGGCAAACCTTCCAATGGTGCCTGCCACCGATGCAATGGCGCCAGTGATCTGCCTTTCGGTGCGGCCACGGCTCATCTGGGCATAGGGTGATGAGACAATAAGCCTGCTGAATC
>JAAZAP010000311.1 GCA_012514255.1 Bacteroidales bacterium | reverse complement strand
AGCCTGCAACTTTCTTAGGATCTGAGCATTACCAATAAAATACTTCTCTGCCGACTCATTCACCAGCCTGATGAACTCAGCCTCACCTTCTGCCTGGAGGATCTTTGCCTGTTTGGCACCTTCTGCCTCCTTGATTTTTGCCCTCTTCACACCGTCAGCAACAGTCTCGGTGGCGGAGGCCATGTCAATGGCTGCTATTTTCTCATTCTCAGCCTTCACCACCTTGTTCATTGTCTCCTGTACATCCTTGGGCGGATCAATCTGCTTCAGTTCGGTACGCACGATCTCAATCCCCCAGCCCTGCGTCTCAGTGTGAAGGGTATTGTACAACTCGGCATTGATCTTGCCACGTTCGCTGTTGGCCGACTTCAGCGTCATGGTGCCAATGATGTTACGAAGCGTTGTGCGTGCCAGGTTGACAATTTGCCATCTGAAGTTTGCAACATTGTAAATTGATCCCTTGACACTATCCTCATCGGCTTTCACCCTGAAATAGACCTGTGCATCAACACTGGCATTCAGGTTGTCATTTGTGATGATCTCCTGCGGCTCCGCATCAACCATCTGCTCGGTCACATTGACCCTGTAAAGTTTGTCAATCACCGGTATGATCCAGTGGAATCCGGGATTGCCAAAATGATGATATTTACCCAGGCGCTCAATAAGCGCACGGTGTGTTGGCCTGACGATCCTGATACCCAACAGGAAGATCAGGATAACAGCAATAGCAATAATCCAGTAAGTCATTTTTTAATGTCCTTTCGTAAATGTTAGAAGATTTACGAATTTATGTAAAAATGGGGATATGGTGAATATTTTACAGCGAATTATTATCAGCAATTTGCCTTTGTAGTTCCGGATACTGCACCACCAACATCCACAACCGGGAATAGCACATCCACTAAAGCTGATCGGCCTGCCTCTCCATTATCTCCAGGCACATGCGTGAATTATGATACGGGCACTTCCAGAAGCCGGCCTTGTCATCATCACGATTGACAGTGCCGTCATCACGGATGCTCCAGAACCACTCGCCGTTCTCCCTGTCTGTCAGGTGTGTACTGATGTAATCAAGGACATCTGCGGCCAGTTCCAGCCAGCTGTTGTCACCGCTGAGCTGCCATGCATTGAGGAAGCCCACCACTGCTTCCGACTGCACCCACCAGTGCCTGTCGCGGTCAAAATGACCCGCCGTATCATCTTTCTCGTAGAAGAGACTGCCGTCCTCCGCCAGACCCTCATGGGCTGCAGATGCTATCTTCAGTGCCACTCCCGCAACCGTGTCAGCTTCGCCAAGAGCTTCAGCAGCCTCGCACAGCAGCCATGAGGCCTCAATGTCATGACCGTAAGAGACAATGGCAGACCGCCGGTTCCACTCCTCGTCAAAGAAGAGGTTGAGGTGTGAGGTCCCCGGGTTAACAATCCGTTCTATAAAAGTACTGACCAGTCCTGCCAGCTGTTTCCGCAGCCCCGGATCAGGCCAGACCCTGTAAAGAGCTGTATATGCCTCGAGTACATGAAGATGAGTGTTCATCGTCTTCTTTTCATTGGCATCCTTTTCACTAAGGCGCAGGTCAGAAATCTCACCCCACTCGCGTGTAAAAGCCTCATAATAACCTTCATGCCGGGTGTCATAGCTGTGCTCCTCTATCAGCCTGTACAGTTCAATCGCCCTGTCGAGCGACTCCCTGTCGCCTGTAGCCTGATGAAACCAGCTGAGGGCATAGATAAAGAATGCCTGTGAGTAGATCTGTTTCTTTGTCTCCAGCGGCTCGCCATCGGCGGAAAGGCTCCAGTAGGTACCTCCATATTCATCATCGAAAAAATGGCGGAAGATATAATCCCGTGCACGTGTGGCCATCTCCAGGTATGCCTGATCCCCGAGCCTGGCATATGCCGCCGAGAAGCTCCAGAGGATGCGGGCATTGAGTATCCCGCCTTTGGGAGCATCGGTAATGGTCTTT
>JAAZAP010000310.1 GCA_012514255.1 Bacteroidales bacterium | reverse complement strand
GTATCTCACGTCTCATTATCTCCGTGCCGTTCCTGTAACCCACTGCCAGCAGAGCGCCCTCTTCAAAAGGCACCTTCCAGACAAGGTTAAAGTCGTTCTCACCCCTGCTCTGCCGCCCCATTGTGTTGCCGTTAAGGAAGAGCTCCACCTCGTCACAGTTGGTGAATGCCCATAAATCCACTGTCTGCCCGGGATTCCAGTTCCAATGCGGGAAGAGGTGCAGCACATCCTTATCAGTCCATTCACTCTGATAAAAATAGTATACATCTTTGGGGAATCCGGCAAGATCTATTATGCCGAAGTATGAACTGCGTGCCGGCCACCAGTATGGTGTGGGTTCTCCCAGGTAGTCGAAGCCGGTCCATATATACATGCCTGTCAGGAATGCGTTGTTCTTTATCAGCCTCCAGCTGTCGCGATGGGTTGTGCCCCAGGGGGCCGAGCAGTTATCATAAGCCGAACAGGTAAGGTCGGTGTTGCCATCCCTGAAAGGTTGATCCCAACGCGCCGGCCATCTACGAACAATATCAGAGGGCATATCATAGCTGCCCCTGGTGGCAAGAGCCGATGTGGTTTCCGTCCCGATAAACTTACCTCCAGTGAATGTCTGCGGGAAGCGGGTCCAGAGAGTATCATGGTAATTGAATCCTATCAGGTCAAGAGCGCCTGAGGCGATGACGGGATTGTGCGGTGCGGGATCATTGCATGCTGCCGTCACCGGCCTGGTGTCATCCATGGAGCGGACGAAGTCAGCCAGTTCGGTGGCAATGGCTTCACCGCTGCCATCCCTCTCCCACTGTTCCATCACCTCGTTGCCTATGCTCCAGATGAACACTGACGGGTGGTTGCGGTCACGCAGCACCATGGCCTCAAGGTCCCTTAGATGCCACTCATCAAAGTTGAGGCTGTAATCATAATCGGTTTTCTTCACCTTCCAGATATCAAAAGCCTCATCCATAACTATAAAACCCATCCTGTCACACAGGTCGAGCAGCTCCGGCGCCGGCGGGTTATGTGAGGTACGTATTCCGTTACAGCCCATCTCCCTGAGTATCTCAAGCTGTCTCTCAATGGCCCGTCTGTTGACGGCTGCCCCAAGGCAACCCAGGTCGTGGTGATTGCATACACCCTTTATAATGACGGGTTCGCCGTTAAGGACAAATCCCTTCTCAGCATCAAATTCAAATGATCTTATGCCCGTCACTGTCTCATACCTGTCAGCCACCAACTGCCCCGATCTTATGGTAGTAACAACCCTGTAGAGAGAAGGATTTTCCAGTGACCAGAGGCTGGGATTCTTAACTGTCAGCTCCTGGGTCACGGTGGTGCCTGCGGCAATTATCTCCACCTGGCCAGTTTCTGCACTTGCAACCTTCCTGTTGCCAGCATCATAGACCACTGTCTCCAGCCTTACATCAGCCTTTGATCCGGAGCTGTTCTTCACCTGTGTGGTTACCATCAGCAGAGCCTCCTCCGTGTTGACGACAGGCGTAGTAACAAAAGTCCCCCAGTGATCCACCGCAATCTTACCGGTGGTTGTAAGCCAGACGTTCCGATAGATCCCTGACCCTGAATACCAGCGTGAGTTGGGCTGGGCTGAGTTATCAACCTTAACGGCAATGACATTCTCCTCATCCCCGTATTTGAGAAAGGGAGTCAGGTCATACCTGAAGGAGCTGTACCCATAAGGCCTTTTGCCGAGATGGTTGCCGTTGATCCACACCTCGCTGTTTCGATAGACGCCGTCGAAAGAGATATAGGTCATCTTCTCTTGGTCAGCATTGCTGACCCTGAAGGTTTTACGGTACCATCCGATACCTCCCGGCAGTGCTCCGCCGCCGGGTGATGCAGGATGATTCTCACTGAATTCACCCTCAATGCTCCAGTCATGTGGCAGATTAAGCACCCGCCATCCGCTGTCATCAAAGGCTGGCTGCCAGGCATCATCGCCTGCAGCCAGGGCAAACTTCCATCCCTCGTTAAAACTTACATGCGTACGAGGCTCAGGCCGGTTGCAGCCTGACAACATCACTGACAGGGCAATTACTGCCAGCAAGCTTGACATTGTTGTTCTTCCCTCCATAACTTTTTATTTATGTTATTTCAATCCCAGTCTCTTTCTTATCCAATCCATCTTGGCATTATAGAAATGGTCAGGCAGCCCGTGACCTGCAGAAGGATATACGATATACTTCTTCTCTGCAGTCACAAGGTTATAGGCGGCAAAATTGATATGCGGCGGACAGACCTCATCCATCAGGCCCACTCCCATTATCAAAGGCGCCTTTATCATATGTGCAAGATTCTTTATGTCAAAGTAGCTGAGCGTATAGTAAGCCTGATCCCACGTCAGCGCCTTCTTATGCTCAACGAGCTCAACAAACTCATTACCAGGCCAGTTTGCCACCCGGAAGTAATCTTTGAAGTCTGAGAGGAAGGGCACCTGTGGTGCGCAAACTGCAATCCTGTCATTTGCCAGGGCTGCAGTGGCGAAGGTGAGGGCACCTCCCTGGCTTGCTCCCTCCACGGCTATGCGTGAGGCATCAACCTCCGGCCTCGAGCAGAGGAAGTCAATACCCCTGACGCAGTCCATGTAAGCTCCCCTGTAGATATACTTTTCCTTGTCTCCAAGGTTAGTGAGTATATATCCCGGGAATCCCGGGTTAACATTGTCAGTGCTGTTGCCATGCCCCCTGATATTAAGAGCGAACCCGATTACATCATCACCATAGTTGACGTATGACGGGGCCATTACCGAGCTGTATCCCGGGACCTGCATTATGGCAGGATAGCGGCCTGGCTTCACGGGCACACTGTACCACCCCCTGATGAGAGCATTGCCCAGCGATCTCATCTCCACGAGATAGATATTATGCGTCTCCGTGCAAAGAGAGTCTATACGTATCATCTTATACTGCGGATCAACACCGGCAAGCTCATCCTTTGCCCTCTGCCAGAACTCCGCAAAATCGGGCTGCGGATCAGCAGGAGATACTATCTTCTCAGGCTCATAGCCAAAATTGAAGCTGTACTTCTTGTTGCCCATCCTGCTCTCCAGGGAGAGAGTGGCCTTGTAGAATCCCGGCTTAAGATCCTTAACCCTGAAGAAGAAGTGTCCCGTGCTCATCTTCTTTACCGCCACTTCCCGGTAGTCATTGTGAAACTCTTCGTCAAAATCCGTTTTTATAGTAAGGATCAGAGCTCCCCTGTACTTCTTCCGGAATTCACTCTTTAATGTTACCGGTATCTCAATATCCGGAGACCCCTTAATGATCATATCCTCCTGCTCGAAAGCAGTGCCCAGTTTCAGCAGGTCAGGATTGCCCCTGGTTGTCAGTTCGGCCGGGCCGCCATAAAGCCCTCCGTCGCCACCGGCATCATATACCCTGACAGCAATGGTGTTCTTCTTTCCCCACTGTACATATTCAGGAGGCACCAGGTAAGAACGTGGCACATCATAAGCTCCCGAATAATCAGGCGGCATCTTTCCCGTGGCACCCACCAGGTGGCCATTAAAGAAGGTTTCATCAGCATCGTCAATCTTTCCCAGATTAAGCATCAGACCACCATACTTATAAGCATTCCTTTTCATTTTGGCGGGTACAACCACCTTTACCCTGTACCATGCATAGCCATCATATCCCTGGAAGCCCTGTTTCTCCCAGGCTGACAGCGGGGAGATGTCATTCCACCAGTATTCATTCAGCGCCGAATCTATATAATGAGGCTTATCGCCTTTCAGGAACTTCCATTCGGCGGGCACGATGCTCTGAGACAGAGCAGGGCCTGCAAGAAGCACCACTGCCGCAAGTGCCAGAATTGCTCTCTTCATGATTTCGCCATTTAAATTATTACAATTACTATCTTGGTTTTACTTAACTATTTTTCAAACTGCAGCCTTATCTCCTCCCCGGTGTAGGTAACTGATCTGTCAGGAGTCCTGTCAAAATCAAGCTTTACCGGTTGGGCTTCAGACACTATCACCACGTTAATTGTGCGCTCCTGAGACATTCCCTGGTAACTTCCTTCCCTGGCGCCAATGATCAGTGCATGGTCATTGTCACTCCATGTAAAATTGATAAGACTGTAAGCTCCATTCTCATAGTTATAGTTATTACCTTCATCTTCATAAAGGGTGAAGCTGCCGTCAGCCCCGGCATAAACCCACATTGTCAGGGGATCTGCTGCTTTCTCAGAGGTATGCTGTATCTCCGGGCCAAACGGTATGACTGACCCTTCGCGTATGAATACCGGCATGTAGCCATAGGGAGCCTCCGCATTCACCTCAGCGCCTCCGGCGAAATGATTTCCGGTGCGCATATCATACCAACCATAGGCAGCAGGAAGATAAACCCTCCGTGACCTTGCCCTGTATTCAGTAACGGGACAGACCATCAGTGACGGCCCGAACATATACTGGTCGGCTATATCGAAAACAGCCCTGTCACCGCTGAAATCCATCGTCAGACCCCTCATTATCGTGTAATCTCTCAGCCAGGTGTGACCGGCAAGGGAGTAGATATAGGGCATTAGCCTGTATCTCAGCCGATTATATTCAACCATTGTCCTGTACGCCGGGTGGCCGGCAGG